>JANXMC010000514.1 GCA_025354825.1 Myxococcales bacterium
GGATGGTGCTCGAGCTCCTCCGCGGCCGACTGCTCGCGCGCGAAGGCGCTGTAGAGACCGCCCGCGCTCACGAGGTCCACGTGCCGGCCTCGCTCCACGACGCGACCCCCGTCGACGACAAGCACCTCGTCGCACCGAGCCGCCGCCGCCACGCGGTGCGTGACGAGCACGAGCGCGCCGGAGCGCCCTCGCCCCGCGATCGCATCGAGGATCCTCCGCTCGGTTCTTGGGTCAACGGCGGACAGCGGGTCGTCGAGCACGAGGATAGGGACGGGTCGAGCGAGCGCGCGCGCGAGGGCTACGCGCTGCTTCTGTCCACCCGAGAACTGCACGCCGCGCTCGCCCACGACGGTGTCGAACCGCTTCGGGAGCGCGAGCACTTCCGCGTCAATTTGCGCGGCGCACGCAGCGGCTATGATCGCCTTCTGAGCATCCGCGGACTCAGGATCATCGAACGCAAACCCGATATTCCGCGACACGGTATCCGAGAAAAGAAACGGGTCCTGCTGCGCGTATCCGACCGTCCTGCGGAGAATCGGGAGCGGCAAATCGCAGATATCGCGCTGCCCGAGGAACACCGACCCCCGCGGCGTCGGCAGGCTCCGCCCCAGCAGCGAGGCGAGCGTGCTCTTTCCCGAGCCAGTCTTCCCGACGATCGCGATCGTTCCGCCTGCGGGCACATCGAACGAAACGCGGCGTAGGACCTCGCGCCCGCCGTAGGAGAAGCTCAAGTTGCGAACGGACAGATCAGCCGCCACGGCGCTCGCCCCCCCGATTACCTCCCGCGCTACTTCGACCTCGGAGTCGAAGATCTCACGCAGCCGGTCGAATCCTGCTCGACCACGCTGAACGATCGAAATGACAAACCCGAGCGCGATCATGGGGAATGCCATTCGGCCGAGGGCAAGCCAGAATGCGAAAAACGCCCCCTGGGAGATGCCGCCGTCAGAGGGCCCCCGCAGGACGAGCACGCCGCCGTAGCCGAAGAACGCGAGCAGGCCGACGGCGTTCAGCACGCCGATGATCGCGCTGAGAAAGCTGCGCGTCCGTGCGAGGGCCACGCTCGTGTCGCGGTACGCATCGTTCTCGCGACCGATCCGTCGAACCTCGGCGGCTTCCACGGAGAAGCTCCGCACCACGCGCGCGCCCGCCAGGTGGCTCTGGAGCGCAGCGGTGAACCCGCCCATCGCACGGTGGTTAGCCTGCGTGCGAAGGAAGACGCGCCGGCTCATGACGCGCGTGATGGGAATCAGGAGCGGGAGCGCCACGAACGACGCGAGGGTGAGGCGCCACGAGATGCCCACCATCACTTGAAGGGCGCTCACAAATGCGAAGGCGGCGTTGAGGATATTCAGGACTCCAAAGCCACAACAGAGGCGGACCTGCGCAAGGTCACTCGATGCCCGACTCATGATCTCGCCCGGGCTCATCGTGCGATAGAAAGCCGCCCCCAGCTCGTGGAGGCGACGAACCAGGCGAGCTCGGAGATCGTACTCGACATCTCGGCCCGCATCGAAGATCAAAGTGCGGCTCGCGATCCGCGCAACGAACGCGAGTATCGCGAACGCGACGATGCCAATAACGGGCGCGTGAGAGTCGTGCGGTTGCGGCCCAAAGAGGGCGTCGATCGCCGCCATGGACAACCAGTCGATGCGGTTCATGCCGAGCTGCATGACGATCAGCGCGGCAGCTCCAGCAGCGTAGGCGCGAGCGTAGGGGCGAATCGTCGCGCGGAGCGACGAGGGGCTCGGGACGGTCACGGCCGACGCACCCCTTCGACCCGAGCCACCGGAAGGCGGACGAGAGCGACCGCGCCGCGACCCTCCGCCCTCGAGGCAAGCGAGATGTGACCGTGGTGAGCTTCGACGATCTGCTGCGACAAGACGAGGCCGATGCCAGAACCACCGGTCTTGGTGGTGAAGAACGGGACGAACAGATTCGCGGTGTCACCGACGCCGGGCCCATCGTCCTCGATTCTGATTTCGGCGAAGCCGGCAGCTCGAGACCACGACACGCGCACGGCTGTACCCAGCGGAGCCGACGCTTCGACCGCATTTTTCATAAGATTGAGAAGCGCCTGCTCCAGCTGATCGGCATCTCCGTGGACGCTGAGGCTGGGCCCGGACGCAATTTCGATGACCGTGCGCTTCTCGAGGGCCGCAATACGGCGGACCAGCGCAGAGACATCGACGCTCTCGCTTCTCGGCGGAGGCAGACGTGCGAGGGCAGCATAGGACGCCGTGAAGCGCCCGAGCGACTCGGCCCGCCGCGCGATGACGGCGAGCCCTTCAGCGAGCGACTCGTCCCATTCGGCAGCGCGGGGGGTCGTCGCCACCCCGTCCGCGAGCGACCGGGAGATAGACGAAATCGGCGTTAGGGAGTTATTGATCTCGTGGCCAATCACGCGGATGAGTCGACGCCACGCTTCGCGCTCGTTCTCGCGCAGCTCACTGCCGACGTCCGACAGCAAGACGAGGGCGTGAGGTTTCCCCGAGAGGCGGAAGCTCCCGCGCCGAAGCGCCCACGGCCCCGTGCCGGAGAACGTCGCGTCGGAGACAATGCGCGGCGCCGGGCCTTCGAGCACATCGGAGAGCCCGAGCGCCGACGCGGGATGGCCGAGGACCGAAGCCGAGGGTCGCCCAAGAAGACTCGCCGCCGCTTGATTGGCGAGGCGCACCCGCCCCGTCTGGTCGAAAGCGAGCACCGCGACGTCGACTTCGGCCATGACCGTCGTGAGCAGCCCCCAGGCTTCGATTTCGCCGAGACGGCTGTTCCGCAAGAGGTCGCCGAGCTCCGACAGTTCGGCGAATGCGTCAGCGAGGGCGGGATCGCGGGATGGCCGCGGGCGAATCGTAAAGTCTCCCTCGCGGTAAGACGAGAGAACCGAAGATATCGTGTCGAGCCTTCGGGAGAGCCTACGCCGGTCCAATGCAGCGATGAGCAGCGACACGGTGATGGCGATCGCGATCGCGACCGCCGTCGGAGCATGAGCGACGGGGCCGTCCCGTAGCAGCAGCCACCCGACGACGAGCCAGACGGGCGCCGCCGATGCCGTCGCACGGACCAGATGCGCACCGCGAACGAGCGCGAAAGCGCGGTGCTGGCGGGCGGAGGCGTCGCGCGCGTCACCGCCTACGCGAGGCGACGGCGGCCGGCCCGCCTTCGTCAAGGCGCGACCTTGATTCCGAGCGCCTGGAGCCTTCGGTAGAGCGCGCTTCGGGAGAGGCCGAGCGCGTCGGCAGCTGTGATCACATTGCCCTCGGCGCGCGTCAAAGCGCCCCGAATCAAGTGGGCTTCCGCGTCCGCCAGCGTCATCCGCTCGAGCGGCTGCAACGCCGCGTCCGCGGGCGCGCGAAGGCTCAGGTCCGATATTTGGATATCGGCGCGCTCCGCCATCACGACAGCGCGCTCGACGACGTGCTCGAGCTCGCGCACGTTCCCCGGCCACGGGTGGGCCATGAGCGCCGCAATGGCATCCCCCGCGAAGCCGCTCAACGTTTTTCCGTAGCGCTCCGCCTTCTTGCTCAGGAAGTGAATCGCGAGCGGCTGGATGTCGTCCCGCCGCTCCCGGAGAGGCGGCAAGTGAACCTCGACGGTGTTGAGCCGATAGAGCAGGTCCTCGCGAAATGCACCGCGCGTGACCTCGCGCGCAATATCGATATTCGTAGCGGAGATCACCCTGACATCGACGTGGCGCGTTCGCGACGATCCGACGGGGTGAAGCTCTCCACTCTGGAGGACACTCAAGATCTTCGCTTGGTGGGCGACGGGCATCGTCCCGACTTCGTCCAGGAAGAGCGTCCCGCCGTCCGCCAGCTCGAAGCAGCCGATTCGGTCGGCCTTCGCGTCGGTGAATGCCCCCTTCACATGCCCAAAGAGCTCGCTCTCGAACACGCCGTCGGCTAGGCCGCCAGCATTGACGGGCACGAACGAGCGCCTCGCACGGCCCGACTCCGCGTGTATCCACCGCGCGACGACGTCCTTCCCCGTCCCATGCTCGCCCGTGACGAGCACGTTCACGTCGGCCCCCGCGATGCGGTCGATCAGCCGCTTCACGCTCGCCATCTCGGACGACCCGGTGATGAGCGGCGGACGCGCGCGGTCGTGCTCGCGTGTAGTTTGCTCCTGCATTCGCTCGGTCAGGCGCACGGCGCCGCGCAGCTCGATTTGCGCACGAAGCGTCGACAGAAGGCGGTCGTTCTGCCAGGGCTTTTCGATATAGTCCCGGGCCCCGCGCTTCATCGCCTCCACGGCGCCCGCGACCCCTCCCCAAGCGGTCATCACGATGATGGGTAGCTGCGGATCGATGGCGCGTACGCGCGTGATGAGGTCGTGCCCCTCGCGTCCCGACGTCGTGTCTCGCGCGTAGTTCATGTCGAGTAGCGCTACGTCGAGCTCCTCCGCCGCGACCAGCGCTTCGACGCCGGCCGGCGACGACGCCTGAGCGAAGCCGATGCCCGCGCCCGTGAGGAGCATCCGGAGCGCGGCAAGCACATCGGGTTGGTCGTCTGCGATGAGAGCTCGGGGGGGCCTGGGTCGCGCCATGACTCACCATATTGTCTGCGGCGGGCGGCCGTGCGCGAACTCCGCCGGACGGCGCAAGTTCTGGGCGGCGTTGGCTCAGTCGCACCGGACTGCGCTCGCAGGGGGCGTTCGCACCGCGCGCAGGGCAGGCGCGAGACAGGCCGCGACGCTCGCGACGCTGAGAAGGACGGTGATCGCCGTGTAGACGACGGGGTCGAAGGCGCTCACTCGGGGAACGTGGCTCGCGACGATGCGCGCGACAATGAGCGCCGCAGGGAGCCCGAGCAGGAGCCCGACGCCGAGCAGCCGAAGGCCACTCTTCATCACGAGCAATATAACGGCCTCGGGCATCGCGCCGATCGCAAGACGAATGCCGATTTCGCGCGTCCGCTGCGCTGTGGCATAAGACACAAGACCGAAGACGCCGAGCGTCGACAGGACGAGCGCGGCGACCGCGAAGGCACCGAGCAGCGAAGCCACGTGGCGCTGCGCGCCGAGGGAACGGGCGACGACGTCGGTCATCCGTTGACGTCGCCAGACGCCTTGATCTGGGTCGACCGCTTGGACGATGCGCGGCAATGACTCCACCAGCGCATCAGGATTTGCCGTACGCACAACGAGGCTCATCGAGCGATTTGGATTCTGCGCGACGGGTATGTAGGCCTCCGGCGTGACCGCGATGTCGAGTCCGCCGTGACGCACGTCCCCCACCACGCCGACAATCTCGCGCCAGCTTCTCGCCTTCTGCCCCTCGACCCAGTCGATGCGACGCCCGATCGGATCTTCGCCGTGGAAGAACCGCTCCGCCGTTGCGTGGCTGATGACCGCGACCAGACGCCCCCCCACGCGGTCCGACTCGGTAAACTCTCGTCCGCGCAGGATGGGGAGCTCCATCGTCCTGAAGTAGTCAGGTGAAATAGAGTTACGGCCGAGGACGGGCCCCTCCCCCACCCTCCAAGGCGTCGTCCCCTCGATCGCGAAGGGCCCGCCGTCCTCGCCGCCGCCAAGCGGAAGCGTGCTGTTCGCCGAGGCCGCCTGGACGCCTGGCTGCTCTCGTACCTTGGCCAGGACGTCGCGAAGAAACGTCACCACCTTCTCGTCCTTCTCGTACTTTACGGACGCGAGGTCGACGAACCCCTCGACGAGGTTCGTCGGATTGAAACCTGGCGGGGTCGCCGCGACTTCGGCAAACGCCTTCAACGCGAGACCGCTCCCCACGAGCAAGGCGAACGCGACGGCGACCTGCGCGACGACGAGCACGCTTCGCATCGAGGCCTGCCCTCGGCTCACCCCGGAGCGCGCCGCATTTTCCTTCAGAATCTCGTGAGGCTCGACGCGTGTCACGGCGTGCGCCGGGACCAGACCCGCGAAGGCGCCGCAAAGAAGACATATCGCGAGGCTCGCAAGGAGGGCCGTGAGGTCGACGCGAATCGTGATGGCCGCGGTGACGTTGTGGTCGATGCCGGATGCGAAGAGATCGACGAGCACCGTAGACAGCAGAGCCCCGCCGACGGACCCGAGCGCAAAGATGACGACGGTCTCGGTCACGACCTGGAGCGCGAGCCGCGACGGAGCCGCCCCCAGTGCGGAGCGGATGGCCATTTCGCCGCGCCGAGACTGAGCGCGCGCCAAGAGCAGGTTTGCGATGTTTGCGCAGACGATCGCGAGGACGAGGGCGACCGCGCCCAGCAGAACGAACACGCTCGATCGCGCCGACTCGACGATGCTCGCGTGCATGTCCGCGACGGCCACGCCGACCTTCGAGTTGGTGTCCGGGTGCGCCCCTTCGAGGTTCTGGGCAATGGCCGAGAGCTGCTTCTGGGCATTCTCGAGAGAGACGCCGTGCTGTCGACGCCCCATGACCTCGAGCGACCGGTTCGCGCGCTCGTCGGGGGTCATCAAGGCGTAGCCGGCATAGGTGACGGCGAGCGGCGTCCACACGTCGACGCGCTTCGAGGTCACGCTCGAAAACTCAAACCCCTCCGCCGCGACTCCGATGACCGTGAAGGGCCGCCCGTTCAACGTGACGGCGCGTCCGACGAGCGCAGGGTCGGAGGCAAATCGACGATGCCAGAGCGCCGCGCTGACGACGACAACCGGCGCCCCTCCGACTCGATCGTCATCGGCCCCGATGAGCCTGCCGAGCGCCGGCCGAATGCCCAGCATGGGGAAGAAATCGCCCGAGACGCCAGTCCCGGAAAGCGATTCGGGCGTAGACCCCGCCGACGCCATGCTGAAGCCCTCGTGGTCCACCGCCGCGAGCTGCGCGAATGTGGTTGCCTGGGCCTTCCAGTCGAGAAAGTCGGGCACGGAGACGCTCGGCCGCCGCGGGTGCGGCGACTCCGGCTCCGTCGACTCGAGGACAGTCAGCTCCTTCGGCTCGGGGAACGGGAGCGGACGCAAGAGCAGCGACTCGGCGATGCTGAACATGGCAGTCGTAGCGCCGACGCCACACACGAGAACCGCGAGCACGGTCGCATAGAAGCCAGGGGCTCTGCGAAAGAGCCTAAGCGTGAAGCGGACATCCGCGAGGAGGGAAAGCATTGCGAAGGAGACCTCTCAGGCTGCGAGGGCGTCGCCGACGACGCGACCGTCGAAGATGTGGATGGTGCGCGCAGCGCGGCGAGCATATTCCTGGCTGTGGGTCACGATGCAGACGGTCGCGCCGGACGCGTGCAGCTCCCCGAGCAGGTCCATCACCGTGTCGCCGTTCTTCGAGTCGAGGCTTCCGGTCGGCTCGTCAGCGAAGAGCACAAGTGGGTCGCCCGCGACGGCCCTTGCGACGGCAATGCGTTGTTGTTGCCCGCCCGAGAGCTGAAACGGCATGTGGCCCTTCCGATGAGTCATCTTCACGCGGTCCAGCGCAGCCTCGACGCGCCGTTTCCGCTCGGCCGTAGGCAGGCCCCGGTAAAGGAGCGGCAGCTCGACATTCTCCCAAACGGTGAGGTCCCCAATCAGGTTGAAGGTCTGAAAGATGAAACCTATTTCGCGATTCCGTATTCGCGCCCGCTCGCGCGCGTCGAGGCTTCCCACCTCGCGGTCGTGCAGGCGATAGGCGCCCGACGAGGGTGTGTCGAGGAGGCCGAGAATCGAGAGGAGCGTCGTCTTTCCCGAGCCGGAGGGCCCTTCGATCGCGACATACTCGCCCTTAGCAATCTCGAGGTGAATGTCCGACAGCGCATGCGTCTCGAGCTCTTCGGTAAAGAAGGCCTTCTTCACACCCTTGAGTTGGATGAGTGGCGATGAAGGCGAAATCGTTTGCTCTACTTGCGTCATTTATAATCTCACTATTTAAGCCGAATGCGGCTCGAGGTGTCCCACGCCGACGTGTCCGAGACGATGATCGTGTCGCCTTCAGCGAGGTCGCCGACGACCTCGATTTCTCGGGTCGAGCCGCGCCCGAACCGGGCATTAACGCGCTCCGCGTGGGACCCATCCGGCCCCAAGCGGAATACCCCCGCGCTCGCCCCTTCCTGCACTCCGGCGGGGCGCTCAACGAAAACGGCGTCGCTGATCTTGTCGATCTCGACATAGCCGGTGACGGTCTGATCGGCTCGCGCGCCCTTCGGAAGCGCGTCGTCCAACGTCACCTCGAGGCGGACGCTGCCCGCGACCACGGCCGGGTCGACGCGTTCGACGTGCCCGCGAAAAGCCCCCGACGGTCCCGCGAAGCGCACGACGAGCCCCTTATGGACCTCACGCGCGTTCCCCTCAGCGACCTTTACCTCCGCCTTGAGGCGACTCGGCTCAGCGACCTTCGCGAGCACGGTCCCGATCGCGACCCATTGCCCATTTTCTAGAGGAATGTCTTGAACGACACCGCTGATGCCCGCTCTCACCTCCAGCGCTGCAAGCTGACGCCGCCGAAAGCTTGCGATCTCACGGAGCCGCGCGACCTCCGCCCGCTGCGCGACGAGCTGACGCTGGTGTCCGCTCGCGAGGCCGTTTCGCCGCGCCTGCTCGGCATCAACGCGTTCGAGCGTCCCCTGCAATCGCCCCTCCGCGTCGCGGCGTTCGAGGTCGCTCACGAGGCCCTCGGGTGCAAGCCGGAGAGCGGCCTTGGCATGTCGCTCGGCTTCGCGCGATTCGGCCCGGACGCCGGCGAGGATCGACTCCTGCTGGTTCTTGGCGGCGCTCGTCTGCACGTCCAGCTGAATCATCAATGATTCGGCATTGGCAGCTTTGCTCTGGGCCTCGAGCGCGGCGAGCTCGAGATCCGCGTTCTCTAGGGTGACGACGACGGTCTCGGCCTCGACGGTCGCGCCGGGTCGCACATTGATGTGGGCGACGCGCGCCGCCGACACCGCGCTCAGCCACTGAACGTGCTCGGGAACCAGCGTCCCCTGGACCGGAACCTGCCGCACGAGCTCGCCCCGACGCACGCGCGCCGTGAGCACGGACGTGCGCTCGACCGCCGCGGCGGCGGAGCCCGACGACCGCCAGACAGTGGCGTAGACGCCGAAGAGCGCTGCGACGATTGCGATTGGTAGAATGGCGCGGCGGGCGTTGCCAATACGTTTACGCGGTATGTCCACAGCGGGTGGATAAGGAAGATTCATGCCGGTTCAGGTGATGCAATTCGGGCTCGAATCGAGCGAAGAAGGCGGGGTTGTTCGCCGTGAAGTGTTCGATCCTGGGACCGCTCGTCCCATAAGTGGGAATCGGTGAGCCCGCGTGCCGCCATTGTGAGAGGCACGCGTAAGGGCGCACGAGCATCTTCACCAGACCTCACAGCGCGCGGCGTCCGGGCGCACCATCGTGCGGCCGGGGGCGCACGCGAAGGCAGCGGCAAATTCCCGGGAGTTCGACAGTGGCCCGTTCACCCGAAAGCGGGCCGGCGAGTGGGTGTCGGTCGCCACAGCGAGCCGCAGCGATTCGTCGCGAGCTTTCGCGCACCAGCTCTGCGCGAAGCCGAGAAAGAACTGCTGGTCCGGTGACCAACCTGCGCCGTCGACAGCCGCGTATGCGCGGCTCGCGCCGCCGGGTCCGCGCGCGGATCCGGCGGCCGCCTTGAACGCAGCGTAGGCGAGGTTGAGCCCGCCGAGATCCGCGATATTTTCGTCGAGTGTGAGCTTCCCGTTGATCCTAAGATCGCCGATCTCATAACGCGAATACTGTTGCTCCACGCTGGCAGCTCGCTGTTCGAACTCATCGCTCGCACTCTCAGACCACCAGTCGCGCAGGTTGCCGTAGCGATCGAACTGCCTTCCCGACGCGTCAAACCCATGGGTCAGCTCGTGGCCCATGACCATGCCCAGGGCGCCAAAATTCACCGCGGCGGATCGCTCGCTCGCGAAGAACGGAGGTTGAAGAATGCCTGCCGGAAATACCATCTGATTCATGGTAGGCTGGTAATACGCATTTACGGAGGCGGGCGTCATTAGCCATTCCGTCCGGTCGAGCGGCCGACCGATCTGCGCGAGCTGTCGCGCGAGCTCGATTGCGCCCGCGCGCTGGACGTTTCCGGCGTACGTTCCGCGGTCAATCGTAACGTCGTCGTAGGTCCGCCACGTGTTCGGATACGCGACCATGTTCGCGACGTGGATCAGCTTTTCTCGAGCGTGGGTGCGGGTCGGCCCGTCCATCCAAGGGACGCGGTTCAGAGTGGCGCTCATGGCGCCCTCGATGCTCGAAAGGACGTCGGCGACGCGAGTCTTGCCTTGTGAGCCCATCGTTCTCTTGACGAAGGCGCGACCAAGCGCCTCGCCGAGCGATTCGTCCGTAGCGCGGACGCACCGAAGGGACCGCGCCGGGAGTTTCGCGGTCCCCGTGAGGAGGGCTTGCATGCGAAACGATTCGTCCACGAATCGCGAAGAGAGCCGCGGCGCGAAGGTCCGCAGCACGTGCCACGTCAAGTAGGTCTTCCAATCCGCGATAGGCAACGACGCGACGAGTCGCCCTACAGTGCCGACGAAGGCCGGTTGCGAGACGTTGACGTCGGCGACCTCCGACGCGCCCAGCTCTGCGAAGTAGTCCGACCACGGTATTTCTGGCGCGAGTCGCTCGATCCCATCGCGATTCAGACGGTGGTAGACGCTCTTCGGATCGCGCGTGTCCTCCTGTCGCATCGAGGCGCGCGCGAGCGCAAGCTCGACCCTGAGCGCAACTGCGGCGCTTTCCTTCGCGCTACGCGCACTCGCGCCGACGAGAACGAACATACTCGCGATGTGCGCTTCGTACTTTCGGCGAAGCTCACGCTTCGTGGCATCTGACGACACGTAGTAGTCGCGCTCGGGGAGGCCGAGCCCGGCCGGGTCGAGCTGCCCGATGACCCGCGTTGCGTCTCCGAAATCTTGCGCTGACGCAAAGGAAAGTGGGGCGCTCACCCCGAGCTTCAGCAGTTGCGCAAAGGCAATCGCCAGGGCGCGGCGGTCCTTGACGGCCCCGAGAGCCTTCAGAATCGGTTCGATAGGGTGCGCCCCCGCCCTCTCGATGCCGCCCTCATCCATGCACCCGGCGTAGAAGTCACCGAGCTTCTTCGCGTAGGGCTCGTCGAAGCTCTTCCCGCTCGCAAGCTCTTCGAGAAGCGCACGAAGCACGTCTTCGTTCTTGGCGCGAAGCCCGTGAAACGATCGGTACCAGATGCCCTCGTCGTCGGGAATCTCGAATCCCCTCTCCCAAGCGCCACACGAGAACGCGTAAAAGTCGTCGCACGGCGCGACAGCGGGGTCGATCGCGCCTTCGTCGACGCCGGACCGCACAGGCGGCCCGGCGTCCGCCTGGTCAGGCCCAGGCTGGGCGGTCCGGTCTGCGCTGGGAGCTCGAGGCCGTTCGCTGC
>JANXMC010000530.1 GCA_025354825.1 Myxococcales bacterium
CAACGGCGTCCATCGCGTCGAAGCGACGCTGCCCGGCGCGCCGACGAGCGCCGTCCCGCGCATCGGTCTCACAGTTTGGGGGTGGGGAAATCCGCGCACGTACGCTCCGGAGGAGCCTGAATCGGATCCGCGCTTCACGCGTTGGGTGAGCTACGGCTACCCCGCGGGGGCGAACATCACGCGCCTCAACGACGTGACTTTTCCCGCGAACTGAGCGCATTCGCGACGCCCCTCGCGGTACCGTGCGCGCGCGATGACCTTCGATTTCGCGCGCGCGCTCGAGCACGTTCACGGCCACGTCGGCTGGCTCGCGGTCGCGACCCTCGTGCACCCCGCGGTGGTTCTGCGGGGCACGGGGATGCGGCGCGCGACGTGGGCCGTGGGGCTCGCGACGGCGTTCGTCACGGCGACGGCGGCGATGGGCGTGGGGCTCTACCCGATGTACCGGCAGCGCGTGAAGCGCGCGATCTTCGAGACCGAGCCCGACCTCGGTTGGCTCTTCGAACGCAAGGAGCACCTCGCCTTCGGGGCGCTCTTGCTCGCGTGGGCCGGCGCGCTCGCATACATCGGGAGCGTTCGCGCTTCGAAGGGCGCGAGCACGGAGCTGGCGAAGGTCACCGCGCTCCTTCGAACGGCGAGCCAGCGCGCGTTCGTCTGTGCGAGCGCGCTGGCGTTTCTGAGTGCCCTCTTCGGGACGATCGTCGCGAGCTACAAGAGCTTTTGAACCGTCATTTCCCTTCGAAGGCCGCCGGGCGTTTTTCGAGGAACGCCTTCATCCCTTCGCGCTGATCCCGCGTGCCGAAGAGCGCGCCAAAGGCCTGCGCCTCGAGCTCGTTGGCCGTTGCGAGCGGCACGTCGGCGCCGCGCACGAGCACGCGCTTGCACTGCGCGATCGCGACGGGCCCCTTCGACGCGATCTTCTTCGCGACGTCGCGCGCCTTCGAGAGAAGCTCCGCATGCGCAACCACGGCGTTCGCGAGACCGATTCGCACCGCTTCGTCGGCGCCGATCACATCGCCCGTGAAGCAAAGCTCGCGCGCGCGGCCGATGCCGACACGACGAGCGAGCCGTTGTGTCCCGCCGAAGCCCGGGATGACGCCGAGGTTCACTTCGGGCTGGCCGAATTTCGCCTTGTCGCTCGCGTAAATGAAGTCGCACGCGAGGGCGATCTCGCATCCGCCGCCGAGGGCGAAGCCGTTGACCGCCGCGATGATGGGGAAGCTCGCCCCTTCCATTTGCGCGCCGACCCGGTGACCGAGGTCGGCGAAGGACTTGGCCTGCGCCGTCGACATCTCGCTCATCGCCGCGATGTCGGCACCCGCCGCGAAGGCTTTTTCGCCCGCGCCGGTGAGGATCGCCACGCGGACATCGCCGCTTGCCTCGAGCTCGGCGAACGCTTTGCCAAGCTCGGTCACGAGCGTGAGGTTCAGCGCGTTGAGCTTGTCGGGGCGGTTCAATGTGACGGTCGCCACGTGGCCATCGCGCTCGACGAGAACGGTCTCGTACGCGGTCGCTTGGCTGCTCATGACGCCACCTTCTGCCCTTTCGCGTCGTAAACGTAGAATCCGCGGCCCGCCTTGCGGCCGTTCCACCCGGCGGCGACGAGGTTTCGCAGCAAGGTCGGCGCGCGGTACTTGCTGTCGCCGAGATCGCGATGAAGCACGTCGGAGATGGCGAGCACCGTGTCGAGGCCGATGAGATCGGCGAGCTCCAACGGCCCCATCGGGTGGTTCAACCCGAGCTTCGCGCCGGTGTCGATGTCCTCGGGCGTACCCACGCCCTCTTGCAACGCGAAGCACGCCTCGTTGAGAAACGGGATGAGCATTCGGTTCACGAGAAAGCCCGGCGCGTCTTTGCTCGAGGTCACGGTCTTCCCCATTTTCTCGGAGACCGACTTGATGAGCGCGAAGGTCGCGTCTGTCGTCTGAACGGCGCGGACGATTTCGACGAGCTTCATCACCGGCGGCGGGTTCATGAAGTGCATTCCGATGACGCGCTCGGGGCGCGACGTGGCGGCGGCGAGCTTGGTGATCGAGATCGACGAGGTGTTGGTCGCGAGGTACGCGCCGGGCTTGAGCGCCTCGTCGATCTGGCGAAAGAGCTTCATCTTCAGCTCGACGTTCTCGGTGGCGGCCTCGATGACGAGGTCGCAGTCGGCGAAGCCTAAGATGTCCGCGATCGCGACGATCCGCTCGGCGATCGCATCCTTCACGTCGGCCGCGAGCTTCCCTTTTTCGACCTGCTTCGTGAGCTGCGCGACGATGCGCTGCTTCCCTTTTTCGGCGAGCTCGAGAGACGCATCCGCGAGGCGCACGGCGTAGCCCGCCGTTGCGGCGACCTGCGCGATGCCACCGCCCATTTGGCCAGCGCCGAGGACGCCGACGACGTGAATTTCGGAGACGGTTGCAGAATCTTTCGCGGTTGCCATGGGCGCGGCGCTCCATCGGAGAAGGTGAGACGGCCTCCGCGCTTCGCGAAGGCTCGAAGGCGATGTAGCGTCGCCCCGAGCAGATTTGAACCGAAAGCGAGCAAATGGCCTTTCGATGCGGGCGGGAGCAGCCGCTTTCGCTCTGATCGCGGCCGCCGCGGCCGTCCCACTCGGCGCGTGCGCCAAGCCGACACCGATCGAGCGCGCTCTCTCGTACATGCGGCAGCACCGCGACGCCGAGGCGACGGCGACCTTGCGTGCGCACCTCGTGACCTCGCCCGACGACCTCGACGCGCGGAAGCTTTTGGTGCGCGTCCTCGCGGCGAGCGGCGACCTCGCAGGTGCGGAGGCCGAGGTGGCCGAGCTCACGAAGCGGATGGGTGAAGGTGACCCCGAGCCGTTCCTCGAGCTGGGGCACGCGTTCGAGCTCGCGCACAAATTCGAAGAGGCTCTCGGCGCGTACGATCGCGCCGCCGAGGTCGCGCCGTCGTCGCCGAAAGGTCCCCGCGAAGGGGGGATGCGGTGCGCGCGGTGGGGCGAGACGGAGGAAGCGCGCCCTCGGCTCGAGGAGGCCGTCCGTCGCGGCGCGCACGATGCCGAGACGTTCCACGCTCTCGGTCTCGTGAAGGTGCATCTCCAGGATCTCGACGGCGCCGAAGAGGCTTACACGCAGGGGACGCGCGCCGATCCGAAGGACGCGTCGAGCTTCCTGGGCCTCGCGACCGTCGCGGTACTGCGCGGCGACGGGGCGAAGGCGCTCGCGGCCTACGACGCGATTCTCGTCAGGCGACCCACCTACGCGCCCGCCGAGCTCGGTCGCGCGTGGGCGCTCGCGAAGCTCGGTCGAAAGGACGATGCGGGGCGGGCCGTGATCCGCGCGGAGCAGCTCGGTGCGCCGGCCAACGCCGTCGCCAAGCAGCGCGCGGCGCTGGGTCTCAGCTCGGCCCCATGATGCGGTTGCGACCGGCCT
This sequence comes from Myxococcales bacterium, assembly GCA_025354825.1. Taxonomy (GTDB): domain Bacteria; phylum Myxococcota_A; class Polyangia; order Polyangiales; family Polyangiaceae; genus JANXMC01. The sequence goes on from JANXMC010000530.1 coordinate 3,399, forward strand.
GCTTCGCCTTGTAAAGCCGCGTGTCGGCGATGCTCACCAGGCTCGCCATGTCGGGGCTCTTCCCCGAGCATTCGAGCGACGAGACGCCGCCGCTCATCGTCACCGAGATCGTCGCCGCTTCAAACGTCACGGGTGTACTCGCGACGGCGACGCGCAGGCGATCGGCCAGCACCACGGCGCCCGTCACGTCGATGCCTCGAAGGATGACCGCGAACTCCTCGCCGCCGAACCGCGCGATCGCGTCTTCGGTGCGAACGCCTTTGGCCAACGTCTGCGCGACGCTCTTCAAGACGACGTCGCCGCCGGGATGCCCGTGGGCGTCGTTGACCTTCTTGAAGTGGTCGATGTCGATCATCACGAGACAGAGCGCGGTCGCGTGGCGAACGGCGTAGGCGTATTCGAGCTCGAGGCGCTCATCGAACGATTTGCGGTTGGCGATGCCGGTGAGGCCGTCGCGCCGCCCGGCCTCGAAGACGCGCTTGAGCGCGGTCTCTTCGGTTTCGTCGACGAGGGCGAAGCGCAACGTCGTCGCCATCCCGAGTTGAATGCGATCGCCGTCGCGGAGGGGCGACGCGCCGTTGACGCGAAGGTCGTTCACGAAGGTGCCGTTCGTGGACCCGTCGTCCTTCACGAGGAAGTTCGTGCCGCCCACGCAGAGGACCGTCGCGTGGACGCGCGAGAGGCTCGTGTCGTCGAACCGCACGGTGCACTCTTCGGTGCGCCCGAGCTTCACGCCGGGGCCCCCGACGACGCTCACGACGCGGCCCACTTCGTTGCCGCTGAGCAGCGTGAGCACGCCGCGCGTGCGTGCCTTTGGCGACGGCGCAACGGCGTCGTTCACCATCGTCTTGATGTTTGCCAAGTCGCGTCCGCCCGCTGGGTTTCGTGACATGCGCCTCTCCGAGAGAGGGTACAGCCACGCGCGCCGCGGGCGCTAGATCTCGCGACGCATCTCGCGCCCGCCACCCAAGATGACGCCGAGCGGCAACGGGCGCCGGAGAATGCGCTCGAGCGTAACGACAGGTGTGCCCGACGCCGGATGCACGTAGCGCGCGTTCTGATGGTCGTCGGCGGACGCCGTCCACAGCTTGCGGTTCGCCACGGCGTAGGCGCGAAACTCGGCGGCGACATCCGCCTTGTGGCGCGACGTGTAGACCTCGAGCCCGGTGGCTCGGGCGAGGATCTGCTGCGTGCGCGCCTTGTCGCGGTAGCGCGCAGGGTGTGCGACGACGTCGACTGCGCCGTCCGCGCGAATGGCGTCGATGAGATCCTCCGGCGACCCGCCGAAAAGTGCGCGGCCGCCCTCGCCGTTCCAGAACCACGCGTGATGGTCGCGGAAGCGTTCGAAGAGCGGTCGATGCATGAGAACGACGCGATCGATCATCCGCTGCAGCGCAGGAAACTCCGACGGCGCGAGGCGTTCGAGGGCACCATCGGGGTCGATGGCCGCGCGGTCGTCGGCCGCGAGATCGGCGAGCCACGTCAGCACGAAGTCGCGCCACGCCGCCTGCACGCGGAGGCCGCGCGTGTAGAAGTAGGTCTCTTCGAGGCGCGCGGCCCCTTGGAGGGTTTCGATGGGGTAGTACGCGAGCACGTGAAACTGCTCGGCCTCGGAAGTGCCGAAGTGGAGGAACGACGTGAGCTCGGCGGCGGGGACGAACGCCATGCGGGCCCGCGCCGCAGCGGCGGCTCCGCGCCGGACGCCGGCGAAGACGTCGTGGTCCGCAATGGCGATGACGTGCATCCCGAGCTCGTGCCGAAACGCGACGTACTCCTCGGGCGTGGCGCGTCCGTCGGAGAAGCAAGTGTGCCCGTGAAGATCGCTTGCAATGTACATGGTGTTGGTGACTCACCGTAGAGTGACGCCTGCGATGCTCTAGGCCGCCCGCGCGCGCCGTGCAACCCGCGCCGGGGCTTACGTCGGGCGAAAGAGGCTTCGCACGCGATCCATCTCGAACGGCTTCTCGAGGGTCACGTTGTCGATGCCGTCGAGAAAATCGCGCGCGCGCCCAGTGAACGCGCCGCCGGTCATGAAGGCGAATCGCCGCTTGAGCCACGGCTTTTCCTTTGCGACCTGCTCGTAGACGTCCATTCCCGTGACGTCGGGCATGAGGAGATCGCACAAGATCACGTCGAACGCTTCGTCGTTGCGGAGAAGCTCGAGGGCCTCGCGGCCGCTTCGCACCGTGACGACCTCGTGCTCTGCTCCGAGCTCGCTGCGGATCGCCGTGGCGAGGGCGGCCTCGTCGTCGACGACGAGAATGCGACCTCGAGAGGGCAGGGGGCGGGCAGCGACGCGGGCCGCGCGAAGCGGCGTGCTGACGGATCGCGCCGGCAGCGCCACGCGGAACGTCGCGCCGCGGCCGGGCTCGTTGAGCACGCCGATCTCTCCGCCGATGGCGACGACGATCCCTTGGCAGATCCAGAGGCCGAGACCGGTGCCGACGCCGATGGGCTTGGTGGTGAAGAACGGATCGAAGATGCGCCCTGCAATCGACGGCGCGATGCCCGGACCGGTGTCGCTCACCTCGACGATGGCGCGGCCGTTTGCGTCAGTTCGCGTGCGAACGAGAATGCGGTGCTCGGCGGCCGTGCCCACCGGGAGCGCCTGCGCGGCGTTGACGAGCAGGTTGAGAAACACCTGCCCGAGGCGCGACTCGTTCGCTTCGACGAGCGGCACGTCGTCGTACGTTTTTTCGAGGGTCGCGCGGTGGCGGATCTCGTTCCACGCCATGTTGATCGACGCGTCCATCACGAGGCGGACGTCGACCGGCCCGCTGCGGTCGTCGTCGGCGCGCGAGAACGTTTTGAGATCGCGCACGATGTTCCGCACGCGCTCGGCCCCTTCGCGCGCGATCCCGAGCATCTCGCCCATCATCGCGAGGCGCTCCGGCAGCTCGGTCCCCACGTGACCTTCGAGGGCGAGCGGCTCGATGCGCGCCTCGAGCTCGCGAACGAGCTCGACGACTTGCGGCAGCTTTCGCCGCGCGACGACGTCGAGGTTCGCCATGAGATAGGCGAGCGGGTTGTTGATCTCATGGGCGACGCCCGCGGCCAGCGTGCCGACGGAGACCATGCGATCGGCCTGCAAAAGACGCGCTTGCATCAGCTTCCGCTCCGTCACGTCGCGCGCCAGGCAGACGATGGCGGGCGCGCCGTCGTATTCCAAATAGAGCGAGACCACCTCGACGAGAACGACCGCGCGATCCAGCCGAATCAGCCGATATTCCTGCGGCGGGATCACGGCGCCCGTCTCGAGCTCCGCGACGCGGCGGCGGAGCGTGTCGTGATCTTCCGCGGAGACCAAATCGAAGATCGTGCCGCCGATGAGATCGGCCGCGTCGGAGTAGGCGAGCAGCTGGACGAACGACGGGTTGGCGAAAGCTATCGTGAAGTGACGAAGCACGAGCACAGCGTCGGGCGACCGCTCGATGAGCGCACGAAAGCGCGCCTCGGAGCTCTTGAGCGCATGCTCGGCGGCGCGGCTTTCGGTGATGTCTTGCACGAGCGACGCGACGCCGATGACCGTGCCGTCTTCGTCGAAGAGCGCGGTGTTGTGCCAGTCGCAGTGAATCCTGCGGCCGTCCTTCGTAAGGTTCTCTTGAACGAGCCGCTCGCCGCCGCGGTTGGCGAGAAGGTCGTACCAAGTGCGAGTCGTCAGCGAAAGGTTCTCTTCGGGCACGATGATCTCGCGCGGTCCGCGGCCGACGACCTCGTCGTGGGTGAACCCGAACATCGACTCGGCGGCCTCGTTCCACTCGACGATCTCGCCCTTGGCGTTGAAGTCGATCATCGCGAGGGGGGTGCGTTGCATGTGCCACGCGCGGCGCCGTTCGAGCTGCCGCAGCGTCGTCTCCGCGCGTCGCCGCTCGGTGATGTCTTCCACCACGCCCATGCCGCCGACGATGACGCCCTTGCCGTCGCGCAGCGGCGCGAGGCGCATCGACACGATGATCTTCGCCGAGCTCGTCGTGGCGCTGTACGTCCCCTCGTAGTTCGTCGGCTCACCCGAGAGCGCGGCGCGAATGAACGGCACGACGGTCGTGTCGCGCAGTCGCGTCATGTCGAGGCCGCGGACCTTGTCGACGGTCGACTGAAGGATGTCTGCGAAGCGCGCGTTGAGCGCGAAAATGCGCAGATCCATGTCGTAGAGAAAGACGCCGACCGGCGCCTGCTCGAAGAGCGTGCGGTAGCGCTCTTCGGACTCGCGCAGCGCCTCGACGATCTCTTCCTTGCTCGCGGGAGCCTTCGCCATCGCCGAAACTCTCGCCTCCCCCTGGAACCGAACCCCATGGCCGATACGGACCTGACCGATGCACACGGGACCAGAGCGATGCTACCAGAGAAGCCCATGTCCGAAGGCGACCACGATTCGAAGCCCGACCCGAAGGCCCCGCCCGCCGCCTCGCGCGTCGATCGGGAGATCGACGACCTGTTCGACGACTTCGATCAACTCCTAAAAAACCCGGAAGTTGGCGCGGTTTTGACGGACCGCGGCGTAAACGTGAGCCTCGCCATCATCGCAGCCGACGGCCTCCGCGCTCTGCTCAAAGGGGAGAAAGAGCGCGCCGTGGAGGACTTGTCGACGGCCGCCGAAGAGATCCAAGGGCGCTTGCTCCTGTCACGCCTCCGCAGCGGCGCGAACTGATGGGCGCGCCGAACGACGCGGGCCACCGAAGCGACCTCTTTCCAATTACGCTGCCGACGCTCAAGACGGGGCTCGTGCTGCGCCACCCCGATCCGATCAGCGGCGCTCTTTACTCGGCCGTCGAGCTCCTTCCCGACAACCGCGGAACGCTCGTTCTGAACCAGCGGCGGCTGCCCCTCGAAGAGACCTACGAGCATGTGGTCGGCGTCGATCACATGGCGGAAGCCATTCGCACGCTCAAGGTGCGGGGCGCGCCGTCGATCGGCGTCGCGGCAGCTTACGGAATGGTGCTCGCGGCGCTTCCCGAAACGGGCGATGCCGCGTCGTTCACCGCGGCGATGCACGCGGGCGGGGCACTCCTCGCCGCGACGCGCCCGACGGCGGTGAACCTCGCCTGGGCGATTGGCAAAATGCTCGACCGTGCGACCACCGCGGCTGGCGAGTCGCCCGACGCACGCGTCGCGTCGCTCGCCGAATGCGCGCGGTCGCTCCACCGGGCCGAAGTTGCCGCGTGTAAAAAAATGGGAGCGCTCGTCGCCGATCGCGTGAAAGACGGCGCGACGATTCTCACGCACTGCAACGCCGGCGCCCTCGCGACCGCGGGGTTCGGTTCGGCTCTCGGCGTCGTGCGTGCCGCGCGCGCGCAAGGGAAAGACGTGCGGGTCATCGCCTGCGAGACGCGCCCCGTGCTTCAAGGCGCGCGAATGACAGCCTGGGAGCTCGCCAAAGACGGTATCCCCGTGACGCTCATCACAGACTCGATGGTCGCGCAGCTGATGGCCCGTGGCGGCGTCGATCTCGTCGTCGTCGGCGCCGATCGCATCGCGCGCTCGGGCGACGTGGCGAATAAGATTGGCACTTACGGCGTCGCCTGCTTGGCGCGCGTTCACGAGATACCCTTTTATGTCGCCGCTCCGTGGAGCACGTTCGACATGGACTGCGCGCGCGGCGCCGACATTCCCATCGAGCAGCGCGACCCCGAAGAAGTGCTTTCGTTCCCCACGCGAGACGGCGCCGTGCGCATCGCACCGGAAGGCGTCTCGGCACAGAATCCGTCCTTCGATGTCACGCCCGCACGGCTCGTCACGGCCATTTTCACCGAGCGCGGCGTCATCGACCCCGTAACGGAAGCCGGCGTCCGCGCCCTCGCCTGAAGGCGCGCGCGCGGTTGACCGGCCGTAGCCTCAACACTACGGTTTTCGCCAAGCCCGTGAACGACGCCTCGCCCCCCTCGCCGCCGTCCCCGTCACGTTTCGCCCCCAAGCCCGCGTGGTTGAAGGTCCGCGCGCCGGGAGGCGAGACCTACAACCAGTTGAAGGGGACGTTCCGGCAGCTCGATCTCCACACCGTCTGCGAAGAGGCGCGCTGCCCCAACGTGGGCGAATGCTGGTCCGAAGGCACGGCGACCATCATGCTCCTCGGCGACACCTGCACGCGCGGGTGCCGCTTCTGCGCGGTGACGACGGGCAATCCCCGCGGCGCCGTCGACTCGCGCGAGCCCGAGCACGTCGCCCGCGCCATCGCCCGCCTCGGCCTGCAGTACGTCGTCATCACGATGGTCGATCGCGACGATCTCCTCGACGGCGGCGCGACCCACGTCGCGAAGACGGTCACGCGCCTCCACGAGCTGCGCCCCGACATTCTCATCGAAACGCTCCTCGGCGACTTCGACGGGCACACCGACTACATCGACATCGCCATCGACGGCAGGCCCGACGTCTACGCCCACAACATCGAAGTCGTGCGCAGGCTTCAGCGCTCGATCCGCGACGTCCGCTGCAGCTACGAAAAGTCGCTGATGGTCTTGAAGCGCGCCAAAGAGCGCGATGCAAAGATGATCACCAAGTCCAGTATCATGGTCGGCATCGGCGAGACCGACGACGAGGTGCTCGAGACGCTGCAAGATCTCCGCGACGTGGGCGTCGATCTCGTCACCCTCGGTCAGTACCTTCGCCCCACGCCCAAGCACGTCGCCGTCGATCGCTACGTCGACCCGGACGCGTTCGCGCGGTACGCCGACGCAGCGAACAGAATGGGGTTCGCGTACGTGGCCAGCGCGCCGCTCGTGCGCAGCTCGTACAAGGCCGCCGAAGTCTTCGTGCGGAGCATCCTCCGTCCTGGCGATACGCACGGTGCCGACGCGCTGTTGAAAGAGCGCCTCGCCGAAGCCCAGGCCGCGGCGGCGCGTATCGACGAAGCTGCCGGTGGCGGTCCCCGCACCACGAGTGAGCTTGCCGCGCGGGCGACGGCCACGCTCGTCCCCGCGTCGAGCCTGGTTCGCCGGGTGGCGACGTGACGCGCTCCGTCGCGGCAGCGGTCCTCCTCGTCCTCGCGAGCGTCGCCACCACCGGCTGCACCACGCGCGAGCGCACGGGCACGGTGGCGGGCCCCGGCTTCACCGTCGCGCCGAAGAGCAGCGTGCGCGACACAGCGGCCATCGCTCCCGGGGGCGATGCTGGCGCGCATCCGTCCGACGACACCGGCTCGGATCACGTTTCCCCGGTCACGGCGACGTTCGAAACGCTCACCGCCGCGGGCGCGCGCGTCGACTTTCGCGCATGCGAGCAGCGCGTCGTCGCTGTCACCAAAGGCAGCGCAGCGATCACGTGGGAAAAAGGCGGTGCGGAGAAGCTCGCCGTGGGCGACGTCTTCCTCGCCCAGGGGAAAGGTGGCTTCGACGTAAAAGGCGACGGCCTCGCCGTCTTCGCGTCGGTTCGCACCCACGTCTGCGAGCCGGTCACCACGCCTGGCATCTACCCGACGGTGATTCGCGCAGGCGCCGCGGCCGAGCTCACGTGGGGCACGCCGCAAGCCACGATGCACGCGAAGCTCGACTCGGACGGCAACGCCGCGTCGCTCGCCTACATCGGGCGCCTCTACGGCAATGCGAGCGTGGCTGAGCACCGCCACGAAGGGTCGTGGGAGATCCTCGCGGCCATCGACGGCGCGGGGACGTGCACCCTCGACGGCAAGGCTTCGCGCCTCGGACCGGGCCAAATCAAGGTGATTCCCCCCGGAGTCGCCCATTCGTGGACGCCGGATCCGGGGACGTCGTTGAGCGCGGTTCAGATGTATGCGCCGGCAGGCCCCGAGCAGCGGTTCAAGGCGCTGTCGGCCGCTGGCACGAAGAAATCACCGACGCCGTAAAAAGAGCCGGAAGCCGCGAGGGGGCTCGTCCGTCTTACGTCGAGGGGCACGGGTTCACGCATTGGCGTAAACTTCGAGAGATCGCCCGGCCCGCCTGTCCGTAGGAGCTGCCATGACCTCGAGAACGCGCCTTTCGTCTGCCCCGATGGCCGCGGTGTCCGCGCTGGCGCTCCTCGCGTCCACGTTCGCCGTGACGGTCGCCACCAACGCCCACGCCGAGCGGACGAGTGTGGACGACGATCGCGCGAACGAGAGCGCGGTCAACCGGAGGGCGGTCGCGACGCCCGCGTTCCCGGTCGACGTCGCGGACGCGGACGGAACAGACCTCCCCGACGAGCTCGACGGCCAGATCGTCATCGACGTGAAAGACGACGCCAGCGCCGCCGACCTCGCCGACATCGCGCGCGAGATCGGAACGGCGATCACGCCCAACAGCGCATGGAGCGACGCCCACGACAAACTGGAGATCGCGCGGCTCTCGCGCAGCTCGCGAGACGCGGCGCTCGCCAAGCTCGCCGCAGATTCGCGCGTCGAGGCCGCCGAGCCGATGAGCCTCCTTCGCGCATCGTTCATCCCCAACGATCCGCTCTATTCCGAAAAGCAGTGGCACCTAAAGCGCGTCGGCGCCGAGCGCGCGTGGGAGTACGCGTGCGGGCGAGGCGTCACCGTGGCCGTCATCGACACGGGCATCGCGTGCTTCGACAAGGGGCCGTTCTCACGCGGCAGCGATCTGGCCGGCACGCGCTGCGGCGGCGGCTACAACTTCGTCGACAACAGCGCCGACGCCTACGACGACCAGGGTCACGGCACGCACGTCGCCGGCACCATCGCGCAGACGACGAACAACGAGCGCGGCGTCGCGGGCCTCGCGTTCTGCGCGAACCTGATGCCCATCAAAGTTCTCACGTCGCGCGGTTGGGGCACGGTCGCCAACGTCGCCGAGGGGATTCGTTACGCCGCCGACAACGGCGCGCAGGTCATCAACTTGAGCCTCGGCGGAAACATCAAGAGCCGTATCCTCGAGAAGGCCGTGCGCCACGCCGTGAGCCGCGGCGTGACGATCGTCGCGGCGGCGGGCAACTCGGGCAAATCGGTCGGGTGGCCCGCAGCCTACGAGGGCGTCCTTGCTGTGAGCGCCAGCGATTCGAACGACAAGATCGCGTGGTTTTCGTCGCGCGGCCCCGAGGTGGCCATCGCGGCGCCCGGTGTCGGCGTCACACAGCAAACCGTGTGCGACGGCGGCAAGAACAAGTGCGAGCTGTTCGGCACGTTCAACGGCACCAGCATGGCGTCGCCCCACGTCGCCGGCGCGGCGGCGATGGTCATTGGTCTCGGCATCACCGATCCGGATTCAGTCCGTGACCTGCTCGCCGCGAGCGCCGTGAAGAAGGACGACGCGAGCCTCTACGGCGCCGGGATCCTCGATGTCGGCGCCGCCACGGCCCGTGTGGTCTACACGCATTTGGCGCTGCGTCTCGGCGCTCTCGCGGTCCTCGCGATGCTCGTCGCGCGCCGCATTCGCAAGCGCGGCGGCGCCTTCGCGAGAGGCCCGGGTTTCCTCTTCGGCGCGCTCCTCGGTGGCGTTGGGCTCGTGCCGTTCGCGGGCGCGCTGCGCCTCGGTTCGCTCGCGGGCTCGTACCGCTGGCTGGTCGATCTCGCGTCGCGCCCCGTGGGCGAGTGGGACCTGCTCTCCAGCGCCGGCCTTCACAAATGGCTCCCCCTCGCGAACGCCGCACCGGCCCTCGCGCTCACGGTGCTCTTCTTCGGCGTCCGCCGTCTTCGCAGTGGCGTCGGTGGGTTCGCATTGGGCTCGGCCGCGCTTCTCGCGCAGCTCGCCATCAGCGCAGACGTGAGCGCGCCGTTCGGCTCGTTCGCACTCCGCATGTGGGTGCTCGGGAACGCCGCGGTGTGCCTCTGGCTCGCGCGCATCGCGCTGGACGCGA
>JANXMC010000555.1 GCA_025354825.1 Myxococcales bacterium
AACGGCGTGCACGTCGCCGCCGAGGCCGCGCCACGCATCGTGCTGCACGTGGGCGTCGCCTGCGATGCGTGCGACGTCGCCCACGACGTACACCGCGACGTCGCCGCCGCGCACGCGGAGGTGGCGCGCGATGACGAAGCCGTCGCCGCCGTTGTTTCCCGTGCCGCAGACGACGACGACGCGCTTGCCGCGGGCGTCGCCTCCGAGCATCTCGCGCTCGAGCACGTCGGTGGCGCCGCGGCCGGCGTTCTCCATGAGAACGACGCCGGGAACCCTCGATACGCGGATCGCATGCGCGTCGAAGGCGCGCATCTGATCGCCGGAGACGACCGGGATCATCGCGCAGCGACTCCGGCGTCGATGGCGCTGCGCATCTCTCTCACGGCGCCCGCGATCGAGAGGAAGATTGCGTCGGCGATGATCGCATGGCCGATGTTCAGCTCGACGATCTCGCGCGCCGTCATGAGCGCGCCTACGTTCGCACGGGTAAGGCCGTGCCCCGCCGCAACCTCGAGCCCCACCTTCGACGCGAGAGCTGCACCGTCGACCAAACGGGCGAGCTCGCGCGCGAGATCGGCGGGCGTGCTCGCGTGGGCGTACTCGCCGGTGTGAAGCTCGATCTGCTGTACGCCGAGTGCGGCCGAAGCCTCGATTTGCCGAGGATCGGCGGCGATGAACAGGCTCACCTTCACGCCTGCGTCGCGGAGCGCCGCCACGTGCCTCGCGAGGTCGGGCCCCGCGCCTGCGACCTCGAGACCGCCTTCGGTCGTCCGCTCTTCGCGCCGCTCGGGAACGAGGGTCACGACGTCGGGCTTCACCCGAGTGGCGATGGCGACCATCTCGTTCGTCGCGGCCATCTCGAAGTTGAACGTGGTCCTGAGCGACGTTCGAATGCGCTCGACGTCGGCGTCGCGGATATGACGACGGTCTTCGCGAAGATGCGCCGTGATGCCGTCGGCGCCCGCTGCGATGCAGGCGGCGGCGGCTTCGATCGGGTCGGGATAGAAGGTACCGCGCGCGTTCCGAACGGTCGCGACGTGGTCGATGTTGACGTGGAGACGAATGGGCCGCGGGTGAGAGATCACGAGGCAGACCTTACCACCGGTCTGCCTCGTGTTCTGCGGCCAGGAGGCCGCGCGGGCGGCTCAGTCGTCGTCGGCCGCGCCCGACTCGCTCAAGTCGTCGTCCGTCTTCGGCGACGCGAGGAGCTCGCCGTTGGGGCCGTCTTTGCGAATGACGAACGTCTTGCGCGACGTCGTGTCCGGATTCTCACGCGCCACCACGGTGACGACGTTGGTGCCGGGGCGGAGCGGCAGCTGCGCATCAAAGCTCATTCGCCTCGCGTCCGACCCGTTGCGGTTCGAGCGGTAAAAGACCTTCCGCGAGCCTACGAAGATGTACGCGTCGAGGATCCTCTCGTCGTCCACCGCGGCCCCCTTCACCGAGATGTGCCCGTCGCGCGTCGCGAGGACGGGCGCAGACACGTCGACGAGCGGCGGCGCGTGGGCCATCGCATCTTCGAACGCAACGTTACCGGCCACGGCGCCGCCCGACTCGAGCTCCGCCGAGCGCACGAAGGCGAAGCGGTTGGCGCCGAGGTTCACCTTCGCGAACTCGCCGACGGTGCCGACGACGTTCACCGCCGTGCCGCCACCGAGCTTGCCGAAGACCCGCGAACCGACTTCCGGCGACTGCGCGAGGCTCGCGCCGTTCGTCTTGGCGCGTTGCGTGCCGTTCGACGCCGTGATCGTCGCCGCGTCCACGAGAGGCATCCGGACCTTCTCGACGACGTTCTCACGGAGATCGCGATCCGAGATCGACAGTTCGACCTTGGCTTCTTGATCGACGAGCTGCTGCTCGATGTCGAACGTGAAGGCCACGCGCTTCGTGTCGCCGGGCATCATGTTCGAGACGTCGAAACGACCCTCGTGCAAGAGCACGCCGTCGCCCGAGAGATTGCGCAGGTTGGCCTGCGTCTCGAAGGAGCGGCCCTTCCCCGCGTTCTTCACGGTGAGGTACATCGTGTACCCCTCACCCTTCTGCGCGCGACCGTCGCCGTTCCCTTTTCGGTTATCGACGATTTGGTACGAGTACGCAAAAATCGGCCGCTCGAGCGCCTTCACGGTCACGCGCGCGTCGACATCCGCCGGCGCGCGGTTGCGCGCTTCGTCGAAGTGAATCTTGATCCCGTCGGCCCGCGTGAGCGCGTCGCGCGAGATGCGGCATACACGCGGCGCGTCTTTCGGGAGCGGCGCCGTCGAGCCGATTTTGCGCCCTTCGGTCTCGCACCAGCCGAGCGGCACGCTGGCCGTCTTGCTCTTGCCCGGCTCGAGCTTGCCGAAAACGAGCTCCTTGTTGTCGAACATCCCGTTGTCGCTCTTCGTGACGCCGTTGACGCGAAACAGCGGGGTCGTCCCCTTGTTCGTCACGGTCACTTTGAGCTGCATCTGCTCACCGGCGGTCGCCTCGTTTTGCGGCTTGTCGGTCTCGACCTTCACGTCGACGTTGGCGGGCGCGCTCGGCGCGGCGAGCGCGGCGACATCGGCCGGTGCGTCGCTCCAGTCGATGCCTGCGGTCTGCAAGTCGGCAGAGACCTTCGCGAGCTCGGTGCCGCGAACTTCGTTGATGAACGCCTTGGCCGCGCGAAGCTGATCGGGGCGCTTGCCCGCCTGCGTGTGGGCGAGAAAATCCCGCGCGAATTTGATCGAAAAATCGAGAGCGAAGACGTCGTCCGGATCGCCGCCGCGCTCACGAAGCTCTTGCCGATCCTTCTGCGGCAGATTGAAGCGGAGCGCCTCGAGAGCCCGCTGCCCTTCACGCGCCTTGGCGTTCGACAGACTGCGCGATAGGTCGCGCTCTTTGATGCCGTTGCCGTCGACCGTGAGATCCATCTCGAGGGGGTCGACCGTCATCGCGTCGAGCTGAATGTCGGGCGTAACGCCCGTCCCTTGAATCGAGATATCGCCCGGCTCAGTGAGGTATTGGGCAATCGTCAGCTTGAGGGCGGCCTTGTCGGGGAGATCGTTGAAGACGAGCTGCACGCTCCCCTTGCCGAAGGACGTCTCGCCGATCGCCACGGCGCGATCGTGGTTCTTCATCGCGCCGGCGACGATTTCACTCGCACTCGCAGAAGTGCCACTAATCAGCATCGCGATCGGATAGTTGGGCTCGGTGCCGTCGGGGTGCGCGACCTTCTCTTCGCGCCCTTCGCTCGGATTGCCCACCGTCGCCACGATGGGCCCTTCGGCGATGAACTTGTCGGCCACCTTCGCGGCCTGCTCGAGGAGACCGCCGGGGTTGCCGCGTAGGTCGAGCACGAGCCCTTTGAGCTCGCCGTTCTTCCGCATGTCGTGGAGCGCCGTCTCGAGATCGGCCGCCGTGTTCGCTTGAAACTGCTTCAAGCGGACGTAGCCGATGTTCCCTTCGAGCAGCCGATGCTCGACGCTCTGAACGCGAATCACCTCGCGCGTGAGCTCGAACGCCTTCGCGCCTTGCCACCCGTCGGGACCGTCGCGATGCATCCACACCGTGACCTTCGTACCGGGCACGCCGCGGAGGTGGTTGACCGCCTCGTTGAGCCCCATGTTGAGGGTCGACTCGTTGTTGATCTTAACGATGCGGTCGTACTTTTTAACGCCCGCGCGGCCGGCCGGCGTGGCGGGCATCGGGTTGATGACCGTGAGCTGCTGATCGCGAATCGAGATGACGATGCCGAGGCCGCCGAACTGGCCGCTCGTCGACATGTTCATCTCTTTGTACGCCTCAGGGTTCAGGAGAACGCTGTGCGGATCGAGCGTGTGGAGCATCCCGTTGCATGCGGCGTATTCGACCTCGCGGAGGTCGACCTCGGTGCCGCGCAGCCCTTCTTGCACGAAGCCGAAGACCTCGCGCAGGCGGGCGCTCACGTCCCACGGGCCTTGTACGTTGTCGACGCGGAACTCTTTCTCCTGCGTGTCGACGCGAATCTTCACCGTCGGCGCGCCGTCTTCGTGCATCACGATGACCTGCGCCACGTCGCGCTGAACGTAGTTCAGAGCCGAGAGCAGCATCTCTTTGGGGCGGACGCGTTTCGGATCGACGTAGCGATCACGAACGGTCTTCAAGACCTCGTTGACGACCTTGAGCTGCGTGAGGTCGTACGGCGCCGGCGCTCGCGACCCCGTGACGTTGTTCGCGGCGATGGCGGGAGACGAGAGACCGTCCCAAAGGCCGCCACCGTGGAGCTTGAGCGCAAGGCCCGTTGCAGAGGCGAACGCGACGCCGAGAGCCGCGACCTTGAGGTACTTTTTTAGGAGACGCATCTGGGTGAAATATAGCTACGCGGAGGGGACAAAGCTGGCTCCATTCGTCGCGCGAGAGGCCGGGGGGGCGCAGACGACGCTTTCGGCATCGTCTCGCGCGCACCCTGACGGTGAAACAGACGGAGCGGTCTTTGATTCCCGGGCTCGCGCGCGGGCGTCATGCTGCGTTTTTGCGCAGCACCGCGACGTAGAAGCCGCCGAAGAAGGCGGCGCGCGTGTCGGCGAGAGTCCACTCGAGGCGCTGGATGACCTGCCGCACGCCCGGGATGCGGTGAACGAAGGCCGCGGGCGTCACGATGCGCACACCGCGAACCGCCTCGATTTTCACGCCCGCGGGCATCACGCGCGGGATGATCCAGGGCGCGTCGAGGCGTGTGTAGACCGCGCTCTCACGGGTCGATTCGGAGATTTTCCCGGCGGGTCCGAAGCGCTTGGCGAGGCCGCGAAAGCTGAGCGGATTGTAGAACTCGGCGATGACGACGCCACCGGGGCGCGTGACACGGGCCATCTCGGAGAGGGCGCGGCCGATGTCGGGAACGTGGGCCAAGACTTTGAACGAGCACGTCACGTCGAAGGACGCATCGTCGAACGGAAGCGCTGTGACCGAGCCTTCGCGAACGTCGAGGCCGCGCGCTCTCGCGTGCTCGAGCATGCCGGGCGAGAGGTCGATCCCTTTTGCGACGCGGGCCGCTTGCGCGATGCGCTCGAGCAAGAGGCCGGTGCCGCAGCCGCACTCGAGGACCTCGCGGCCGCGGCCGTAGCGATCGACGATGTCGACCTGCAGATCGTCGAGCATCGCGTGGTAGCCGGACGGATCGTTGGGGCGGCGCACGCGCTCGTAGCCCCGTGAGAACTCGTCGTAGTAGGCCCGTGTCGCCTCGAGAGACCGCTTGTCGCTCGCGTTCCCCCCGTTTTTCGCGTTTTGCACCATCGCCGTCGGAATTACCACGCCGCGGCGACGGCTTCACCCCGCGCAGGTGAGGCGCTGGACCCATGCGCCCTGGCCGTCGTCGTAGAACAGCGAGACGACCCCTTTTGCGTCGACGTCGACGACGATGTTCTTGAGCGTCGCAGAGGCGGCGTAGGTGCCGAGAAGCGTGGAAACGCCGTCGTCGCCGAGGCGGCCGAGCTCGAGGACGCGCACCGAGCCGCGGTCGGCGAAGGCGGGGCGGACGCGTGCAAAGTACATGGTGTCCCCGCCGTGCGTCGTCGCCACGGGTGCGGGGTCTAGGCCGTTGGGGTAGAGCGACCAGGTGACGGGCGCGTCGTCCTTCGGCGGATCGTCGACGCGGATCGTGGCCATTCCGAAGGTCGAAACGCCCTCCGCCATAGCCAAGAGAACGAACGCGGTCTTGCGGCTCGACGTGGCGATGGCGGCTGTCGTGCGGCGCTCGGGCGTGCCTCCGATGAAGACGACGGCGTCGGTGCCGAGGGCGAGCTTGTCGCCGGCGAGGGAGACGATGCGCGCGTGAGCGGGCGTCATTGCGATGCGTGCGTCGATCAGCACAGCGACTACGTCGCGACCGCGCTGCGCGAGCTCGACGAACGTGGCGCCGCTCCCCTCTTCGGAAAGGCGCAGGGGCTCGCCTTCGTCGAGGACGATGAACGCTTGGCTCTGGATCCCTTCGCTCGTTTTTCGATTGGCAAGAAACGCCATGACCGAATGCCCATCACCAATGGGCGCGACGGCGATGCGCGAGCCGGGGCGCGCTTCGCCCACGAGCCGCCCTGCGCCTTCGCCCGCTTTACGACGTACGGACCCAGTGCTGTCTTGGGCGTATTCGAACGCACCGGCGCGCAGCCCCGAGCGTTCGACGAAGCGTGCGGGGAGCGCGGGGAGCGGGCCCTCGATCCGCTTGCACGCGGAGGCGCCGGCGTCGAAACCCGCGAGCGCTCCCGCGCTATAGGCCGAACCTCCCCCGTCGCCGATGCGTGCGGCGGCGTCGGTGAGCTCGACGGGCGCGACGGGCGCGGCCGGTGTGCGGGGCGAAGGCGCAGCGCTCGCGACCGAGGTGGAAGCGACGGCGGCGTCGACCTGCGAGGGCTTCGCGATGGGCTCGGCGCGCTTGCACGAGGCGACGGCGAGCGCCGCGACGACGGCGATCGCGGCCACGCGCGAAACGCGCTGTGTGAAGGGGGCGAAGCGACCGCTCAAGGCTCGTGCAAGTCCCGCCACGTGTCGTACCAGGCCATCTGGATCGCCTCGAGGACCCCCTCGTTCGACGAGTCGGCGCCGCCGCCGAACTCGTCGAGGCCGAGGATCATCCTGTGAAGATCCGTAAAGCGGAGCGACAGCGGATCGATCTCGAGATGCGCGTGGGCGAGCTGGTAGCCGATTTCGTCGGGGTCACTCCAATCGAGGCTCATTCCCCCGATTTACCACGTGGCGCGCCGACGATCGTGCGTGTTTAAGCGTGCGCGCGCAAGAGCTCGTCGGCGAGCGTGAAAACGAAAAATACGACGCTTACGTACGCGTTCACATCGAAGAACGCCTTGTTGATCTTCTCCAGATTCCCTTTGCCTACGAGCGCGTGCTCATAGGTGAGAAGCGCGCCGCATCCGACGACAGCCGTGAAGAAGAGCGGGCCGCGGTGAAGGAAAAAGCCAGCGGCGCCGAGCGCGAGAACCGTGATGACGTGGGCGACGCCGCTGATCACGAGCGCGCGCGTGAGGCCAAATCGGGCGGGAATCGAGTGGAGACCCTCGCCGCGATCGAAGTGCTCGTCTTGGAGCGAATAGAGGACATCGAAGCCGAGGAGCCAGGTGAGGACGCCCACCATCAGCGAGATGATCCCCGCATTGGGAGTCGCGCCAGCGGCGAGCCAGGCGCCGCCGGGTGCGAGCGAAAGCGCGACGCCGAGCCACGCGTGGGCGCCCCACGTGAAGCGCTTCGCAAGCGAGTAGCCGAGGAGGACGACGAGCACGACGGGGGCGAGAACCGCGGGCCAGAAGCCAAGGGTCGATGCGGCAACGAGGAACAGCGCGCCCGAGCCGGCCGTGAGCGCGAGCGCCTCGCCGGCTTTCACCTCGCCCGACGGAATGTGGCGCGTCTTCGTGCGGGGGTTCTTCGCGTCGACGTCGCGATCGGCGTAACGGTTGAACGCCATTGCGCTCGTGCGTGCGGTCACCATGCAGACGATCATCGCGAGAACGCGCAGCGGCGTGAGCGCTGTCGTCGAGTAGCTCCGCGCCAAGACCAACGCGCTCGCCGCGAACGGAAACGCGAAGATCGTGTGGGAGAACGCAACGAGATTTCCGTAGGACCGAAGGCGTGCAGCGATGCTCATGGAACGGTGGGCTCCACCACGCGGGTCGCAATCCAGCGACGCCTCGCGCGAACATTTTTGAGAACGAATGCGGCCGGATCGCCCTCGACGCGGCCGTCGACGGCGACGATTCCCGGCCGCGATCCGCAGGAAATTCGGCCCAAATCAGGGCGTCCCAAGGCCAGCGCGCCGTTCCACGTAGCCATTCGAAGAAGCTCGACGGCGGGCACGTTGGGGAAGCGGTCGTGGAGCGCGCGCGCTTCGGCGAGAACGTCCAGCGATGCGTTTGACGCGAGCGAATCGGTGCCGAGGGCCGCGAGGACGCCGGCTTCGCGCATCGCCAGGAAAGGCGGGAGGCGCATTTCGATGTAGAGGTTCGATCGCGGGCAGAGCACCACAGGAGCGCCCCGCGCGGCGACAACGGCGAGCTCGTCGGGACGTGCGTCGGCGAGGTGAACGAGGAGCACGTCGGGGCCGATGACGCCGAGCTCGTCGGCGAAGGTGATGGGCCCCTTCATCGGCCACTCTTGCGCGCTCTTCGGAATCTTTAGGCGCGACTCGTACCAACCGATGATCGGCCCGTCGGCGTGCGCGAGGGCGCGACGCTCGGCGGGGTGCTCGGCGAGGTGCACACTCATGCGAAGGCCGCGGGCGCGCCCGAGGTCGACGATCGCGCGAACGGCATCACGATGGGTCGTGTAGACGGTGTGCGGCGACGGCGCGTAGGCGAGGTCACGCGTGGGCCACGCCTCGACGCGATCGCGGTACTCGCTCTCGAGCGCCTCGACGCGCTTCAACACCTGCGCGCGATCGAGGCCGAAGACCTCGTGAAAAACCGAGCCGCCAATGCCGGCACGTGCGAGCGCGGCAACCGCGGCGAGCGAGTTGGTGACCTCGCCGACGGCCACGGTTCCCGCGTCGACGAGCTCGGCAACGCCGCGTTCGATGGCTTCGGTGTCGTCCTCCGGCGGCGCCTCGGACCGCGCGCCAATGAGCTTCTCGACCCACGGCACGAACCCCGCTCCGCCGGGCACTTGGCCGCGGAACGCTGTGAGCTCGATGTGCGTGTGAGCGTTCACGAGACCGGGGAAAATCACGCCGTCGATGCGTTCGACGGCGAGCCCCGCGTGGCGCGCGAGCACGTCCTCCGCGCGGCCGACGTCGTGCACGGTGCCGTCGTCGCCGATCACGACGGCGCCGTCGCGGAGAGCTGCGCCGTCGCCTGTGATTACGCCGTCTGCATGTAGTGCGCGCGTCGCCATTCGAACGAGCCCCTCGTCAGACCGGCTCGGTGAGCCAGTCGTACCGCACGTTGCGCCGCGCCGACTTGAAGCCCGCCGCGCGAATGCGCTTCTCCATCCCCTCGGCGTTCATGCAGAAAGTCGTGCCGGCACTCGAGACGACGTTCTCTTCGAACATCACGCTGCCGAAGTCGTCGGCGCCGAAGCGCAGCGCCACCTGGCCGATCTCGGGCCCTTGCGTGACCCACGACGCGCCGACGTGGGAGATGTTGTCGAGCATCAGCCGCGCGACCGCCTGCGTGCGGAGATAGAGGTGCGTGCCCGTATCGCCCGACTCGATGCGCGTCCCTTTTTCGTGCTGAAAATCCCAGCAGAAGAACGCGGTGAAGCCGCCGGTCTCGTCCTGAAGCTCGCGGAGCTTCACGAGGTGGTTGACGCGATCGCGCGCCGTGTCGACGGTGCCGTACATCATGGTCGCCGACGACCGCAGCCCCATGTGGTGGGCGACGCGCATGACGCCGAGCCACTCGTCGCTCGTGCACTTCGCCTTGGCGATTTTGCGCCGCACGCTGTCGACGAGAATTTCCGCGCCGCCGCCCGGCACCGAGTCGAGCCCCGCGGCGTGGAGCCGCTCCAGCACGCGCTTCGTCGAGAGCTTCTCGAGCTGGCCGATGTGCAAAATCTCTTCGGGCGAGAGGGCGTGGAGGCCGAGGCCGAACTCACGTTTGATCCACGTGAAGAGCTCTTCGTACCAGGTGATTGGCAGATCCGGATTGAGGCCGCCTTGCAGGAGAATCTGCACGCCGCCTGCGTCGACGACCTCTTGCAGCTTCGTGCGCAGCACCTCGCGGGAGAGGACGTACCCTTCGGCGTGCCCCGGCGGCCGGTAAAAGGCGCAGAAGCGGCAGCTGGTGGTGCAGACGTTCGTGTAGTTGACGTTTCGATCGACGATGTACGTGACCACGTCGTGCGGGTGCTTGCGCTTGCGGACGGCGTCGGCGGCGAGGCCGAGATCGAACAGCCCGCCCTCCGTCAAAAGGCGCTCGCCTTCTGCCGCGGATAGGCGCTCGCCATCGGCGGCGCGCGCGAGAAGCCCGTCGAGCGTCGCCTGCGGAGCCGCGCGCCTTCGGTCGTCGTCGAAGAAGCGCACTGTGGCCTTCGGCAGAAGCCCCGCGCGGTTCCCCTCTTCGAAGAAGCGCGCGAGCCCTTCACGCTCGGCGTCGTGGAAGTCGTAGCGAATCGCGTCGCGCAGGTACGAGCGAAGCGACGACGGCGCGCGGTCCGTCTGCGCCGCGTAGGCGTCGGCGATGGCATCGCGACGCGCGAGACCGCGTTCGCGGGCCTCGAGAAGCAAGCGTTCGTCGTCGGCCGAAAGCGCGCCGGCGCGGCCGCACCACGCGGCGAAGACGAAGGGCAACCCCGTCCAGTCGCGCCACGCCTCGCCGAGATCGACGACGAAGGGGAAGCGACCTTCGATCTCGAGGGCGGCGTCGCCGATGATCAATGCGCCGCGCTTGCCGGCGACCTCCGCGATCGCGTCGGCCGGGCCGCGCCCGTAAAATCTGGGCTCGCCCGCGCGCGCCGACGCGCTGCGGAGCTTTCGCAAAATCAGCCGCGAGAGAATCACGCTCGTGCGCGACGAGAGATCGAGCGAGACCTCTTCGAGCTCGTCGATGGGCCGCTCACCTACGAGGACGACGCTGCGCACCGGCCCGCGCGCACCGATGGCGGCGCCGCGCATGAACCGAATGTCGCCGATGGCCGCCGCCGCTGCGACGGGCATGAGCGCCACGTCGGCTTCGTCTTCCGCGATGCGCCGCGCGACGTCGCTCGGCAGGGAGAGCTGGAGCCGCACACGTGGCTCGTCTGCGAGCCCTTCGTAAAGCGGGCGCGCGTTCAAGTACTGCACACCGGCGACGCGCAAACGCGGATCGACCGGCACCGGGCTCGACATCCTCGTCGCGACTACCTTTGCCATCAACCCACCACCTGGAGATGCCGGCCCGCTTTGCGGTCCTTCACTTTCATCGCAGCTTCGGGGACGTACTCGCGGGGGTGCTCTTTGAGCACGTTGTAGAGCGTGTCGCGCTCGATGGGCGTGCGGCCTGCCTCTCGAATGAGGCGCAGCAGCTCGTCGTAGCTCAGGCCCTGCGGCGAGGAGCTTCCGGCCGCGTGGTAAATCGTCTCGTGGATGATCGTGCCGTCCATGTCGTCGGCGCCGAAGCGGAGACCGAGCTGCGCGATCTTCGGCGTGCTCGAGACCCAGTACGCCTTGATGTGCGGAATGTTGTCGAGCATCAGCCGCGACACGGCGAGCGTGCGAAGATCGTCCGCGGCAGTAGGCGCGGGCAGGTGCTTCATGCCGTTGCCATCGGGGTGAAACGCAAGCGGGATGAACGCCTGCATTCCGCCGGTCTCGTCCTGCAGCGCACGCAAGCGAAGTAGGTGATCGACGCGGTGGTCGAACGTCTCGATGTGGCCGTAGAGCATCGTCGAGTTCGTACGAATGCCGAGTCGATGGGCGACGCGATGCACCTCGATCCACTCGTCGCCGGTGGCCTTGTCGTTCGAGATGCGGCTGCGGACGTCGGGGTGGAAGATCTCGGCGCCGCCGCCTGGCAAGCTATCGAGGCCAGCCTCGCGGAGCTTCACGAGGACCTCTTCGTTGGTCATCCCGTAGTGCTTCGCGAAGAAGTGAATCTCCACCGCGGTGAAGCACTTCAAGTGCACATCGGGCTTGATGCGCTTGAAGCCTTTGAGAAGATCTTCGTAATACGAGAACGGCAGCCCCGGGTGCAGGCCGTTCACCACATGGATCTCGCCGGGCGGGTCGTCCATGCGGATCTCGAGCTCGCGCCACGCTTCCTCGAGCTTCATCGTATGGGAGCCGGGCATCCCCTCTTCGAGCTTCGCGAACGAGCAAAAGAGGCACGACGCCATGCAGACGTTGGTCACCTCGATACGCATATTTCGGTTGAAATACGTTCGGTCGCCGTGGAGCCGCTCGCGCACTTCGTTGGCGAGCTGACCAATCGTGACGAAGTCTGGCTCGCGAAAGAGCGTGAGGCCGTCTTCGGCCGTGAGCCGCTCGCCGGCGCGAACCTTTTTCGTGATCTCTGCGAGCGTCGTCATGCGTGCTCTCCGGCCGTCTCTTCGTTGGCGAGGGTGACTTCGTGGGTGTCGTGAGCGAGGGGCGCGACCTCTTCGAGCGTTCCGTCGGCGAGAACGAAAATGGGGCGGCGGCCGCTGCGGCGGACGAAGCCTGCGAGCTCGCGGCGCTTCACGGTCGTGAGAAGCACCTGGTCGGACTTCTTGCCCATGCCACTCATCGTCCCGTCCGCGATGGGCAGGCCGCGCTTGCTCGCAATGATGCCGACGAGCTCGCTCGCGCCGAAGCCCAACGCGACCTGCGCGAGCTCGAGGCCGATGTCGCTCCAGTTGACGCGCACACGAGCGGCGCGCGGCCCGGTGATGCGCGCGAGGGCAACCGCGCGAAGGAACCCGAGCCCCGTGTCCGCCTCGGTGCTCGCGCTGCGTGTGACCATGATGACCGTGGGGCCGTCGTCGGGCGTGACGTCGGCGTAGATGCGCACAGCGTCCGACGCTTCGGTCGCGCGGATCTGGTCGGCCAGCGCGCCGAGAACGAGAAGGTCGTGGCTCACGAGCGACGCCGCGAGCGCCTTCACTTCGGCTTCGTCGCCACGCGCGCGAGCGTCGAGAAGCGGCGCGAGGCCGGCGCGGGCGATGGCAGTTTCGACGATGGCGCTCACGTCACGGTCCCTTCGGTGTTCGCTCCCCAGCGGCGGGTGAGCATATTTTTTAGGCCGAGATGATCCATCACACGGGCGATGACCGTGTCGAGCAGCGCATCGACGCCGTCGGGCTTGCCGTAAAACGACGGCATCGCCGGCATGACGACCGCGCCCGCGCGTGCGAGCGTCGTGAGGTTCTCGAGATGAATCACCGAGAGCGGCGTCTCACGCGGAACGACGACCAGCGTGCGGCGTTCTTTGATCATCACGTCGGCCGCGCGCGTGAGCAGCGTGTCGCTGATGCCGTGGGCGATCCGTGCAGCCGTTCCCATGGAGCACGGCACGATGACCATCGCGTCCCATCCGGCGCTGCCGCTCGCGAAGGGCGCTTTGAAGTCGCGCATTCCCCACGATGGAAACGGCAGCTCTTCGCGGAGGTCGCCGCCGCATTCGAGGGCCCACACTTCGGGGGCCGTCGCCGAGAGGCAGACGCCGACCTCGACTTCGGATTCGCGCGCTTTCAAGTGCTGCAAGAGGCGCTTCGCGTAGGGCGCGCCGCTCGCGCCGGTGATGCCGACGACGATCTTCCGCTTCGCGCGGTCGGCACCGGACGCGGTCATCGCGGCACGACGGCGGTCACGATCGACGCGACGCCGAGCGTGAGGTCGAGCCCGCGCACATCGACAAAGCCGGCGCCCGCAAGGGTCTGCTCGTATTCGCGGCGGTTCAGGAAGCCGTCCATGCTCTTCGCAAGGTACGCGTACGCGTCGCGATCGCCCGAGATGAGGCCGCCGACGGTGGGAAGCACGACCTTCGCGTACGCCGCATGAAACGCCCGGGTTGCGAGCTGCGTCGGCTTGAAGAACTCGAGGGTCACGAAGACGCCGCCCGGCCTGAGGACGCGGCACGCTTCGAGGGCGCCTTTGCGCGTGTCGGACAGGTTGCGCATGCCGAAGCCGCAGATGACCGAGCTGAACTCGCCGTCGGCGAAGGGGAGCGCCATCGCGTCGGCGACCACTACCTCGGCGTTGGGCGCCTTTTTGCGACCGCGGTCGAGCATTTGCGCGGCGAAATCGGACGCGACGAGGCGCTCGTTCGGGAAGCGCCTCGCGAGAAGCGCCGTGAGGTCCATCGTCCCCGCGCAGAGGTCCAAAATCGCGCCCGACGGGGCGACCGCGAGCTGCTCGATGGCCTTTTTGCGCCACGCGACGTCGATGCCACCGGACATGAGATGGTTCAAGAGGTCGTAGGTCGGCGCGATCCGGTCGAACATCGCGCGCACGGCGCCGTCGTGGGCAGATGGCTGCGCCTCGCGTGCGTGCACAGCGGGGATCGGAGAGGCTTCGGACGTCATTGGGGCTGAGGCCTCCAGATGTTTCAAAATCTTTTGAACGTTGCGTTTGTAGGCGCCCGACCGGGGAGCGTCAAGGCGCCGGACCATGCCGAAACCGCTTGGTTTGCCGCGCGTTCGCGTTGACGCCGCGCGGCAGTCCCGTGCCGTCTCGATGGCCGGCTGCCGCCAAGCCGCCACATTGCGCTCCTGCGCGCGGCGCCCTACAGATGCCCCCATGAAGCCGGGCGATCACCCCGAGTTCTTCCGTTTTCCTGCACCGGAGGGTCGCTCCCGCGAGAGCACCATCCGCTTGGACGCGGAAGGCCATTTTTGGCACGAGAACCTGCTCGTCGAGCACCCCGGCCTCGCGGCGGGGATGCACACGTGGATTAGCCGGCACCCCGACGACGGGCGTTACATCCTGACGAACGGCTACGACTGGACGTATTTCACGGTCGACGACGCGCCCTACGTCGTGAAGTCGATCCGCCGCCACGGCGACGAAGTGCTCCTCTGCCTCAGCGACACGAGCGAAGAGCCGTGGGATCCGGCGAAGGCGCACGTCGGGAAAGGGGGCGCGCTCTACACGCCTGTCAAACAGCGGGCGCTCGGCGGACCGTACGAGGCGAAGTTCACGCGATTCGCGCAGACCATGCTCGAACCACTTCTCGTCGAGGTCGACGGCGCACCGGCGGTGAAGCTCGGTGAGCGCGCAGTGGCGATCGGCGCACCGTAGGTCGCGATCGGAGCCCCCGAGAAGAGGCTCGTGCGTTATCGTCCTCTGCCACGATGCGTCTTCTCATTGCAGACAAGCTCCATCCTCGTGCCATCGAAGAGCTCCGCTCCCTACCCATCGAGGTCGAGTACGACCCCGATTTGACGAAGGATTCGCTCGAAGCGCGGCTGCCGAACGTCGGCGTTCTCGTGGTTCGATCGACGGAAGTCACCGCCGCCGCCATCGAAGGGGCGCGCCAGCTGCACCTCATCGTGCGCGCCGGTGCGAGCTACGAAACCATCGACGTGCGCGCCGCGAGCCGCCGCGCGATCTACGTCGCCAACGTTCCCGGGAAGAACGCCGCCGCCGTCGCCGAGCTCGTGTTCGGTTACATGGTCTGCCTCGATCGCCGCATTCCCGATGCGGTCGCGTCGATTCGCGCGGGCAACTGGGAGCGCGCCGAGTTCGGCAAGGCCGAAGGGCTCCACGGCAAAACGCTAGGCATCGCGGGGCTCGGCGCGATTGGTCGCGAAGTCGCCCATCGCGCGAAAGACTTCGGCATCCACGTCATCGCCTACAGCCGCACGCTCACGCCGGCCCGCGCCTCCGACTTGGGGATTGGCTACGCCGCGTCGATCGAAGAGCTCGCGTCGAAGTCGAACATCTTCAGCGTGCACATGGCGCTCACGGAGCGCACGCGGAAGATCATTAGCAAGAAGGTGTTCGACGCTCTGCCGCCGAAGGCCATGTTCATCAACACGGCGCGCGCCGATCTCGTCGACTACGCCGCCATGCGCGAGGCGGTCGAGAAGCGCGGGCTGCGTGTAGCGCTCGACGTCATCCCG
Source organism: Myxococcales bacterium (assembly GCA_025354825.1). Lineage (GTDB taxonomy): Bacteria > Myxococcota_A > Polyangia > Polyangiales > Polyangiaceae > JANXMC01. The sequence goes on from JANXMC010000555.1 coordinate 15,454, forward strand.
AACGAGCCGAAGAGCAAAAAGCTGCCGGAGAGCGACCTCTTCAAGGCGGCGACGGGCGGCGGAATCATCTACGGGACGCCGCACATCGCAGCCTCGACGGACCAAGCGCAGCTCGCCATCGCGGTCGAAGCAGTTCGCGTGATTCGCTCGTTCTTGCTCGAGGGGAATGTGCCGCACGTGGTGAACGTGTCGACGAGCTCGGCGGCGCGCTTCCAGGTGGTCATTCGAATGCTCGACCGCGTGGGGACGCTCGCGAACGTGCTCGCGGTTATTAAGCGACACGGGATCAATGTCGAAGAGGTGACCAACACCGTCTTCGAAGGTGGCGGCGCGGCGTGCGCAAAGCTCCGCGTGCTGACGCGGCCCAGCGAGGCGTGCCTCAACGAGATCCGTGCGTTCGACGAGGTGTTGCACGTCGACATCGTCACGCTGCCGAATCTTGCATGAGCCGCAGCCTGCGGCGCTTCTCGCCTAGCGGCCCGTGAGCCGCGGCGATACAAAGGCGTCGCGTTGATGCTCACGAGAAAGCCCGCACGCCCTACGCGATTCGCGCCGCGCACGCTCGCAGCGGCCGTCACGTTCGGCGTGTCGGTCGTGCTCGCGGCGTACGCCACCGGGTGCACGCCCAAGGCGAGCGCGGGGAGCAGCGAGTCGAAAGACGGCGGCGCCGACGCGGGCGACGCGGCGAAGAAGGCCGCGCTCGTAGGGCCCGACGGCGGTGTGCTTGCAGCGCAGGCCGCCACCGCGGACGCCGGCGCGGGGCAGGACGAGGCGCTCCCGCCCGCAACGAGCGACGACCTCACGAGCCGCGCAAAACATCTCGTCGAAGCGATCGCGCAGGACAACCCCGAGCTCGCCGCCGACATCGCGTTTCCGCGTGACGCGTACCTCGCGGCGCGCGATGCGACCGATGCCGCGCGGGCTTGGGAGAAAAACGTGAACGGCCCCTTCGCGCGCAGCGTTCACCTGCTGCACAAGCGAATGAAGGGGCTCGAGCACGCGCAGTTCGTGTCGATCGAGCTTGGCCACGCGCTGATGCAAGTGACGCCGAAGAAGAAGGACTGGAAAAAGCCCCTCTGGAAGGTGCGCCATTCGCGCATCGCCATCAGCATCGACGGCCGCACGCAGCGCATCGAGATCGCCGAGATGATGGGCTGGCGAGGCGCCTGGTATGTGACGAAGATTCGTTGATCTCGTCGCGGGCGGGCGCGTGCCGCGCGCTAAGGCTTGGGGACGTCCGAGCGCACTTCGTGGAGGAGCTGGTCGATGCGATCGAGCTTCTCTTGGCCCCCGTCGTAAACGAACTTCAGCTCCGGCGCGTGCCGCAGCGAGAGGCGACGCGTGATCTCGCGACGAATGAGGCCTGACGCCTTTGCGAAGCCAGTGGCGACTTCGGTGCGTCGCTCGGGCTTCTCGCCGCCCTGGAGAAGGCGAAAGTAGATCGTCGCGGTTCGAAGATCGTCCGGCAGCTCGACGCGCGCGACGATGGCGCCCTGTACGCGCGGATCGTTGATATCGCGCAGCAGCAGCTGCGAAAGCTCTTCACGTATGCGCTCGGCGACGCGGGTCGAACGTTTTACATCACCGGCCATCTGAAGACTCCGATCGAACCATCTGAAACGAAAACCGCACGCTCGTCCTCTTGAGACCGAGCGTGCGGCGTTGATGCTGCGATGCGCGCAGGTGCCCGCTGGTGGCACCCGCCGCTTCGCGTGGACCTCTCAGAGGCGCTGCTTGATCTCTTCGATCTCGTAGCCCTCGATGATGTCCTTCTCCTTGATGTCGCTCCAACCGTCGAGGCTGATGCCGCACTCGAAGCCCTCGGCGACGTCTTTCACGTCGTCCTTGAAGCGGCGGAGCGCGTCGATCTTGCCGTCCCAGAGGACCGTGTTGTCGCGAACGAGGCGAACCTTGTTGGCGCGGCGAACGATGCCTTCCGTGATGTAGCAACCGGCGATGAGCGAGTTCTTCGCTTTGAAGAGCTGACGCACTTCCGCGCGCCCCGTGCGCTTCTCGACGAGCGTCGGCGGAAGGAGGCCTTCC
>JANXMC010000619.1 GCA_025354825.1 Myxococcales bacterium
CGCCGACGAGGGGCGCGGGCTGCTGTTCGCGGTCGATCGCACCGCGGGCAAGCTCGACGTCGTCGACCCGAAGGCATTTGCCTGGCGCGTCGAGCGCGACGATGGCCATTGCGGCCGTGAGCCCCGAAGGTGCGCTTGCGATCGTGCGCACAGTCCCCACGGCCCGCGGCGCTCATTGCGTAACGGTCGACGATCGCGGAACAGCGTGGGTGTGCGACCCGACACGCGGCCAGCTGCTTCTCGTGAAGGACGCACCCGATGCGCGCTGACTCAGAACGGCACGACAGTCTCGTTTCGGAATCTCACGGGAAGCGAAGGAAAAGCGCCATGAATCGACGACACACCTCGAACTCCATTTCATGGAGCGCCCTCACGGCGCTCCTGACGAGCCTCGCCGCGTGTGCGCCTCCTGCCGCGGCGAAGCCTGCCGTAAGCCCCGCGAGCGCCTCCCCGGTCCCGACCGCGTCGGCTGGCACCTCTCCCGTGCCCGTGTCCGCCATCGAGCCCCCTGCCCCGCCGGCTCCCGAGAAACCTCGACGCGCCATCGACGCGGCCGTCGTCGAGCGCCTCACGGCCGCGAAGCCCGAGACCTCGCCCGACGGCGTCGTGAAGGCGTCGTTCCCGCGGACCGATGTGAAGGTCGACGTTGACGGGTTCGCCGCGATGCCGCCCTTCATGGGCCTCACGTCGTGGACCGCCTTCACGCCGGGCGAAAAGCCAGACGTCGAAGCGATGGTGATGGGTGATCTCGTCCTTTTCCAGGACGAGGTGAACCCCGTCATGTCGTCGCTTCTCGAAAACGGAATCGGCGTGACGGCACTGCACAATCACTTTTTCTACGAGACGCCCCACGTCTTCTTCATGCACGTCGAAGGTGAAGGGGCGACCGACTCGCTCGCAAGAGCCGTTCGTGCGGCCCTGGACGTGCAAAAGAGCGTGCGGCAGAAGTTGCCACAGCCGAAAGCCATCTCCGGTGTCCCCGCGATCACAGCTCCGAGCAAGATCGACCCCGTGCCGCTCGACGCGCTATTCGGCGCTAAAGGGCAGGTTAAAGATGGGATGTACAAAGCGGTTTTCGGGCGGAAGACCACGGCATCGTGTGGGTGCAGCATTGGCAAGGCGATGGGCGTGACTACGTGGGCCGCGTTCGCCGGGAGCGACTCGCACGCGGTGGTCGACGGTGATTTCGCCGTGAGCGAAGCGGAGCTTCAGCCCGTCTTGAGGTCACTTCGCTCCGGTGGCATCGACATCGTGGCGATTCACCATCACATGAGCGGCGAGCAGCCCCGCGTGCTCTTCGTTCATTACTGGGGGCGCGGACAGGCGTCTGAGCTCGCCAAGACGCTCAAAGCGGCGCGTGACCTGACCGCGTGGGATGGCAAGACGTCGAGCACATAGGCGGCATCTGCAGTCTGCTTTGATCCGGCGCGAGGGCCGACTCACATCGCGAATGTGAGGCCGTGCTTCCCCATTACGGAACGGACCTTCGTGAGATCCGGCGGGCCTCCCGCCGCGAGCAGCTCGCCGATTTCACGAAAGTACGCAGGACCGATCGTCGCGGGTGACAAGACGACGAGAACGCGCGCGGGCTCATCGCCCGGGTTGGGTTCGCGTGAGAGTGCTCAGGAAGCGTCGCCTCCTAGTTTACAGTCTTTATCCCCTCGAGGAAGCGCACCGCGGGGACAAATTCGTTGAAGCGGAGTCGCTCGCGCCCGTCGTGATCGAGGACGATGACGGTCGGCAGGCCGACGACTTTGTACTTCTCCTTGAGCGCGTTGATTTGGGGGTTCTCGTCGTCGGTCGCATCGACGCGTACGGCAACGAAGCGGCTCGCCTCTCCGCGCACGCCCTTGTCTGCGAAGGTTCGCGCCGTGAGCTCTTTGCAGGCTGCACACCACTCGGCTCCGAAGTCGACAATCATGGGGCGCTTTTCGGTCGACGCGAGGGCGAGGCCCTCGGACTCGGAGTCGAGCCAACGGACTTGGGCTGCGGGCGTCTGCGCCCAACTTGCAATCATGAAGACGCCCGCGACGGCGGGCACGATCGACGCGAGCTTGAGTGGCGTCGACAGGTGCGCGATGGGCGATTTTCGGCGCTCCGCGAAGAGGTGACCGCCGGCGAGACCGAGCCCAATCGCGAGGACCGCCATGCCCGACGCGAGATAGGCGGGCGACGCCGAGGCGAGGCCGTGAAGGGCTACGAACCCATTGCGTAAAAAGTTCAACGCGAACGCGGCAAGGACGACGCCGAAGAGCCACTTCACGCCGAGCATCCACGCGCCGCCTTTCGGGAGCGACTTCGCGAATGTCCCGACGACGAAGAACGGTAGGCCCAAACCAAGGGCCATCGTGAACATGACGCTTCCGCCTATGACGACATCCTTTGTCGTCGCAATCCAGAGCAGCAGGCCGGTGGTAAAAGGGCCCGTGCACGGCGCCGCAATCAGCGACGTCGCGAGGCCGAGCACGAACGCCCCGCCCACGCCAATGCCGCCAACGGTCGAGAGGCGGTTCTGGAGGCTGGACGGCAACGCCATCTCGAAGGCCCCGAAGCTTGACGACGCGAGGACGAGGAAGAGGAGCGCGACGCCGCCGACGACGATGGGGTTCGACAGGTACTTGCCGAACACAGCCCCGGACATCGCGCTCGTGACGCCGAGGATCGTAAAGAGCGACGCCATACCCAGGATGAACGCGGCCGAGAGGAGCGCGCCCCGCCCCTTCGACGTCGCCTCGCGGCCGGCGCCGAAGACGCTCACCGTGATGGCGACCATCGGGTAAACGCAGGGCGTGAGCGTGAGGAGCAGCCCGGCGATGAACGCCGCGGCGTAGGCGCGCCCGAGGCCGCCGGCCATCGCAGACGCGAACTCGCTGGTGTTCGAGCCCAGACTGCCGGCCTCTTCGTGCCCGACCCCAGAGGCGAGATCGACGGGGGTTAGAACAGACGCGAAGTCGGTTAAGAGCGCCCAGACAGACATTCAGAGATCCTTTTCGCGCGACGCGAGATTCACACTTGGGAATCGATATTTCGGAGTGCGCCGTCAGAATCCGTATTGCACGGCAAGCTCGGGCGCGGCCGTGGGGTAGAAGCCCGCGCCGCCGAACGCGCCCCGCAAGACGATCTCGCTGGTGAACGCCGCGCGCGGCGAGAATGCGTAGCGCACGCCTGCGCCGATGCCGGCGAACCACGGGCCGCCCGTCTTCCACACGTCGACCGGCGTCTTCCCCGGGATTCCAGTCAGCGTGACCTCCGATGTCTTGCTTGCGCTGAACGCGCCCGCGCCCGCGCCAAGCGAGAGGAGCGGCGCAAAGCCAGTGCGGTCGAGCGGGCCGTCGCCAAAGAGGTATGTGAGACGGACCTCTGCGTGGAAGGGCCGCTTGAACGCGCGTCCGTCGTTGGCCGGCGCGGCGCCCGGGTTGTTGTCGACGACGTACCCGACCCGCGCGCCGAGGAGCGCGTTGGCGGTGACGGCGAGGTCGACGGCGAGCAGCACGCGGGGGTTGCCCGCCACGGGACCCGCGCCAACGGAGCCCGACTTGCCCGCCACGAGCGCGTCGTTCTGCGCGCGCGCCGCTCGGGACGGGAAGTTGGCGCCTGCGGGTGTGGTGCAATAGAACCCGCTTTGGGCCGCGGCGCTGGCGTCGAGCTTGCAGACGTCTGTGCCCTCCCCCATCGTCGTGAGCTCCGCAGAGCCGGCCACGCCAATCCACAGGCGGCGAAATCCGTGGTGCTCGGGTTCCCCCGTCGAGGCGTCGACGCAGCGTCCCGTTTCGCATTTGCCTGCGCCGCATGCGCTGTCGTCGCTGCACTCGCGTGCGTCGCTCGCGGCCATCGTCGCCGCCGCTTGGGGCGTGCCATTGGCGCCGCATTGGGCGGGGGGCGGCTCGCCCGGCAACGACGGCGCCGCGCCTACGAGGGATGCGCGGATGGGGACCACGTAAGGGCGCTTTAGGCTTCCCGAGAGCGCGATGGGCGAGCCGTGCGGTTCGAAGCCCTGGAGGAAGTAGCGAACGACCCCGTTCGTCGCCGCGGCGCACGGGAGGACGCCACCCCACCCTCGACCGAGCTTGCGGAGCGGGATCGCTTTGAAGTCGTGGTCTCTCTCCCCGCGGTACTTCACCACGACGGACGTGACCTGCATTTCGCCGCGGTACTCGACGTAAACGGGCACCGGGGTGTCGACCCGCTGCTCGGCGATGGGGGTATGCACGAAGTCGCCGTCAGGCGGCCCGGCCGTCACACCGGTCGCCTGCTCGCGCGCGATCTGCCACGCCGAGCGGTTCTCCGCGGTGTCGTACTCGCGGGGGAGCTGAATCTTGGGATCGATCGTCAGCGCCTCGGCGAAGGCGCGCGAGCTCCCGCCTTCGTCGCCCGCGTTCCTCAACATGACTCCCAGGTCGCGGGCGACTGCCGCACGCGTCGCCTTCGAGCACCGCGTTGCCCCGCACCCCGCCTCTGCGGTGCGCAAGCGCGAGACGGCGGAGTCGTAGCTCTGGGTCATCGCGTCGAGCTGCGCCTTTCGAAGCGCGTCCCGCGCCGCGGCCTCGGCCTCTCGAGATTGCGCGAGCGCCGGGGCCGTTGCGAAGAGAGCCAGGCCGATGGCGAGACGAACGATGCTGCGGCGTGCCGTCACGGAGTCTCCACTGCCGTCGCGCATGCGGCCGTGTCGGTCGCTCCCGACAGCCACGACGTGAGGCAAATATCCTGCGCGTCGCCCGGGACGACGAGCGTTCCGCCCTTGTGCGATTCGGCGCCACGCGCTTTGCGGACGATCGAGAGCATCTCGACGTCCTCGCCCTTCCCACGGACGACCGCCGACATCACCGCGGGCTCGAGCCCGACGACGCTGCGGTAGGTCCGATCGTTCTCGGCGTCGGTCGTGTCGACTCCGCCCATGCGACGGCAGCCGGGCGTCAACGTGGGGTCGAAGCGAAGCCCCTCGCAGCCGTAAATGATCAAGTTGCGCTGGGAGGAGCCGTGACAGTCGAGAGAGCCGCAGCGATGATCGAGGTACGCGGCGACCGGTTCGAACTGGGCGCGGTCGGGAGCATCGATGCCGATACGGACGTCGTCCTTGGGCGTCGAGCACGCCGCGGCGAGGAGTAGCGCGCTGGCGATCGTTAGGCGGAACGGGGCGCGCATCATGGTGACACCGGCAGATCTTCCGCGTCCGTCGCGAGGTAGACGGGGCCCGACGTCCCCTGCCCGGGTTTGCCGAAATGACACGACGCGCACGCGCCGTCGCGGCCGATCCGCGTGTGCATCGTGGCCGTGAGCGTTCCGTACGAGACCACGACGGTGAGCGGGAACACGGGCGACCACTCGTCCGAGGTGACGTAGAAGTTGCCCGACGCGTTCGTCGTGCGGTCGACGGCGCGGCCGGACGCATCGGTTACGTGGACGACCGCGCCGACGGCGGGATCGCTGGCACCTCGAACAGCGTAGATCGTCCCCGCGACGGCGAAGGCCGGCGAGCCCGGCCCCGCGCTTTCGTGGCAGACGTTGCAAGGCTGCCCCGCGCGGTGGAGCGGGCCGCGCGGAACGCTGCTGACCTCGTCGCCGAGCGCCGCGACGGCTTCGTCGTGGACAGGGTCACCGCAGGCCGCGAGCGCGCACGCGCCGGCGAGAGCGCCCAGCAGGAGGCGTGTCGCGCGGATCATAGCTCCCCCTCGAACGTGAGCGCGCCGAGCACGCCTGTGCGATTCGACAGGTAGAGCGCGTCCGAATAGGTCGTGTAGATCGCGTCGCCATGAAACGCGATGCCCATCGCGTGGGGGTCGGCGGCGGGGCCGATACTCCACTTGATGCCGCCGCCTGCCGTGATCGTATGAAGCGCGCCCAGCTCGCGGTCGCCCGTGCGCAGCTCGGGCAGATTGAAGCTCGGCGCGGCACCCGTGACGTAGGCACGCTTCCAAAAGCTCGTCGAGTTCTGCGCATGGAATCGAACATGGGGCCAGAGCGTGAACCGGCGCCCCGCGTCGAAGAGCCAGCGCCCTTCCGTGGACGTCGCGAGCAGACCCCATGTGTCTGCATAAACTCGCTCGTCGAGCCGCAGCGTCGACCCCATTTCCGCGAAGCGATGTTGGTAGCGCGCCGAGAGCGCGACGCGCCGTCGCGAGAGCGGGAGCTGCTCGAGCGGGCGCTCGGCCTCGCGGTGGGCGGTGACCCACGCGTTCGAGGCGCCGCGGGCTGCGGCCGCGGCGTTGTCCGCCGAGAACATCGGGACGTACCGGTAGGGCTTCGATTGGTCGCCGCGCTCGAGCACGACGTCGAGCGAGAGCGAGAAGACGCTTGCCCGATCGACGACCTGGGTCAGCCCCGCGGTGAACGAAGAGCGTTGCAGCTCTCGCGAGAAGATGGCGAACGGAGTGCCCGACCGCCCCGCGACGTCGCGGCTGTAGCCAAAGCCGCCGTTGAGCGTCGTGTTCTTCTCGTCGAAGTCCTTCGTGAGCGAGAGGGAACCACCCGTCGACAGGTAGTCGGGCTCGCGCGAAATCGAGCCGGCGATCGAAAGGCCGAAGTCGTGCGGTTTGTAGTCGGCCGAAAGCGTACCGGCCTGGCGAACCTCTTTGAAGGCACGGCTCGCCGTGGTCACGACGTCCACGGACGCCGCGGAGACGACGTCGACGAGGTAGCGGCCGTGGAGAGACGCGCCGGTCGTTACGTTCTCGATGCTCGCACCGATGGACGGCGTGAAGATCGTCACGTGGTCACTGTCGGTGTACGCCGAGACCTCGGAGGTCACGCGCGTCGTGCTGTCGTCGTCCGTGCTGGGACGCGCCTTGCTCGTGGCGTTCGCGCTAGACGCCGGCGCCGGTTCGTCGGCACGCGCTCGTTCGCCCCAGAGCAACGGCGCGAGCAGCACGAGCGCGGCGGCCGTCGTTCGTTGTCGTCGTCTCGATTGCAATCTCAATTACAGCCGCAGCCGCTCTCCGAAAGTGAGCCGCCTCCGATGG
>JANXMC010000635.1 GCA_025354825.1 Myxococcales bacterium
CTCGAGGGGGACCTGCGTGAGCGCGTAGCAGATCTCGTCGTCGATCTCGGCGAACCGCGAGGTGTCGACGTACTGCTCGAGGTCGAGGAACGGGTGCCCCCAGATGCCGCACGCGATGGCCATCGCGGACACGGTAAAGCAGGGCGCGTACCAGCGCTATCGGGGGCGAGATTCCGGCAGCCCGGCGGCCGCGAGGCGCGCCGGCGCGACAGTCTGTCCCGCCGATGGCGCGACGAAAGACAGCCTTTGCTTGCCCAAGCGCCGTCGTACCAATTACGCTCGGCCCGATCGTCGCTCCCCCCATGACACTGGCCCCCAAGCAAATCATAGGCATCCTCGCCGTCATCGCCGCCGGCATCGGAGGGATGTTCCTCGCGAAAAGCGACGCGGCCAATGCGAGCTACTACATCATCGTGATCGCGATCCTCGCGGCGGGCGCGGTCATCGCGTCGGGCGGGGGTGGCGGCGGAGCCTCGGTCGAGGGACTCGCCGACGCCGCGCGTCGCGCGTCGCTTGGCGAGCGCGTCAGCGCGCCGGCGAACACGACGGGCGAGCTCGCGCGCGTCTACGAGGAGCTCGCGACGCTTGCCGACAAGCGAAAGCGAGAGGCTGCGGACATCGTGCAGCGCCGCGGCGACATGGACGGCTACGAGAAGACGCTCGACGAAGCGACGCGGCGACTCGCCGACGGCGTGACGACGCAGCTCACCGCGGCCGACGAGACTTCGCGCCTCATCAAGGAGCTCACGGGCGCCATCCGCGAGATCGCGCAGCACATCGAGGCGCTCACGTCCTCGGCCGAGGAGTCGTCGTCCTCGATCCTCGAGATGACCGCGACGAACGACGAGGTCGCCGAGAACGTCGGTGAGCTCGCGGGCAGCGTGCGCGAGACGGTGAGCTCGATCGAAGAGATGGCGTACTCGATCAAAGAGGTCGCCAAGAACGTCGACGCGCTGTCGCTCACCGCCGAGGAGACGAGCTCCTCGATGAACGAGATGGACGTCTCGATCGACCAGGTGCAGTCGAACGCGAACGAGACCGCGCGCCTCTCGGAGGAAGTCGCGCTCGACGCCGAGAAGGGCGCCGAGGCCATTCTCAAGACGATCAGCGAGATTTACCGCATCAAAGAGTCGTCCCAGGAGGCGGTGAGCGTCATCTCGAACCTCGGCTCGCGCATCGAGGCGATCGGCCAGATCGTGAACGTCATCGACGACGTCGCCGAGCAGACGAACCTCCTCGCGCTGAACGCCGCCATCATCGCCGCCCAGGCCGGCGAGCAGGGCAAGGGCTTCGCGGTGGTGGCCGACGAGATCAAAGACCTCGCCGAGCGCGCCGGCGCCTCGACGCGCGAGATCACGGACCTCATCAAGACGGTGCAGGCCGAGTCGAAGAACGCGATCAACGCCGTCGAGCGCGGCGCCCACAACGTCGACCGCGGCGTCGAGGTCTCCAACGAGGCCGAGCGCGCGCTGAAGAAGATCCTCGAGTCGTCACAGAAGTCGACCAACATGGTCCGCGCGATCGCGCGCGCGACGGTCGAGCAGGCGAAGGGCTCGAAGCAGGTCACCGACGCCATCGGCCGCATCGCCGAGACGGTGCAGCAGATCGCCGCCGCGACCGCGCAGCAGGCGCGCGGCTCGGAGCTCATCATGAAGAGCGCCGAGAAGATGCGGATCATCACGCAGCACGTGGAGCGCTCGTCGACGGAGCAGGCCCGCGGCGGCCGTCAGATCTCGGGCGCCATCGAGAACATCTCGAACATGGTGAACCAGCTCAACGCGAGCCATCGGACGCAGTCGCGCGGCAGCGAGCAGCTGCTGACGTCGTCGTCGCGAATGGAAGAGAGCGCGCGGCAACAGGAAGCTTCACTGCGGCTGCTCATGGGGCGCTCGACCGGTTGAAGCGGGTGGCGTGAGCGCCTCCCCCCAGGGGCGTGCGCAGCGGCGCGCCTCGTGGTCGGAGCACGCGGCGTCTGCTGCGATTCCGAGGTGAAGCCCACGCCAACGGAGTGCTCATCATCCGGCCCATCACATTGGGTGCACTAGCCTTCGCGGGCACGATGGACCTCCACCCCGACTTCAGAGAGCAGCTGGCGGAGCTCGTCGCCGCTAAGGTGCGATTCGTCGTGTTGGGAGGCTATGCCGTGGGTCACCACGCGAGGCCTCGCGCGACGAAGGATCTCGACGTGCTCGTCTCGCGCGAGCCTGCGAATCTCAATCGCGCCGCCGACGCGCTCGCTCAGTTCGGCGCGCCCGCGAGCGTCGTCGCGGACATGCGCGGCTTGGAACCCGAGGAAATCGCGTATCTGGGCGTTCCGCCGGGTCACATCGACATCATGTGCCGCGCCGATGGCATCGACACCGAGGACGTCATCACGCGCGCCATCGTCGCACACGTGGCGGGGCTCGACCTGCCGGTGATCTCGCTCGACGACCTCATCGCGAACAAGCGCGCGGCAGGCCGCCCTCAAACTCTCGCGGACGTCGCCGCCCTCTCGAACATCAAGCCGCGCTCGTCGTCGTCCTCACACCTTGAGCGCCACGAGCGCCCGGCTGCCGCGGACCAAAATGTGGCCGCCGCCGGCGTAAACCGTGGCGCCGCCGCCCAGGTCGGGGGTCTCGACGCTCCATGCGGCGTGGGTGCGGCGGCCGAGGATTCGGCCTTCGCGGTCGATGTCGAGAGCGGTCACGGTGACGCGCCCGTTGTCGGCTTCGTGGTGCGCGAGGACGAGGTTGCCGATGACGGCGTCGAGCACGAAGCGCTTGCCGTTGCCGAGAGAGATGGTGTCGACGCCGCCGTCGGGGCGAATGCGAATCAGGTCCGTGCACGGCGAGCCGTCCGACATGAGGCGCTGAAAAAGCAGCTCGCCGTTGGGCCTGCGGGCGAGCCGCGCAGAGTCGCCGAGGGCGCCACGGAACGGGATTTTGCCGACGGGCGTCGTCCACCGCACCACGCCGCTCGCGCGGTCGACCGCGATCGCCTGAACGCTCACGCGGTCTTCTTTTTCCGTATCGAGGGCGATAGCGACCGCGCCGACGATCCCCTCCGCGGCGAACGCGTGGGCCTGGGAGCGTGGACCGCGCACGTCGAAGCGCGCCCACGGCTCGTTTTCGGGCGCGACCAACACCGGGCCGTTGCCCGCGTCGATGTCTTGCGCGACCGGCGCGCGCGGTGCGAGCTGCCAGAGCGCGGGCGTCATCGACCCCTCGTCGTGCCCCGAGAGCGGCGCGAAAAGCGCGTGGCCGTCGGTACAGGCATCGCGCGCGGGCGAGCCCCATCCGGTGCCCGCGACGTCGTCGGCGTGGGTCTGTGCGGCCGCCATGTTCGAGCCGTCGCTCACCGATGCGTAGGCCCGCGCGCCGCCAAAGGCGCTTTCGATCTCGAGCCACATGCCGCCGCCGGGCATTGCCCACGCGTCGAGGACGTCTTCGCGGCGCTCGTCGCGATCGAGCGTCACGCGGCGCCGGTGCTTGGGGCGCAAGTCGCCAACGCCGAGCCCGTAGAGGAAAATCGGTTCGTCTTTGCGGGTTGCAATGACGTGCACGACCCCCTGCTCGATGGCCATCGCCGAAACAGGAACGGGGTCGGCCAGCGTGCGCTGCGCGACGACGTGTCCGGTGGTGACGTCGAGCGCGAAGATGGTCGCGTGCTCCCACCCGGGGGCATCGGGGTCGCCTGGCGCCATCGTCGCGACGTGAACGTGGTCGCCGGCAATGCGAACCTGATCGACGCTGCCGGCGTGGGAAGGGCGCCAGGACCAGACGACCTCAGGGCGCGATCGCGCGAGATCGGCCTGAAGAGCGCGCGTCCCGCCCGGGTCGCGCCGCCGATGCGTCCAGTCGCCGTCGAGTGCTCCCATCCCCATTACACCCCGCATATCACGCGTCGCGTCAAGATGCACGGACGCGATGCGTGAATGCGAGCTGTGTTCGGGGATCTCCCGGAAACGTCGCTACTCGACGGTCACCGTCTTCGCGAGGTTCCGCGGTTGATCGACGTCGGTCCCCTTCAAGTCGGCCATGTAGTACGCGAGCAGCTGCAGCGGGATCACGGTCAGCAGCGGCAGAATCTCGGGCTCGGCCTTCGGGATCTCGATGAGGTCGATGGCCGGCGGGAACGAGCTTCCGCCCCGCGACGAGCGCGCCGATTGCGGAGGCTGGCCGTCGAGGAGAAGCTGCGCGACGTCGAGGTCGCCCTCCGTTGCGACGGCGATGAGCTGCCCCTCGCGCGCTTTGACCTCCTGCATGTTCGAGAACGTCTTCTCGTAGTGCGCGTCGCGCGGGCAGACGACGACGACCGGCATCTCTTCGTCGATCAGCGCGATGGGCCCGTGCTTCATCTCACCGGCCGCGTACCCCTCGGCGTGGATGTACGAGATCTCTTTGAGCTTGAGCGCCCCTTCGAGCGCGATGGGGTATCCCGTGCCGCGGCCGAGGAAGAGCATGTCCCGCGCCTTTAGATGCTTCTTCGCGATCGCCTTGATCTCGTCGGCCTTGGCGAGAACTTCGCGCATCTGGTGAGGAGCGTGCTGGAGCGCATCGAGAATGCGGCGCGAGCCGTCGGCGGAAAGCGTCCCACGGCGGCGTCCCAGGCAGACGGCGAGCATCAACAGCGCCGCGAGCTGCGCGGTGAAGCATTTGGTGGAGGCGACGCCGATCTCGGGGCCGGCATGGGTGTAGAGCGCGCCGTCGCTCATGCGCGGAATGGCGCTGTCGAGCACGTTGGCCACCGCCAGAATGTGCGCGCCGCTCGCCTTGGCAGCTTTGACGGCGGCGAGCGTGTCGGCGGTCTCGCCGCTCTGGCTGACCGCGACCACCAAATCGGTATTCGTGAAGACGGGCTCGCGATACCGAACTTCGCTGCCGATTTCGACGGTCGACGGAATGCGCGCGAGCTGCTCGACCCAGTACCGACCGGCCATCGCGGCGTGGGCGCTCGTGCCGCACGCGACGAAATAGACCCGCGTAATTCGTTTTGCGATTTCGGGCGTAATGCCAATTTCGCCGTCGACGATATCGCCTTCGGTTTGATCGATACGGCCACGGAGCGTGTCTTCGATGGCGCGCGGCTGCTCGTGGATCTCCTTGAGCATGAAGTGCTTGTAGCCACCCTTTTCGGCCTGGGTGGCAGACCAGTCGATGCGCTTCACGGGGCGCTCGACCTTCGTTCCGTCGAGCTTCGTGATCTCGGCACCGCTCCGCTTCAAGAGCGCCATCTCGCCGTCTTGAAGGAAGATGACGTCGCGCGTGTGGGCAAGGAGGGCCGGGATGTCGCTCGCGGCGAGCATTTCGCCTTCACCAATGCCGAGGACCAAGGGCGATTGATCCTTCGCGACGACGATCTCGTCGGGCGCGTCGCTGCTCACGACGGCAATCGCGTAGGCGCCGTGGACGCGCGCGAGGGCCGCGCGAACGGCCTCGACGAGCTGCGTTTTTCCGCCCCGCTGCGCTTCGTCGATAAGGTGCGCGACGATCTCGGTGTCGGTGTCGCTGGAGAACTTCGCCCCCTTCGCCTCGAGCTCGCGGCGGAGCGCCAGGTGGTTCTCGATGATGCCGTTGTGGACGACGGCGACCTTCCCCGCGACGTGGGGGTGCGCGTTCGCCTCGCTCGGCCTGCCGTGGGTTGCCCAGCGCGTGTGGCTGATGCCGGTCGTGCCTACGAGGGGCTGCTTCCTGAGCGCGGCGTCGAGGTTCGACAGCTTGCCGACGGCGCGTACGATTTCGACCCCGCGCCCCGTGTGAACGGCGAGGCCCGCCGAGTCATAGCCGCGGTATTCGAGGCGACGAAGGCCTTCGACCAAGATAGGGGCGCAGTCTTTCGCGCCGACGTAAGCAACGATTCCGCACATGCGAGCTTCCTCCGTGACGGACCCGTACGCTCTCGCGCGCGGGTCGATTCCACGAGGCGCGACATGCCGCCTCTCAGGGAGAACAGCTTAGCGGCGGCAGGTCACTTGGGTCGATACCGTCCGCGATCAATCGCGCGTGGGAGAGTACGGAGCGGTACGCGTCGATGCGCGCCATGACCGACATCGCACGCGTGCGGTCGTCGCCGTCCATCGCGCTCAAGCTGACGACGCCGACGACCTCGTGCCCGCCGTGGGCGATGAGCGGGCCGCCCGAGTCACCCGGGCAGATCGACGCGGTCATCTCGATGGTCTCGCCCGTGATCGCGCGTACGAGACCGCCCGCTCGGAATTTCCGCTTGATCCCGTCGTCGGACAGGGCGCAGCGGCCGAAGCCGACGGGGTCCAACACCTCGCCTACGGTGGGCGGCCCGTCGAGGCGCGCCGGGAGCGTCGCGATACCGACGAGCTTCCGCTCGAGCACGAGCACGGCGACGTCCCCTGCCCCGCCGGCTTCTCCGCAAGGGGGCGCGACGATGGCGTACACGCCGATTTCGCCCCACGGGAGATAGTCGCCGCCGAGCTCGACGTTCACGTCTTCGGGGCGGACCATCTTGGTCGTGAACTCGCCGCGCGCGCCGCGCTCGACCATGCAGTGGTGCGCCGTGAGAACGAGCTCGTCCGTGATCAGAGTGCCGGTGCACGTCATCTGCGGCCCGACGATGCGAACCACGGCATCCTCGGGTGTGGTCAGCGCGAAGGGCGGTGGGAACGAGCTTCGCGGCGCACGCGTTTTCAGCGACGCGGGGCGGATGCTCGGGGCTTTGGCGCGAGGTCTCGGGGCGCACCCCGCAGCGCATACGCCGAAGGAGGCGATGCAGGCGGCGAGGCAGAGAGCGATGAGCGAGGACGAACTACGAGCTTCGGCGCCCATGCGTGGGAACGCTCAGCGTACGGCCACGGCGAGGTGCGCTTCGCGTGTCGCCTTGTAGTAGGCGATGGCCGCCGATTCGGGGTGGGCCTGGGCGTCTTCGACGCCGAGCTCGACGAGCTCGCGGAGGATGTCGGCGCGGCGCGTGGCGGAGGCGATGAGCCACGTTTCGCACCCGGCCTCGGCACACGACTCGAGGACCCGGCGCTCGACGGCGAGCGCCTCGGCGGCGCGACCTTCGTCCAAAAGTGCGCGGGCGTAGACGTGTTGCACAGTCGCGTCGGTGCGGGCGTGTGCGTCGGCGTCTTCGATGGCGCGGAGGGCCATGCCCGGGGCGCGAAGGTCGACGTACCGCTGCGAAAGCTGGCGCAAGCTCACGGCGTCCGTGGGCTGGGCTGCGACCTTGGCCTCGAGCCCGCGTACCGAGTCGGCGTGCTCGGCGGCGAGCACGGACTTCTCACGCTGCGTTCCGCTCGCGAGGAGCAGACCGAGCGCCGATAGCAACACGCCCACGTTCCATGCGCGAAGCCCCATGATGTCTCCCGTTCTTCTCACAATCGTAAGCTCGCAAGCTCTCGTAAGACGCGCGTCGAAGCCGCGCGGTTTGAACTCTGATCGAAAAGAGCGAGTCGCGCCGCCCGTAACGGAGACAGCAGGGCGGCGTGAAAGTTCCCGCGCGTTCGTCGGTCAGACGCGACGATTTCTCAAACCTTGGGAAAAAGGGGCATGGAGTGCCCGTTTTTTTCGGCGAGCGAAGGCCGCCTGGGGGCGACACGCGGGTGCGTCACCCAAATGAGTGAGCCAGCTCGTTGACGACGAAGTCGCCCACCGCGCGGGTGCCGAGCTCGCCCCCCACGTCGCGCGTGCACTTCCGTTCAGCGATGGCCTTGCGAACGATCGCCTCGAGGCGCGCCTCCTCGCCGGCATAGCCAAGGTGCGTCAGCATCATGCCGACGGTGAGCACGCTCGCGAGCGGGTTCGCGAGGTCTTTCCCGGCGAGCGGCGGGGCCGAGCCGTGAACCGGCTCGAAGAGCCCGACGCGCGACGGGTCGGAGGCGTGGACGTTCGCGCTCGATGCCATTCCGAGGCCGCCCTGAAGCGCGGCGCCGAGGTCCGTCACGATGTCGCCGAACAGGTTGTTGGTGACGACGACCTTGAACGGCGACGGATCCTGCACGAGGAAGAAGCAGAGCGCGTCGACGTAGAGGTGCTTCGCCTCGATGCCCGGATACTCTTTCGCGACCTCGAAAAAGCAGCGGTACCAGAGCTCGTGGGCGTGCTTCATGGCGTTCGACTTGTCGGCCATGTGCACAACCTTGTGACCGTTGGCCTTGGCGAATTCGAAGCCTGCGCGAATGAGCCGCTCGACGCCCTTGCGGGTGTTCACGTCTTCGTTGATCGCGATCTCGTCGGGCGTGCCCCGTTTGAACTGGCCGCCGATGTTGACGTAGATCCCCTCGGTGTTTTCGCGGAAGACCGTCATGTCGACGTCCTTCGCGGTGCGCCCTTTCAGCGGCACGAGGCGGTCGTCGAGACATTTGACGGGGCGCACGTTCGCGTAAAGGTCGAGGCCGAACCGTAGGCCGAAGAGGATCTCACGCGCGTACTCGATGCCCGGTACGCGCGGGTCGCCGAGCGCGCCGAGGAGCACCGCGCTCGCTTCGCCCGCGATGCGGCCTTCGACGTCCTTCGGGTACATCACGCCGTCGCGCAAGAAGCGGTCGGCGCCGAGATCGAGCTGCCAGAGGTCGAGATCGAAACCGCGTTTCTCGCGGTAAAGCTCGAGGATCCGGCGTGCCTGGGTGATGACTTCGGGACCGATACCGTCCCCGGGAATGAGGGCAATGAGCTTCGAGGCCATGGGCGCGGCACCCTACCATCTGCGGGCCGATCGCAGCCAAGGCACGCCAGCGCGATATTCCGTTTGCGATTCCGTTTGCGTAGGCCGCCCCATCCCGTCAATTAACGCGCCCCAATGGCGACCATTCGTTTCAAAGGTTACGGCGAGACCAAGGCATCCCCCGGTACGACCATCCTCGAGGCGGCGCGCGAGCTCGGCGCCCCCGAGGGCTCGGATTGCGGGGGCTGCTGCTCCTGCTCCACGTGCCACGTTTACGTGCTTTCGGGCAGCGAGCTGCTCTCGAAGCGCGACGACGACGAGCTCGACATCCTCGAGCTGGCGGACGACGTCCGCGACGGCCAGTCGCGCCTCGGCTGCCAAGCCCAGGTGCAAAAAGGTGACGGCATCATCGAGGTGGAGATTTCGAAAGAGAGCTTCGAGACGTTCCTCTCGGACAATCCGTCGCTTCGCGCGAAGTTCACAGCAAACGCGCAAAAGACATAATACGAGGCATTACGTATGAGCATTAATCGTCGCCAGTTCGTCCTCGGAAGTGTGAGTGGGCTCTGGCTGACGGCCTTTGCGTCGGCGTGCTCGTCGAAAGATTCGCCCGCGGCGGGCACGGGCTCTCCCGACGGTGGCGGCGCGACGACGACCGTCGCATCGACCCCCGTCGACGAGTCGGTCTTCGCCCACGGCGTTGCGAGCGGCGACCCCCTTGCTGATCGCGTCATTCTCTGGACGCGCGTTACGACGCAAAGTCGCGATCCCATCGGCGTCACGTGGGTCATCGCGCGCGACGAAGCGCTCACCGACGTCGTCGCGTCGGGCAAGGCGACGGCGTCGCCGGATCGCGACTTCACGGTAAAAGTCGACCCGACGGGCCTCGCGCCCGCGACGACGTACCACTACGCCTTCGCGCTCGACCTCCCGCCCGGCTCGCCCGTTGGGCGCTCGGTCGTCGGTCAGACGAAGACGCTCCCCACGGGCGACGCGAGCCACGTGCGCCTCGCGTACACGTCGTGCACCAACTACAACAACGGCTTCTTCAACGCGTACCGCGGCATCTCGCGCCGTGCGGATCTCGACGTCTGGGTTCACCTCGGCGACTACATTTACGAGTACGCCGACGGCGTTTACGGCGACGCATCCATTGGGCGCAATCTCGAGCCGAAAAACGAAACGGTATCGCTGGACGATTACCGAAAACGGTATGCCCATTACCGTGGCGACGCCGACCTTCGCGAGCTTCACCGCAAGCTGCCGCTCATCGTCATTTGGGACGATCACGAGACCGCGAACGACTCGTGGAAGGGCGGCGCGGAGAATCACCAGCCCGAGGAGGGCGACTGGGAGACGCGCAAGAAGGCCGCGACCAAGGCGTTCGTCGAGTGGCTGCCGATTCGCGTGAGCGACGACGTGCTTCCCCCCGTGATTTACCGCACGTTCGCGTTCGGTAACCTGTTCGACCTCATCATGCTGGACACGCGCCTGATCGGCCGCGACAAGCAAGTGGGCACGAACGACGTCATCAACGGAAGCGACAAAGGCACGCCCGCCCAGTGGGCCGACCCGTCACGCACGATGCTCGGTCTGCCCCAAGAAGAGTGGCTGAAGGGCCAGCTCACGGATTCGAAAGCGCGCGGCGCGACCTGGCGGCTCATTGGCAATCAGGTGATGTTCTCGCCCGCGAAAGATCCGCGCGATGGCCAAATCCTCTCCACGGATATGTGGGACGGATACCAAGGGACGCGCGACCGGATCATCACGCACATCGAGCAGAACGCGATTGGCAACATCGTCATTCTGACCGGCGACATTCACACGTCGTGGGCCTTCGAGGTCGCACGCACGCCGTTCGACGCGGCGACCTACGAGCCGGCGACGGGCAAAGGGGCCTACGCCGTCGAATTCGTCGGGCCGGCCGTTACGTCGCTCGGCCTCGAAGAGAGCAGCCTCGGCGGCGCCGCGGCCGATTTGCTAAAGCAGGAAAACCCGCACTTGAAGTTTTGCGAGGTCACGCGCAAAGGCTACGTCGTCGTCGACATTACGAAAGAGCGCGTGAAGGGCGAGTGGTACTTCGTAAAGGACCACAAGACGATTACCGACGAAGAGTCTCTCGCTGTCGCGTTCTCGTGCGCGTCGGGAACGGCGCACTTGGTTCAGGAAACCTCGTAATCAGGAAAGATCACGCGTCAGCGCGTGATGCTCACGCACAGCCCCGCGCGGCAGGCGACGCCGAGGCACGTCGTGCCGCACGCGCCGCAGTTGGCGGGGTCGGTCGCGAGATCGGTCGCCTCGCCGGCGCAGTCGACGGCGGTGGACGGGCCGGGGGGCACGGGGACGGTGGCCATCCCGCTTTCGCCGACGAGAACATCGGCGGCGGGTGCTGCCGCACGGGCTAACGACGCGCGTTCGGCGCCACGCGCGGCGCGGTCATAGCCGGCGTAGGACGTGGGGCGCTGGGCGAACGGCGGCGCGAGGGCCTCGGCGGCGAGGCGCGTGAGCTTCGACGTCGCTGCCGACGCCGCGACCGTCTGACCTTCATCGGGCGACCCCGTGCGCACCACATCGGGGCCGTTGCCGATCGCCTCGGGGGTGCTCTCGGCAGCAGCGTCAGAGACGCCGACGGCGCAGCCCATGAGCGCAAACGAGCTAGCGCCGACCACGATCAAGCCCGAGAAGACCGCCACCGCGCGCGTCGTGAGTTTCGACATGAGCCCCTCCGGCAGACCTTCCGCCCAGGATGAGGATTG
>JANXMC010000639.1 GCA_025354825.1 Myxococcales bacterium
CCGACGGCCCGCGCGGCGTCGGCAATGACAAGCATCTCAGAAGTAAGGTCATAGGTTTTATTGTTGATTGCGACAAGCTTCTCGCCTTGGCGTGCCTTTCGGACGACCAGGCGCTGCTCTGCCAAGCCCATTAAGTCATAAGCATGAATCGGCTGTCCGCATTCGAACATGACATAATTCGTCGCGTCGACGACGTTGCTGATCGGACGAACGCCCAGGGTCTCAAGCCGTTTCCGCAGCCAGAACGGACTTGGCCCGACCTTGACGCCTCGGATCACCCGCGCGGTGAATCGCGGACAGAGATCGGGACTCTCGACGAGTACGGATGTGACCGACCCGACTTCGGGGCCGGAGACGGGCGTCAGACTCTTCGCGGCCGGTAGCGATTCGCCCGTGAGCTGCGCTTCCACGCACGCCAGAGACGCGGCTTCGACTAGCCGCCCATCGGCGGCGATCAGATCTCCGGCCTCGAGGACGAGGATATCGCCCCGTACAATCCGCGTCGCGAGGATTGATTTGAGCGCGCCCTCTCGCCGCACGTTTGCGTGAGGCGCCGTCATCTTTCTTAGCGCTGCGACCGCCTTTTCGGCGTTGAGCTCTTGATAGAAGCCGATGGCCGCGTTGAGCGCGACGATGGCGAAGATCACGATCGCATCTAGGGCTTCTCCGAGAAAGCCGGAGACGACGCCCGCGCCGACGAGAATCCAGATGAACAGGCTCTTGAACTGTTCGAGGAGCAGTCGCAACGGGCCGATTCGCGAGGCTTCCCTGAGCTCGTTTGGTCCGTCTGTGAGGAGTCTCGCGGCGGCCTCCGCCGCACTCAACCCGCTCTCGACGGTGCCCGTCACGACGGGACGTTTCCAAGGCGCACGTGGACCTCACGCATACCCGGGGCGAGCCCTTTCATGGAGATGCGATTCGCGTCGACCCTTACGTTGTCGATCGTGATGGAGGCCACGCCTTGCGAGATGTGATCCGGATTATCGACGACGATGTGAAGCCGTTGCGCTCCTTCATTGATCCAAGCCTCGAAGCCGTCCCAACGTGGCGGAATGCAGGGGTCGATACGGAGGGCGCCGCCTTCACGGCGAAGCCCGAGAATCGCCTCGGCGCCGAGCCGCCACATCCACGCGGCCGCGCCCGTATACCAAGTCCAACCGCCTCGGCCCACCCACGGTGGAACGCTATAAACGTCTCCCGCCAACGCATAGGGCTCCACGCGGTATCGCGAGGCGTCGTCAGCCGTAAGAGCGTGAAGCGAAGGGTTGAGGAGCCGGAAGATACGCGTTGCCCGCTCGCCATCGCCGAGGGCCGCGTGGGCGAATCCAAGCCACGTCGCCGCGTGCGTATACTGCCCGCCGTTCTCGCGCACGCCGGGTGGATAGGCTCGGATATACCCCGGATCGTGCGGCGTGACGTCAAACGGTGGCCACAAGAGCAGCGCCAGGCGGTCGGTCTCGCGTACGAGGGCCTTGTCGGCCTGGTGGACGGCTTCCCGGGCGCGGTCGTCGTGCGCGGCGCCTTTGGCGTTCGACAGCACCGCCCAGGATTGGGCGATGGAGTCGATGCGGCACTCTTGGTTCGTCGACGACCCTAGGAGCGAGCCGTCGTCGTGGAACGCACGCAGGTACCAGTGGCCGTCCCAGGCAACGGACTTCACCTTCTCGCGCAACGCCCGTGAGCGTTCGCGCCACGTCGGTCCCTCTGCGGCGCCGGCGCGCCCCGCACAGAGGTCGCCGAAGCGGTCCATCGTCGCGCATAGGAACCAGCCGAGCCAAACGCTCTCGCCGCGCCCTTCTGCTCCGACGCGGCTCATGCCGTCGTTCCAGTCGCCGTCGCCCATGAGTGGGAGACCGTGAGACCCATGAGTGAGCGCACGCTCGAGGGCGCGCTTCCCGTGCTCGAAGAGCGATGCCGACGCGCCCGATGCTATGTATTCGGAATAGCGATCGTGCTCAGCGGCGCGAAGCGGGTCGCCCGCCAGGAAAGGCACGGTCACGTCGAGGATCGACGCGTCGCCCGTGGCGGCGACGTATTCGGCGGTAACATAGGGCAACCACGCCATGTCGTCGGAGCAGCGCGTTCGGACGCCGCGCCCCGAGGGCGGATGCCACCAGTGGAGCACGTCTCCTTCTTCGAATTGGTGGCTCGCGGCCTCGAGAATGTGCGCGCGCGCGAGCGCGGGCGCCGTATGGAGCAAGGCCAAGACGTCTTGAAGTTGATCTCGGAATCCGAACGCTCCACTCGATTGGTAGAAGCCGGTCCGACCGAACACGCGGGCCGACAGCGTTTGGTAGAGAAGCCACCGGTTGAGGAGGAGATCCATGGCGGGCTCGGGCGTCTTCACGCGCACGGCGCCAAGCATGTCGTCCCAGTAGGTTCCGAGCGCGCGCCACGCCGCGTCGACCACACGACTGTCTCGAAAGTGGGAGACGAGCTCGAGGGCGGCCTCCCGGCTCGCCGCTTGGCCGAGCAGGAAGTGCGTTTCGATCTGCTCACCCGGCGCGAGATCGAGGTGGACCTGTAGGGCGGCGCACGGATCTTCTCCGAGGTCGACGCGGCCGGACAGCCCCCACCGCTCGAGCGCCTCCGGGAGCGCATAGTCGCCGCGCGCGCCGAGAAATTCGGCGCGGTCGGCCGTCACGCCGTGGGGCTTGTTCTTCGCGGCGACGAACGCGACGCGCCCGCTGAACTCGGCGTTCCAGTCGCACGTCGCGAGGAGGCACGCGTTTTCTCGATCGAGCTCCGACACCACGAAGGGTCGCTGGCTTTCGCGGCGGCTGCCGAGCACCCATTCGGCGTAGTACGTCGCTGTCACGCGCCGGTGGCGCGCCTGCGTGTTTCGCACTCTGAGACGAATCACCTTGAGCGACGCGTCTACGGGCACGAAAACCGTGAGCTCTTGAACGAGGCCATGACTCTCTCGTTCGTAGATTGTGTAGCCCGCGCCGTGGCGAACGACAGTCTGTTCGTTTAGGCCCGCGGGGCGCGGCGTCGGCGACCAGACCGCCGCCGTCTCTTCGTCGCGCAGGTACAGGGCTTCGGAAGGTGTGTCGAAGACGGGGTCGTTCCGCCAGGGTGTGAGGCGGTTTTCGCCGCTGTTGAGAGACCACGTTGCGCCGAACGACGACTCGCTCACAAGCGTGCCGAAGGCGCTGTTCGCGAGGACGTTGCACCACGGAGCCGGCGTCGGTTGCCCAGGGCCGACGCGCACCACGTATTCGCGGCCATCTTCCGCGAAGCCGCCCGTGCCGTTGTCCATGACGAGCGAACGAGGCGCTGGCGGTGGCGCGATGCTGTCGTCGACCAACGTACCCTCGAACCGCGGGAGCTTCGGTTGGGCGGGGACTGCGGCTGTGAGGCGCGCATGGAGACTATGATCTCGGGTATCGAGAACCACCCGCGCACACGCTTCGAGGTGCCGTAGCTCTTTCGCGTCGATCTGGTCGGCGACGAGGACGAAGATACCGCCGTGCCGATTGAGCCAATCCATCCCATCGTTCTTGATGAGAACGTTCCTCAGCGTCCCCGGGCCTTCGGTCACGTAGCCTGATGCGGCCTCGTCAATGAGAACGAGGTCGAGGCGGACTCCGCACGACCTCAGGTAGCGCTGGGCGGCGAGGGCTTCGCGGAGGATCGGCGCGTCGGGGTCGGCGACATGAACGAGGACGATAGGGTCGTCGCCCGAAATGCCGCGAGCCCACAGGCGTCGTTGACTGGGAGGGGTGGCGAGGCGCGCTTCCGGCGACGCGCGCAGAGACGCTTCGGCGAACGTCATCGCCGAGAAGAGGCGCTGGATGACCGGGAGGAGGCCGGGGTCGAGCTTTGTTCGTGCGAGGTGGCGCGGGCTCTCGAGCTCGGCGTCCCGAAAGGCCCAGCGCACCGCGTGCATCGAGCCGTACTTTCGTGAGAGCTCCATGGCCGCTGCGCGCGAGCGGCTCACCGTGGTGACGAAGGCCACGGTCGCCGAGCCGTTGGGGGGAAGCTCGATGCTCGCCATGATGGCCATCATCGGGTCGAGGACGGCCCCCGCACGCCCCTTCAGAGGTCCGCGCTGCGCGGAAAGCGAGGCCGGCGTGCGCGCGCTGGTGCCGCGCCCGTAGAATGCATTGCGATCGGTCTCGTATCCCGCGAAGGCGGTGCCGGACCCTTCGCGCACGAGGCGATGAACGAGGACCAAGGGCATCTCTTCCGACGACGGGTGACGCCGCGCGAACACGAGCCCCTCGAGCTCGCGCACGTAGTCGCTCTCGACGAACATGCTCGAGAACGCGGGGTGGCTCTGGGCTTGTCCAGCGTCGACGAGCACGGGCCGTCCGGCGCTGGTGAGTGTGATGCGCCGCGGGCGGTTGGTCTCATTGTGAAGTGTGATCTGACGAACCTCCACATCGTCGGCCGCAGCCACCGTGACGCCGACGTGGGTCGAGATCCCCTCTTTCCGAAGATGGAGCTCCACTTTGTGCATGGCATAGGTGGTCCGACCCTCGTCGGAAGTCGCTCGCCAGACGTTTCCTGTCTCTTCGTCGCGCAAATAGAGCCAGAGCCCCTCATCGTCGCAGGTGGCGTCGGGCACGAAGCGCGTGAGCGCCACCTCCTGGTACCGAAGGCCACCGCCACCCGACGCCGTGACGAGGGTGGTGAGTCGGCCGTTCGTCAGTACGAATGCCTGGCGCCCCGAGTCCACAGCGGAGAGCCACGGAGGCGGCGGGCGAGGCATGGTGGGCGCGGACACAGCTGCGTTTGCGTCGGTCGCCACAGCGAGAGGCCATTCGCTGGGCGCGCGCAGCGGCGCCTGCTCGTTCAGAAGCACGTCACAGGTTTGCACCCGCGCATCAGCGTGGAAGCGATCAAGCATCGTGCGTTGGTTGAGGAAATTGCCGAGGGATACCAGCACCATTCCTTGGTGATGCGCCATATAGGAGCGCACTACCGCGTACGGCTTGCCGGGGGCCGCGAGCTCGAGAACGCGCGCAGGCGTGAAGTCTAAGGACTCGAAGAGACCATAGGTGCCAAGCATTCCCATCGCTTCGAGCTCGCGAAGATTGTCGAGAACGGCCTTGGGTCGAAGCGAGAGCGCGAGGAGCGACGCATAAGGGGCGACGACGTGATCGTCCTCGAGACCGCGCTTGAAACCGAGCCCGGGGACCCCGAAAGAGCGATATTGGTAGGTCTGCTCCGCGTCGAGCCTCGCATAGGCCGATTCAGAGACGCCCCACGGCTGCGAGCGCGCCTTTCCGTGGTCGCGCTGCGCGGTGACGACGAGCGCAGTCGTCCGTGCGAGGAGCGTCCCCTGCTGGCTCTTCATGAGCAGGTTCGGCATGAGGTACTCGAACATCGTCCCGCCCCACGAGAGCAAAAGCGGCGCACCGTCCACTTCCGTCATGGGGCGTCCCAGCGCGTACCAATGGGACTCTGGCACGTCCCGCTTGATGATTGCGACGTAGCTGGCGAGGCGCGCCTCGGATGCGAGCAGATCGTAATGGTGCTCGTCGACTTGATCGATCGTAGCGTTGTACCCAATATGAAAAAGCCGTCGTTCGGCGTCGTAGAGCAGGGCGAAGTCCATCCCGCGCACTTCGGCATCTGCGCGACGGGCGACCTCCGTGAGGTCGGCGACGAGCCCGGTGGCGTGCGCCTCGGCGGACTCGAAGGCGGCACGAAGGCGCATCGCCGACGCGACGATCTCCGCAGTTTGCCCGGCGCCGCCGGCGCGCGCCCCTACGAGCACCTCCAGCCGCCCAAGGAGATCTCGCGACGATGCCGCCACGTCCGTCAGCCGGAGGGCCGTCGGAAGCTCGAGCCCGATCGCGTCGGCGTCGGCACTCAGCGCGAGCCATGGGAAGAGGGCCTCCCACTCCCGACGCATTTGCTGGAGCTGCTCATGGAACCTGTCGACCGTCGTCCGGAGCATGCGGAGAAGATCCGCCTCGTGACGGTGCTCGCCCGTCTGAAGAAAAGCGAGAAGCTCGCGGTCGAGCTCGGGAGAGGTCACCTCGGTCAGTGTTTGAAGCGTCGCGAACGATTCATCGAGGTGGAACTGTCCATGAAGCGCCCCCCTCTGCATGCGTGCGATGACCGATAGCACGGCGCGCGAAGCGCCCTTCGGCGCGTTGCGAACGGCCTCTTCGAGGAGGTCTAGCGAGTCACGAAGCCCTTCCCACGCTTCCGCGCGGAAAATGGGCGCCGCACAGACGTCTCTGCACCCTTGCTCGAGCGCAATCAGACACCCCGCGAAGTTCCCGCTATCGACCGTAGAGACGTACCGCGGCAGGAGTGGCTGGAGATTCTTCGTGTCGTACCAATTGAGCAGATGCCCTTGGTAGTGCGCCATACGTGTGAGGCTCTCGAACAGCCGCCTTAGACGAACCGATAGCTCGCTCGGTCCTATGTATCCAAAATCGTACGCGGAGAGCGTCGATAGGAGCGTGAGACCGATGTTCGTGGGCGACGTCCGGTGGGCAGTCTGCTCGCGCGGCTCTTCTTGGTAGTTGTCTACCGGCAGCCACTGATCGTCTGGCCCAACGAAGGTGTCGAAGAAGCGCCACGTACGCCGAGCCAGCAGGCGCAGCTTTCGTCGATCGCCCTCCGTGACGCGTTCCGCAGTGGCCGTCGGCGCGGCGCTCACCCACCTCGCGATTTCGGGCGCCAGCGCCCAAACGGCGAGCAGCGGCGCCGCGACGAACAGAGCGATGGGGCGCGTAGACGCGACGAGGGCCGCTATCGCCAACGCCAGAAACGGGGACACGCGCATCGTTCGCCAACACGTGGCGCGGGCGGAGCGCTCCGAGTCTCGAAATGCGGTATGTGCGGCGCTCGTCCATTCGAGAAGGTATTTGCGCGTGATCGTCGTCCGGACGAGGACGCGCGCAATGGCGTCGGTAACCACGCAGGCCTCGTAGGCGACGAAGACGAGCGCCAACGCCGCACGGGTCAGATCCGTGCCCCGGAGCCGCCTGCCGTTCACGAAGCCGGGTACGAACGGTGACACGACCATTCCGAGGACGAGCATCGTCCACAGCCACGGGCTGCCCGGAAGCCACGTCCAGCCGAGAACGAAGAGGACGACCAGGTTGAGGCTCGAGACGCTGCGCCGGAGGTTGTCTGCGATCTTCCAGCGATCGATCGCGGCGAGCCGGTTCCAAAGGCGCGCGCCGTTCGCCGACGGCACCGTGGTGAAGAGCCAAGGCAGGAGCTGCCAATCACCGCGCACCCAACGGTGCATGCGCATCGCATAGGTTACGTAGCTCGCGGGGTACCCTTCGAACAAAACGATGTCGGTGGCGAGCGCCGCACGCCCATGGACCCCCTCGAAGAGATCGTGGCTCACGAGTGAATTTTCAGGCACGCGCCCATCGACGCTTCGCGTGAACGCGTCGACGTCGTAGATCCCTTTGCCAACGTAGATCCCTGAGCCGAAGAGGTCTTGGTACAGCTCCGAGCTGGCGTGGGTGTAGATGTCGAAACCTACGTCGCCGGCGAACGCCTTCGAGAAGATAGAGCGACTCGTACTCGATGGAGATGTGTCCACGCGCGGCTGAACGAGGGTGTATCCTGCAACGACACGACCGGTCTTCTCATCGACCACGGCTCGGTTGAGAGGGTGGGCGAGCACGCCTACGAGGCGGTTTGCCGTCCCCATCGGGAGCTCTGTGTCGCTGTCGAGTGTGATGACGAAGCGAATGTCCAAGAGGCCTGAGGGCTCGCCTACGTGGCGGCAGTAGCTCGTTGTGAGGTCGCCGCGGAGGAGGCGATTGAGCTCTTCGAGCTTCCCCCGTTTGCGCTCCCATCCCATGAAGCGGTCTTCGCGTGCGTTCCACGGCGCCGACCGGTGGAGCAGGTGGAATGGACCTACCCCGTCTGTTCCGTGCTTCACGTTGAGGGCCACAATTTGTGTGGACGCGCTCTCCAGCAGGAGGTTGGCGGTGGCGGGGTCGGGGAGCGCGCGAACGTCGACGTCGTCGGTGAGAAGCGCGAACTGAAGAAGAGCGTCGGGATTCGAGAGGTAGTGGAGCTCGATCTGCCGGATCATCACGGTCACGTCTGCGGCGCGCCCGAGCAACGTTGGGATCACGACGAGGGTGCGTGTACCCGGAGGCATCCCGTTCGCGAAGTCGAGCTTGGGGAGCGTGCGCGGAGGCAGGAGTCGCGCGAACACGATTTGGAGCGCCGCGATGGCGACCGCGGCCGCCGGGGCCGATGCCACGAGCACGATGACGGCGACGTAGAGCGTCGCGGAGCCGCCGACGGAACCGCCTCGGATTCCCTCTGCGAGGCGGTGCGTGAGGCAGGCGAGCGCGACAACGAGCGCCGCCGTGATCGCTGCGAGCGGTAGAAGAAAGGCGATCGTCGGCCTGCCCGTGCTCCACCGACGAAGGCGATCGAACCCCACGGCGTGGTAGGAGAGCTCCGCCTCGAGGGACGCACGCCCCTCGGAGACGAGATAATAACCAACGTGCCCGCGGCGCGCGTCTCCTGCGGAGCTAGCTGCCAGCGTGATGGCGCGGAGAGCGACGTCCTCTTCCGCGATCCCTGTCGCCCAGGCGAGTGCTTCGACGACCTTGCGATACGAATCACAGGTCGCGAAATCCATGGTCGCGTAGACACCGGCTGGGTCAGTGCCGAGAATCGATTCGACGCGGCTCGAACGCTCGAAGAAGCTTTTCCAGTTGAGCGTGTCGAGGGCCCTCAGCGTTCGGATCGACCGCTCGACCTCCTCATTCGGGTCGGATGGCGGTCCCGCCGCGGTGTGTGCTCGTTCGCCGGCGGTCCCAACCCCTTTCGCGCGCGCGCCGCCTTGGTAGGTCGGAACGTCGAGCTCCACGAGCGCGTCGAGGAGGCGCGCGAGGACGGCAGCGCGGAGGGTCGTTGGGAGCGCCCAGAGCTCGGCGATGGTGAGCGGCGCGACCTCCTGGTACGCGTCGATGAAGCGTCGCAACACCACGACGTCGAGGGCGAGGTTAGGGTGCGCGACGAGGGCGCACGCGAGAGCTTCGATGCGCGGTAGACCGTGGACACCGGTGGACGTGAGACGTGGCAGATGGCGTACGAAGCCGCGTGGAAGGTCTTCTTCGACCTGCCGAGCGACCCTACGAATCAGATAGTAGTTATCTAGAAACCACTCCGCGGCCTTTAGGAGCGCGGCGCCTCCCTGGGGGCTCGAAGCCAGGTAGACTTTCGCGACCTCGAGCGCGCGGCCAAGCGCGGGCGGCGGCTGAAATCGTGTGAAGAGCCGTGGAGCTCTCTCCACGCTTCGCTGCACCTTGGCGAGCGCTCGTGCGTCATCTTCCAGGCCGGCGACGGATGCATCGGCCACGCTTGCTTCCGAACTTGGTATTCCGCTCACACGATCTCCGAAGCGTAGCTGGCGCGCAGCGTAGGCAGCGCTATCGGAAAATCGGAATCGGCCTTTTGTTGCAGCTCGCGCCCGGGCAGGTCTTGCAAGACCAGTAAGGGCACGCTGCTATGGGTGAGCAAATAGGCCGCGACGCTCCCGAACGAGCGCCCCGAATCGCACGCCGAGCCATGGGCGGAGAGCACGAAGAGATCGGTCTTCTCGCGTTTCGAGATCTCGAGCAGACACTGGCGCTCGTTGGTATGTCGCACCACGAGCGTGCGCACGCCAGCCACCTCGTGTGCCAACTGCTGGCTAAGTCGTGCGAGGTAGCGCTCGGCACTCGCGGCGAGCCGGCCGGCGAAGGCGCGGGCGAGCTCGACGTCGTCGACCGCCGTGAGCAGCGCTGTGGCGACAGGCTCTTCGACGACGTGCACGAGCAGAAGCTCCGCACCATGGGCGCTCGCGATCCGCGCCGCGGCTGGCAGCACGCTCTCCGTGCGCAGCGAGCCGTCGAGGGGGACGAGGATGTGCCGCGGCGCGACGGGCGCGCGGAACGTGTTGGCCGTGTGAACAATGAAGACCGACCCCCGCGACGAGGACAGCACTTGTTGCGCCGTGGTGCCGAGGCTTAGGTCTTGGGGGCCTCCCTCGCCGTGGCTCGCGAGAACTGTGACGTCGGCGTCCAGCTCGCGTGAGAGATCCACGATACGCTGCGCGGGGCGCCCCTGCTCGAGGCGAGTCGACACCGGGCGGCCCAAATCATGGGCGATCTCTTTCTGGATCCGATCGAGATAATGGCGCGCCTCTTGGCTTGCGATCTCCCAGCCGAGGGCATCGCTGGTACGAGGGCCCGGCAGGTCGGAGTGCCGCTGCATGACGTGGAGAACCGTGAGCGTCGTGTCGAAGGTCCGCGCGAGCGAGACCGCGAAGGGGACGCATTGCTCCGAGAGCAGCGAGCGGTCGAGGCAAAGGAGAACGCATCGCGCGCTCTTTTTCGCCACGGCTCCCGCGGGCGCGGATGAGACCGGCGTCATCGGGACACCGCGCCGATCCTGGGGGAGCGACTCGAGCGATCAAGGGGTTTCAGGCTTCGCGGCATGGACGTTCGGCTCCCGATCCTGGCGCGGGGCGCGCCTGGTCAGGATGCCGAGTTGCACGATCGACGCCGGAGGACAAGGCTGCCGGCCATAGTCGACGGTGCACGCTGCGACGGCGGGATCCGCCCTTGTGAATCGCGCGCACCGTTTGCGCGCCCTCTGCGCACCGTCTGCGCACCGTCTGCAGTCGCCCCGTCAGTGACACGCCTTGTTCATCTCCACGACCCGCGCCTTGGCGCGCTCTTGGAGCTTGCTTACGTCCGATTTGTCCGACGCTGCCATGTGCAGCCGCGCGCCGTCGGGCACCTCCTCGAACCGGAGATGCACCGGCGGAAGCTGGAGCGGCATCAGCCCGTGGCCGCCCCCCTCTCCGTGATGCCCTTCGTGCCCTTCGCCGAGGTGGGCGTCGGGTCCGTACATCCGTGCGGCGTCCTTGGCGCGAAGGCGAATGTCCTCGAGGTGCGCCTGGGAGGTGAACGTGACGTCCACGCCTTCCTCCGTTTCCGCGGCGACGGCGCGCGCGCCTCCTACGCCCAGCGCGCAGCTCGGCGCGTCGCGCGAGTCGACGATGGGTGCCGGCGCCGGAGCCATGGGCGGTGGCGGCGAGGTTGTGGAACAGGCGGCGGCGAGGATGAGGGAGAGGCTTGCTACCTTTGAGAGAGACGACATAAGCGCGCCTCACTGCAATACGGAGGCCTCTGCGTCGCCTCAGTGCAAGTGGATTTCGTCGACGACCGCAGTCACGCCCGGTGCGGACCACGCCGCATCGGAGGCGGCCTGCGCGGCCTGCCAGCCCGACGCCCTTCCCGAGAGCGTCACCTTGCCACCCGAGGTTGTGACTGTGATGTTCTCGGCATCGACGGCCGCTTGCCTGAGGAGGGCCGCTTCGACCTTCTCCTTCACCTGCGCTGTAGAAGCTTTGGCGTTGATTGAAAGGGAATTTGTGACGCTTACGACGCCGGTGAGAAAGCGCACGGCCTGCTCGGCCGCCTCACGCTGGTATTGCCACTCGACCTCGCCCGTTAGGGTGATCCGCGAATCCTGAACGCTGACTGTCACCGTGTTTGGAGTCCATACGTTCCACCGGATGGCATTCGACGCTGCCGTCGAAAGCTCGGCATCGCTGAGCTTGTGGGGCCCGAGCAACTTCACGGTCAGGTCTTCGGCCACCGACCTCACGCCGCTCACACGCTTCGCAGCTCTCTCTGCTGCCGACTTTTCTCCGTAGGAATTCACGGCTCCCAAAAGGGAGACCGTGCCGTTGTGGACCGCTACGCCGATTTGCGCGGCGTTGACCTTCGGGTCCCACCGGAGCTCGGATTCGATGTCCTGCTTCAACTGCATATCGGTCTTGATCATGAGTGTCTCCTTAGGCGTGCGCGCCCGTGGTACTCCTCACGTGTCAGAGCCGTCGGCGGGCAAACCAACGCCGCCGCGAGCCCACTGGAGCGGCGCGCGAATCGAGAGGCGGGAGAGCACGACGCGTGCCTAAGGGACGCGCGCCCCAACTGCCGGTGAGAACCGTAACCTTGCCCGGCGACCCCACGGACGCCGAGCGTGACGCCCTTCGGGAAGCGGTTGAGTCTCAGGGAGCGGTCGGCGTCGGTGCGGCCGCGGATGCCGCAGATGCCGCCGGCGGCGTGACGGTCGCCGCAGGTTGGCTATTGAGCAGCCACGACCCCGACGCGCGCTCGAACACGTAGGTGCCCCGCTTGCCGCACCCGTCGACGCCACGCACACCGGGCGAGAGCCACGAGACGGTGAGAGACGCCTGGGGGCACGCCATGTCGAACGATGCGCGCTGCACCAAATAGGGCTCTCGCGAGCGAGCGTAATTGCCAATGCAGCCCACCAAGACGAGCGCCGAGACGGCCAGCGTGAAGGGGGAGCTAAGGGATCGAAGCATCATAATTTCACGTTAGATTGCAGGCGAACTGTAGCTGGTCAAGGGGGCACAAGACGCGCTAGCGTGCGCGGGCACATATTTGCATGGAGGCCATCATGAACACGCACCACGTCGCCGTTTGGATCGATCACAAGGAAGCGAAGATCTTCCACATCGACGCCGAGACCTTCGACGCCACGACCGTTAAAGCGCCGCATCACCACCTCACGCGCAAAGCCGACGAACAGGGGGCGCACAGCGCCAGCAAGCCGTTCTTCGACGACGTCGCAACCGCCCTCGGAGGCGCGGAGCAGGTGCTGTTGGTCGGCCCGTCGACGGCAAAGCTCGAGTTTCACCGGCATTTGCATACGCACAATGCGGCGCTCGAGAAGCGCATCGTCGGCGTCGAGACGCTCGACCACCCGACGGACGGGCAGTTCGCAGCCTACGTTCGTCAGTATTTCCACGGCAAGGATCGGATGGCCGGGCTCGTACCCTGAAGCGCGACCGCGCGTAGCAGCAGGCGAGTGAGGCGCACGCGCTCCCCGGCCTCGCGCAAACGGCGCGTGACGGCGCAAACCGTGCGCGCGCTCGCCTCGCGAACCCGGGCCGCCTTACGCTGAGGGGGCGTGGGCGCGCACCGCCTGCAGGCGCCGCTGCGCGTCGGCGGGCAGGTGGAGCTCGGCCCACGCGTACATGCCGCGGTCTTCGCGATGCGAGTGGACTTCCAGATTCGCAATGAGCGCGTCCGCAGCGTCGGCGCGGATCGTATGGAGCTCGACGCAAATGGCGAGCTCGTCGAGCTGGACGCGGAAGCGCGCGTGGTCGTCATAAAGAGCCTGGGCTTCGGCGCCGTCGACCTCTTTGAAGGCGGGGAGAATCAGCGCCTCCTCGGCGTCGAGGTGGCCGAGCAGCGACGACTCGAAGAGAGCCCACGTCGCGCGCGTCTGGTCACGATCGTTCTCGCGGAATCGTGCGAGGACGCTATCGAACAGGCGTAGGAGCGCCGCGTGGTCCTCGAGAAGGAGGTGCCGGCTTGCGTGACCCTCGGGAATCGCGGAGATGAGCATGGCATCTGCCAAAGCAAGGACGAGGCCCACGCTGATGCCGAATGCCCCACGCTCCGCGAGGCGCCGACCCGCTCAACCCCGCGTTTGCGTGTTCGAGCCCGCAAAACAGGGCGACTTCGCATTCGGGTCGGGAGCCCACGCGGTTTGCAAGTGGGCGAGCGCAGTCTCAGGATCTTCGGCGAACTCGAAGAGCCCCATATCGTCGGCGCTGATCATCCCATAGCGAATCAGCGCGTCGAAGTTGAGAATCTCTTTCCAGTAGCTCTCGCCATAGAGAACGATCTTAATAGGCCTATCGAGCTTTCGCGTTTGGGCCAACGTGAGAATCTCGGTCATTTCGTCGAGCGTGCCGAAGCCGCCGGGGAAAACGACGAGCGCCCGCGCCAAATGGGCGAACCACAGCTTTCGCATGAAGAAGTAGCGAAACTGCAGAGAGAGCTCCGGTGTGATGTACGGATTGGGGCGCTGCTCGTGGGGGAGGCCTATATTGAGGCCGATCGACTTGCCTCCCGCATCCGCGGCGCCTCGGTTCGCGGCCTCCATGATGCCGCCGCCGCCTCCGCTGCATACGACGAGGCCGCGAGCTTCGGGCGCACTGTGAGACCACGCCGTCACGAGCAACGCGAGGCGCCGCGCTTCGTCGTAGTAGCGCGCGAGCGGCCCACCTTCCGTGAGGCGCGCCGAACCGAAGAACACCACCGTCTCGTGAACGCCGTTGGCCGTGAAGGTCTTCAGCGGCTCGAGGTATTCGGACAGAATACGAATCGGGCGCGCCTCGTCGCTGTCCAAGAACGAGCCGTTCTTATAGGCGAGGGGAATGGGAACGTAGCCGTCGCCCCCTCCGTTTTGCGCGCTCACGAAGCTGCTCCTACCCGTGCGAAGTCGATGAAGCCTCTCTCGACGTTGGCGCTCACGAGCGTGACCTGGGCGCGCTGGCCGACATCGAGCCCTTCGGCGCCGCGAACGATCATCCCCTCGACGGCGGGGCGTGTGATACGGACCCACGTGCCTTTGGCCGACGCGCCGGTGATCACTCCTTCGAAAGAGTCGCCCACACGATTGACCAGCAGCAGGGCGCCGGCAGACTTTGCAACGCGCCGCTCGACCTTCGCCGCCGCGTCTTCCTGCTGTGTGCAGTGCGTGGCGAGGGCGCTGAGCTCACTCTCCGAATAGGAAGATTTGGAACCGTCGAGCGCCGCATGCAACAAACGTTGCGTGATGAGATCGGGGTAGCGCCGATTGGGCGCCGTCGCATGGGTGTAGTCTTTTACGGCGAGACCGAAGTGCCCTTGGGCCGTCTGCCCGGGCATCTCGAGAACGTACTCACCACGGCCTAGGAGCTTCACGACGGAGAGCGAGAGATCTGCGAAGCGCGTCGGGTCTTCCCTACGACGCTTGTCGAGGAACGCCTCGAGGGCCGTGGCGTTCGGCTCGTTCGGGAGCTTCTCACCGAGCTCGGCGGCGAGATCGACGATGCGCGACCAGCGCTCGGGGGAGCGCAATACGCGTCGCAACGTGGGGAAGCCGTGCTTCACCAGGAATTGAACTGTGATGCCGTTCGCGCCGACCATGAAGTCTTCGATCAACTGCTTTGCGATGTTCCCCTCGTCGGGGAGGAGATCGGACAACGCGTCGTTCTCGAAGACTGGGCGGGCCTGTATCGTCTCGAGGCCGAGGGCGCCGTGCTCGTGGCGAAGGGCGCGCATCGACTGCGCAACCTGGCTCTGAAGGCGAATCTGCGCGTCCATCCCCGAGACCGAGGCGAGCTTCGCTGGCGCCGCGCCGCGCCCCTCGAGCCATTCGGCGACGGCGTTGTAGGCGAGCTTTGCGTGGTTGCGAACGATGGCGCGGTAGACGTCGAAGGCCTGCACGCGGCCGCCTTTTTCGATCGTCATCTCGAGCACGATGGCGAGGCGGTCTTTGTCTTCGTTGAGAGATGTGAGGTCCGTCGAGAGGCGCTCGGGCAGCATTGGGAAGACCTGCGCGGCCGTATAGACCGACGTCGTATTGATCGACGCGTGCTTGTCGAGGGCCGAGCCGTGCGCCACGGTCGCCGCGACATCGGCGATGGCGACGAGGATCTTCGTAGCCCCGGGCCCATCGGCCGGTGCGGCGACGGTGAGCTGATCGAGATCGCGCGAGTCGTCGTTGTCGATCGAGCACCACAAGAGGGTGCGGAGATCCCGAATGGTTGCGCTCGGCGTGAGCGTGGTCTCGTGGAGATTCGCGGCCTCGCGCGCCGCCTCAGGCGACAAATCGGCTTCGAACCCCCGTTCGATCATGGCGTGACGGGCGATGCTTCGAAGCTGATTGCGCGCGGCAGGGGGCGGGGAGTTCGACATCCCCGCACCCTACCTGTGTCGGCGGCGGCGACGAAGCGCGCCGAGCAGGCGTCACGGCCCCGGCGGCGCGTCCTCGAACTCGGCGTCGACGACGTCCTTGCCGCCGCGCGCCTTCGGCTTCGCGGCACCCGCCTCGACCGGCCCCGACTCTGCCGGCGCCGCGTTTTGGTACATCGCGCTCGCAGCGATGTCCTCTGAGATCGTTACAATCGTTACGGCGTCGCGCGCACCACGAGAACGGATCGATCGGCGTGGTTCACGACCTTCGCGGCCGTCGTGCCGAGGAGCCGGTCTAAACCCGCATACCCGTGAGAGCCGATGACGATGAGGTCGACGGCCTTCTTTTGCGCCGCTGCGCATATCGCTTGCCAAGGCGATCCAACGCCGAGCTCGACCCCTTCGAGGAGCTCCCTCGGCACGTTCTGCGCGAGGAGATCGAGCTCCTTTCGCGCGGCTTCTCCGAGGAGCGATACGAGATTGTCGGGGGACATCACAAGCGCTGCGGGTGGAACCTCGGGGGGGATGCCGACACCGCGAAACAAGAGAAGCCTCGCGTTCGACTGCTTCGCGAGATTCACCGCCGCATCCAGCACCTGCATCGCCCGCGGAGAGGCGTCGAGCGCAACGAGAATGCGCCGTAGGGCGAAGTGTTTCTTCGGCTGCTCGAGCGGGGTCGGTTCCATGGTCAGGCTCTGTCGCAAGAGAGAGGCCGACACCGATTTAGCCTTTGGCCGCGTCGATCGTCGCTGGAGGCTTAGCTGTGAGCGCAAGCCTTGCGTTCAACGCAATTTCCGCGCGGATCGTCCATACCAATAGATCGCTCTCGGATTATCCTTTGGAGATGCGCACGCTCCGTCGGCCTCTCCTCGCCGCAGTCCCGCTGTTTCTGCTCGCTTGCAGCACCACGCCATCGGCAACTCCGGCGGTCACCGTTGCGGATGCCGGGGAATGCAGTGTGGCGGAGAGCATTCGGCAACAGACAGATGCAGGCGCCGACTCATGGCACGTCGGGCGGCACTATCTTCAGTGCAAAGCTGCGGGCGGGAGCACGGCCGACTGTTTGACGAGCGAGGCGGCCTGCGCGGACTCCACGGGCTCGGTGGGAATCACCGACTGCGTCGACATCTGCAAGACGACGGAATACGGCCTCAGCACGGGCAGCATTGCGCAGCGGCTGCCCGATGGCGGAGCTTCGCAAAGCTCCCCCGCCGCCGCTCCGCCGTCGAGCTGTCGCG
Source organism: Myxococcales bacterium (assembly GCA_025354825.1). GTDB lineage: Bacteria > Myxococcota_A > Polyangia > Polyangiales > Polyangiaceae > JANXMC01. The sequence continues at coordinate 16,964 of JANXMC010000639.1, forward strand.
ATGTTCTCGACACGCCCGCAGGCGTCCGTTTCTGGTGCTGCACTTGTGAATGAGGTGAGGGCGTCGGGCCAGGTGAGCGCCTTCGTGCGCGCAATGTTGGCGAAGTCTCACGAGGGTGCGCAGGGTACGAAGATGGGTTGGATTCTCCTCGTAGACGACGATGTGGAGGTGCGCGAGACCGTCGCCCACCTCCTCCGTGACGAGGGGTACGTCGTCGTCGAGGCGAGCGACGGCCACCACGCCCTCCAGGCAATCCTCACGACGCCGAAACGCCCGTCGCTCGTGCTGCTCGATCTGATGATGCCGAAAATGCGGGGGGAGGCTTTCCTCGAGATTCTCCGCGATATCGGCCTTCTTCACGAGCTCGAGATCGTCGTGGTGACGGCGGGCATGGCCAAGGCCGTGAGTGGAAGCCGCGCGATCCTTCATAAGCCCTTCGGCCTGATGGAGCTCCTCGACGTCGTCGCACGGTATTGCGCTCCGGCGACCCCCGGAAGCCGCCCGTAATAACGAGCCGTTCTCGGCTGGCTAGCGCCTCGGACTAGTTCGAGATGCCAATTCACAAATCCCACAAGTTGGGCGCGTGACTGCGCCCGAGGTCGATATCGCGCCGTGCGATAGCGAACCGATACACATCCCCGGATCGGTTCGACCCACGGCGCTCTCGTGGGATCGGGAAGTACGTTTTTCTTTACGATGCCGCTCGCGGAAACGACATCGTGAACGCCGTGACGCCGTCGTGCGATAGCGCCTCGAGCGCGCCACCATGGGCGACGGCAACCTCGTGGGCGATGTAGAGCCCTAGCCCCAAGTGGTCGGTCTTCGCGGCGCCCTTCGCGTCGGCGCGTCGGAACGGATCGAAGATGAAGGGGAGTACGCTCGCGGGAATGGCGGCACCGCGGTTGGTTACGCGCAGCACGAGCGATTCGTTTTGAACAAACGCCTCAACAGTCACGCCGCTCCCCGGCTCGGCGTATTCGAGGGCATTCCCTACGAGGTTCGAGAGCGCGTCGCTTAGGCGATCGACATCACAATGCGCTGTGAGCGCCCCTTCCAGCTCGAGAACCATTGGAACCTTCGAGGTGGCCTGAAGCTCGCCTACCACCTGGTGAATGACGTCGCCTACATCGGCGATGTGGAGCACAAGGGGCCACTTCTCGCCGAGGCGAGCGCGCGTGAACTCGAACAGTCGAGAGACCATTCTCCCCATGCGCTTACCGCTTTTAAGGATTCGCGTGACGAGGTTCGCGTCGTCCGTCGTCAGCGTCCCCTGGCGGAGCAAGAGCGTCGCCGACATACAGAGGCCGTTCAGAGGGTTGCGCAGGTCGTGGGTAATCATTCCGAGGAGGCGCTCGCGCGACTCGGCGACGACCAAAAGCTCGCGCTCGCTCCTCTGTAAGAGTGTCGTCGCCCCCTCTGCGAAGGAGCGCGCGCTGTTGGCGGCGTCGGCCCGTTCCTGGGCGCCGAGGGACGCGTGAACGAGGTGCTCGTTCGCGTCGCGCTGCATGTCGAGAAGCTCGCGCGTACGACCTTTCTCGAGCCGGAGATCGCGCTGGGCATTATCCACCAACCCCTGCACGCGCATCGTTTCGACGACGAGCCGCTCGTTGGCCTCGCGAAGCTCGAAAACGAGCGTCTGCGTCGCTGCACGCTCGGCCGCGTCGACGGGGGACGGCGCCGTCATGACGTCGAATCGCCCCGCTGCGGAGAGCGCGCCGATGGGGCGCCCGAGAGAAGGCCGTCGAAGCCGCGAAGGGGGCGCCCTACGACGATGAGCCCGTTCGCGTTAATCTCGTATTCGCGCAGCTCGTTGCTATGGCGGCTCGCGCGAACTTTCACGACGGACATCGCTCGGCGGAGCGCGCCGTCGATCTCGACGTAGCGCTGCATCACGATGGCATCCATGAGGAACGCCGTGCCGTGGGGACTGAACCGAAGACTGGTATACGAATCTTCGAGCTCCACGGTCGACATGACGGTGACGCCGAGGCCTGTGAGGGCGCCAAGCATTCTGTAGAGCGATTCGCGGAAATCCTCGCGGAACGTAGGCGCCAGGGCGAGCTCGAGACCGGACAGCGAATCGATGACGGCGCGCTTGGCGCCGAGGCGCACAACCGACTCTCGCAACGCCACGAGCGTCTCGTCGATGGAAAGATCGAGCGGGCGCAAGTAGATGACCTCGAGCTTCTTGGCCTCCGCGAGCTGTTTGAGCTCCTGCCCGTGGGGCGTGCTGAGGAGGTAATCGTTGGGCCGCTTCTCGAAGA
>JANXMC010000682.1 GCA_025354825.1 Myxococcales bacterium
GCCTTTACGGCGCGCTCGAACGCGGCCTCGTGGGACCCGGTGCGCATCCGTATGTTGACCCCCTTCCGCGAGACGAACCCCGCGGCCTCGAGCTCGGCGACGATGACCTTTGCGCGCCGCTCGGCCACGTCGGACATCTCCATGAGCGCTTCGAGGGTCAGCCTCCCGACTTTCGCGACGGGCGACGTCGCGAGGGCGGCGTAAACCCTTACCCAGTCTTCCCGTCGTGGGTATTTGCCGCCGAGGAACGAAGACTGGATACGGCGATCTTCGAGCTTGTAGAGCAGCGTGGCGCGGGCAGGTTTTCCGTCGCGCCCGGCGCGGCCCGCTTCTTGGTAATAGCGCTCGAGCGATTCGGGAAAGTTGTAGTGAATCACGTGGCGCACGTCCGGCTTGTCGATGCCGAGGCCAAAGGCGCTGGTGGCGACGATGACGCGTAGCCCATCGTTCATGAAGCGGTTTTGAACGTCTTCGCGCGTTCGAATGGGGAGCTTGCCGTGGTACCGATCGCAGGCGACACCGCCGGCCTTCATCCATTCTGTAAGGTCTTCCGCAGCTTGAATCGTCGCGACGTAGACGATGGTGACCCCGTCCCCTTCGCGCAAATCGCGCCGTACGAGCTCCATTAAGCGAAGGCGCTTTTCGTCGTCGTTGGGCGTACGCAGCACGCCGAACGCGAGGTTCTCGCGGGCGACGCCGGCATGGACGATGACAGGGTCTTCCATCGCCAGCTGGGCGATGACGTCATCGGTAATCTCCGGCGTCGCCGTCGCCGTGAGCGCGAGAATCGGCGGACGGCCCAGCGCTTTTACCGCGTGGCGCAATGCCAAGTACGCGGGGCGAAAGTCGTGGCCCCACTGCGAGACGCAGTGCGCTTCGTCGACGACGAACAGCGACGCCCCCTGCTTCGCGAGGAGCTCGAGGTACTCCGGCCGTTCGAGGCGCTCGGGAGTGACGTAGATGAGCTTCGACTGACCACGGGCGATGCCGTCGCGGGCGGCTTCTTCGGCTCGGGCGCCGAGCGTCGAATCGAGCTTGGTCACCTCGACCGCCGCGTCGATCATGTGATCGCGCTGGTCTTGCATCAGCGCGATGAGCGGCGAGACGACGATCGTCGGCTTCGGAAGAAAGAGTGAGGGGAGCTGAAAGCAGAGGGACTTGCCCGCGCCCGTGGGGAGAACCCCGAACGCGTCCCTCCCCTGAAAAACCGCCTCGAGCAGCTCGAGCTGCCCTCGTCGAAAGGTGCTCACGTCGAAGCGGTCGCGGGCTTCACGGCGAAGCCCCGTCCAGGTCAGCTTCACGTGATCTCGGGTCTGCTCTGCAGCGAGCAGCGTCTCGCGACGAACCTTCGCAGCCGCGCTCGCGCGTGCCTCTTCTTCAGTCGGCGTGAGGACGCGCCGCGGTTCTACGTTGGCCATTCCCGCCCTTCAGCAATGCGCGTTCCGCGACGACGCCCGCGGCGCGCGCGGCGAATTCTTGTGCAGCGTGCGCGCGCCCGCAGAGGCAAATTCGCGCGCCGTTGCCAGAGCGCCCCACACGCCTGCGCTAGACGGCGGGCCTCGCAACGATGCAGCCTAGGCCCGCGTGATCTCGAGCCCACTGTCCAGAGCCCGCGTCGCCGTCTCCCTCGTATTCCTCGTGAACGGCGTAGGGCTTGGCCTGTGGATCCCGCAAATCCCGCGGCTACGCGCGCAGCTCGGCTTGGACGACCGCGCTCTCGGGCTCGCGCTCTTCGCCATGGCGGTGGGCGCGGTCGTGGGGATGCCGACGATCACGCGCCTCGTCGGTCGCTTCGGAAGCCGGCGCGTGACGACCTTCGCGGCGCTTCTCTTTTGCATCGCGATGCCGCTCCCGGTGAGCGCTCTGAGGTATGCGCATTTGGCCATCGCGCTCTTCGCCTTCGGCTTCGCGAGCGGCGCGACGGACGTGGCGATGAACGTTCACGCGAGCCGCGTCGAGGCCGAAATGGCTCGCCCCGTGATGTCGTCGTTCCACGGCCTCTGGAGTCTCGGCGCGCTCGTTGGGTCGGGCGCGGCGTCGCTGCTCCTCGCACAGGACGTGGGCGGCACGGCCACGATGTTCGGCGGCGGGGTCGCGCTCGCGCCGGTGGTCCTCGTCGCGCACACGCGGCTTCTGCGCACGCCCGATGCGCCGCGCGAAACCGGGACACGTGCGCGCTTCGCCTTTCCCCCCCGCGGCGTCCTCGCCCTTGGCCTTCTCGCGGTGCTCGGGATGATGAGCGAAGGGGCCGTCGCCGACTGGTCCGGGGTCTTCCTCACCACGGAGGCGCGGATGACGATCGCGGGCGCCGGCGCGACGTTCACGGGGCTCTCCCTCGTCGCGACGCTCAGCCGGCTGGCCCTCGGCGATCGCGCGGTCGCGCGGTGGGGGCGGCGCCCGGTCCTCCTCGCGAGCGCGGCGCTCGCCGCCATCGGCATTGTGATCGCCGTCGCATCGCCCAACGCGGTGGTGTCGCCCGTCGGCTTCGGCATCGCGTGGCTCGGTCTCACCGGCTTCGTGCCGCTGCTCTTCTCGGCCGCGGGGCAGCAGAAAAACGTCACCTCCGCCGCCGCGATGGGCGCCGTCGCGACCCTCGGCTACGTCGGCTTTCTCATCGGGCCGCCCGTGGTGGGCCTCGTCTCCCACGCCGCGGGGCTGCGCGTCGCGCTCTTGATCATTCCGCTTTCCTGCGCCGTCGTGGTGCTCCTCGGGCGCAGACCGAGCCTCGAGCTCTAAACGCGGGCGCCGTCACCCTCGCCGGCAGAGGAAGACACTGTCGCTCTCGCCTTCGCCGAGGGCGCGCGGCACCAGCGACGCTTCGAAGCCGACCCGCGCGAACAGGCGCAGCCACGTCGACTGCGCGAAGAGCCCTTCGACATGGCGGTCGTGGACGGTGCGTACGACGCCGTTCTCGCGGAGCATGAACGCGTAGTCGACGACGTAGGTCGTGTCGTCGGGGCTCGGATCCCACTTCCATTCGAGGCACCGCGCCGACCGCTCACCCGCGTCGCCACCGCGGAAGTCGTCGGCTCCGAAGGCATCGAAGCTCTCGTCGAACGTCTCGCGGAAGCAGTCCGGCGCGAAAACGGCGACCCCGCCGCGGCGGGTGTGGTCGAAGGCCGTTTGAATCGCGGCGAGGAGATCGCTCTCCGTCGTCATGTACATGACGGCGTCGTGCACCAAGACCGCGTCGAAGGTGCGTCCGAGCTTGAGCGAGCGCATGTCGCCGAGGATGTGCTCGCACTCGGGGTTGAGATCGCGACTGAGCGCGAGCATCGGCTCCGACAAATCTGTGAGCGTGCAGTCGAAGTGGGCTTTGAGATGGAACGCGTTGTTCCCTGCCCCGGCGCCCAAATCGAGCAGCTTCGGCCGCGTCGCGACGGTCGCCGGAGGCGGGCCGCCGTGGAGCGCCGCCCGGTAGCTTTCGGCCTCGTCGGCGTGGTCTTCGGTGGGGTCGACGAGGAAGTACCAGTCGACCAGCTCGTCGTAGAGGCGGGGCCCGGGCATCGCGAGACTAAACCGCACACTCTTCGAGAATGCGAGCGGCGATGCCGAGGGCTTCGACTTCCGCGCGCGCGCTTTCGACGAGGCGCGCCCCCTCGTCGCCCGCGATGCGAACGCCGCGCTGGTAGCGCGCGGTCGCGGCTTCGACCGGCTCGCCCGCGGCCGTGGCGATCGCCTCGGCCTCGGCGAGGCGCCCCAACGTGAGCGCCGGGTCGGCGCCGTTCACCTCGTCGACGTACGCGAAGCCGCGGAGCGCCGTCGCAGTACAGATGGGAGGCGCCGCCCGCGCGATGCGAACGAGCTTCGCCATCTCGGAACGCGTCACCGTGAGATCGCCCGCGCGTCGCGCCCGCGCATAGAGCAGCGCGAGCCTCCCTGCGTAAAATGCGGCGTACATGTTCCGGATCACCTCGACACGCGGATTGTCGCGGACGACCTCATTCACCCGGCGGCGCGCCGCGATGGCGTCGCCAACGTAGGCCGCGACGCAGCAGCCGAACATGAAGTGAATGAGAACCCGTTGGTACGAAGGTGCGGTCGGCCACTCGGCGAGAACGCGCGCGCTCTGCGCGGCAGCGTCTTCGAAGCGCCCCTCGCGGAGCGCGATGTCGAGCTCGCCGATCTCGACGAAGCAGTGGAGGGCCGACGCGTTCTGCGTCGTCCGCCCACCGCGCAGCCCCGCCACGGCGCGGCGAACACGCGGCAGATCGCCCGTGTACGAGGCGAGCATCGTGCAGTGCACGAGGATGATCATCTGCTCGTACGTGCCGTCTTGGCCGAGCCGCGCGATGGTGTCGAGCGACTCTTCGAAGAGCTGCGACGCCAGCGTCGCGTTCCCGAGACGTTGCTGCACGACGCCTCGGAGAAAGCCCGGAAACGCGACGGCCGCCGCGCGCAGCTTCTCGGCATCGCACGCCGTCGCGCCGCACGAGGATGTTCGCGGGCTTGAGGTCGGCGTGGACGATGCCGTGGTCGTGGAGAAACGCCAGCGCCGCGAGGAGCGCGGGGAGCACTCGGCGAAGGTGCACGTCCGTCGTCATGGGGGCGTCAACGCGACGCCTCCGCGTGGGCTTCTCGCCGCTGTCGAAGCTCGCCTCGCCGAAGTGGCAGTAGGTTGCGAAGTCGACGCCGTCGACGGCCTCCATCGTGAAAAATGCACCGGTGGCGTCTTGCCCGAGCTCGAAAAGGCGCACGAGGTTGGGATGGTGCAAGCGCTCGATGGCGCGAAATTCGGTTTTGAAACGGAGAAGCGCGATGCCGCTCGGATCCTCGATCCGCTTTCGCGCGACGAGCTCTCCGCGCACGCGATCGAAGACGAGGTCGACCGTCCCCATCCCGCCGCGACCGAGCTCGCGTTCGAGACGGTACCGTTCGCGCGCCCCCTCGCCCTCGAGGCCCGAAAGGCGATCGCCGCTCTCGGCCCCGACCGTCAGCGTTCGTCCGTTTGCGCGCGCCCGAGAAGCTCGTGCAGGTGGCGCCGTGGAATGCCCGCGGATTCGGCCGCGCGCGCGACGTTGCCGCCGTGACGACCGAGCAGACGTTGCAAATAGCGTCGCTCGAAAATACGAACGACGCGCTCGCGTGCGTCGAGGAGGCCGAGCTCGAGGTCGAGGACCTGCGCGATGTCGTCGGTCGGGACGGCACCGATGCGCGCGTCGTCCTCGCCCGGCGGGCGGGGGAGCGCGCTCATCCCCGCGAGCGCCGGGTCGGCCAAATCGCCCAGGGCGAGCTGCCGCGCGACGGCGTTGTAAAGCAGCGCGAGCCGCGTGGGGCTCGCCCCGTCGATTGCGAAGCGCTGCCCGACGTTCGACCCTTCAACGCACTCGAGGACGAAGCTCGTCACGGGGCCCGCGACGCCACTGCTCGCGCGCGGCGCGACTTGCGGAACTGTCCCGAGCGACGGGTCGTCGAGGCCGTGCGTCATCCTTTATCCCCGCCTCGAAACGTATCACGGCGTTGAGCAATCCGACCGGCCAAGGACGGCCGCCCGCTTGGACGCACGACGGCGCAGGCCGATGCCGATTACCGCTTATCGTAGTTCCTATTCTTTCATGCTCTTTTCTCGAGCGTGTCTTTCCTGCGGCTCAAGTAGACCATCCGTTGCTCTCCCGCGCGCGCGGCCGCACTGTCACGGCCGTCACGCTCGCACGAGGGAACCACAAACCATGGCCTCATTGACGTCCGCCACCACGGCAGCAGGTATCGCCACGAATCCCCTTTCGGACGAGGAATTAGCCGCGCTCGACGCCTACTGGCGCGCCGCCAATTACCTCACCGTCGGGCAAATCTACCTGCTCGAAAACGCGCTTCTGCGTGAGCCTCTCCGCAAAGAGCACATTAAGCCTCGCCTCCTCGGCCACTGGGGCACGTCGCCCGGGCTTAGCCTTTTGTACGTTCATGCGAATCGCCTGATTCGCAATCACGACCTCAACATCGTTTACCTCGCGGGGCCTGGGCACGGCGGCCCGGCAATTCTGGCGAATGTCTTTCTCGAGGGGACGTACTCCGAGATTTACCCCGAGGTCAGCGAGGACGCCCGCGGCATCGCGAAGCTCTTTCGCCAGTTCTCCACGCCCGGCGGCGTCCCCAGCCACGTGGGCCCGCCCACGCCCGGATCCATCCACGAAGGCGGCGAGCTCGGGTACGTGCTCACTCACGCCTTCGGTGCGGTCTTCGACAACCCCGATCTCATCGCCCTCGCCGTGGTGGGCGACGGCGAAGCCGAGACGTCGCCCCTCGAAGGGTCGTGGAAAGGGATTCACTTTTTGAACGCCGCGCGGGACGGCGCCGTGCTGCCGGTTCTTCACTTGAACGGCTATAAAATCGCGGGCCCCACGGTGCTCGGGCGCGCCTCCGACGAATCGATCCGCGCGCTTCTCGAAGGGCACGGCTACGAGGTTCACTTTGTCGAGGGGAACGAGCCCAAGGCCGTGCACCAGGCGCTCGCGGCCACGCTCGACGGATGCGTCGCGCGCATCCAGGCCATTCAGTCCGACGCGCGCACCAAAGGCGTGCGCGGCTCGCCACGCTGGCCGATGATCGTCCTTCGAACGCCCAAGGGGTGGACGGGGCCGAAGACGGTCGACGGCCTCCCCGTCGAAGGCACGTTCCGCGCCCACCAGGTGCCGCTCGCCTCGGTGCGCGAGAAGCCCGAGCAGCTCGAAGCCCTCGAAGCGTGGATGCGAAGCTACGAGCCCGAGACGCTCTTCGACGACCGCGGTTGCCTCCGCCAAGAGCTTCGCGCCCTCGCCCCCACGGGCGCGCGCCGAATGGGGAGCAACCCCCACGCGAACGGCGGGAAGCTCGCGATCCACCTCGATGTCCCCGCGTTCGCCAACTACGCCATCAAGGTCGAAACGCACGGCACGGTGCTCGCCGAGTCGACGCGACCCTTCGGCGCGATGCTCCGCGATCTCTACGCGAAGAACCCGAAGACGTTCCGGCTTGTCTGCCCCGACGAGACCAACTCGAACCGCCTCGGCGCCGTCTTCGATGTCGAAACGCGCTGCTTTCAAGAGCCGACCATCGCCATCGACGACCACGTCTCGGCCGAAGGTCGCGTGATGGAAGTCTTGAGCGAACACAACTGCCAAGGCTGGCTCGAGGGGTACGTCCTCACCGGTCGCCACGGCCTCTTCGCAACCTACGAAGCGTTCGCCCTCATCGTGGCGTCGATGGCGACGCAGCACGCAAAGTGGCTCGAGATGACGGCGAAGCTGCCGTGGCGCGCGCCGGTCCCGTCGCTCAATTATCTGCTCACGTCGACCTGCTGGCG
>JANXMC010000710.1 GCA_025354825.1 Myxococcales bacterium
AGGACAAGAGCCTCGTCCTCGCCGTCGACAACACGTTCGCGACGCCCATTTTGCAGCGCCCTCTCGAGCTTGGGGCCACCCTCGCCGTCCACTCGACGACGAAGTACCTGAACGGCCACTCCGACGTCGTCGGCGGCGCGGTCATGACCCGCGACGCCGAGCTCGCGGAGAAGCTCCACTTTTTGCAAAAGGCGGCCGGCGGCGTTCCGAGCCCGTTCGACTGCTACCTGGTCCTCCGAGGTCTGAAGACGCTCGCCGTGCGCATCCGCCAGCACGTGGAGAGCGCCCGCGGAATCGCCAGCTGGCTCGAGAGCCACGCCCAAGTCGAGCGCGTCTACTACCCGGGGCTCGTGTCGCACAAAGGCCACGCCCTCGCGTCGAAGCAGATGAAAGGGCCTGGCGGGATGATCTCGTTCGAGCTGAAAGGCGGCCTCCCCGCGGCGACGGCCTTTTTGAAGGCCGTGAAGATTTTTGCCTGCGCCGAGAGCCTCGGCGGCGTTGAGTCGCTCGCCGAGCATCCGGCGATCATGACCCACGCAAGCGTCCCCGCCGAAGCTCGCCGCGCGCTCGGCATCGGCGACGGGCTTCTGCGCCTGTCTGTCGGTATCGAGGACAAGGACGATCTCCGCGGCGATCTCGAGCGCGGGTTTGCCGCGGCGAAGGGCGTCTAGCCGCGACGCCACGCGAGCGCAGCGACGCGGGCATCGCGCTCGCAGCGCGGAGACGGGCCAGATAGTTCGCCTCGTGCGCGCACCGCGCTATTCTAAGGTCATTCTTGTGCCTCCCCACGTATGGGGGGCTCGCCCCTGAGGAGACACGACGATGATCGACAGCGCCCCTTCCTTGAGCCGCGACAGCGGAGTCCGTCCCGTTCGTGCACGCGTCCTGTCGGTACTCGTCGGCGTCGCAGTCGCGGCGTCGGCCGCGGCCGTCGGCTGTTCCGATCCGGCGCCGGTCGTCCCCCGCGCGGCCATCGCGTCGTTCGTCGGCCAGGGCGACAAAGCGCCGTCGCAAGGGTGCGGCGAAGCGTCGGGCTCGTGGGTCGAAATTGGCGACAATGCTCACCCCGTCAGCGACGGCGATTCGCAGAATGGCGGCGGAGTTCGCGTGAGCTGCGCGGTCACGCCCAGCGGCGACGGCTTCAACGTGACCGCCAGCGCGACGCTCTCGGGCGCCGGCGACTTGAGCGGCAGCATCACGATTAACGGCCACTTCACGGCCACCGGCCAGCAGACGGGGATCGCGGCGACGTTCCAAAAAGGGAACACCGGCACGTTCGCCCAGACGGACTGCGTCGTCGACTACAACCAGCCACTACAGACCGTCGCGGCGGGGCGCGTCTGGGGCTACATCACGTGCCCCACGGCGGAGCTCAGCGGCCAGGGTCGTGTGTGCGAGGCGAAGGGCGAGTTCAAGTTCGAGAACTGCGGGCAGTAGGCCCGGTTGTTGAGCGGCATCGCGCGACGTCGAGTGCGCCCGTGATCGTAGGATCGCGGGCGCGCGCCGCTCAGTTCGAGTTGGCGGGCCCGTCGTTCTCGGCTTCGAGGAGCTCGAGGGTGGCCCGCACCTCGCTCGCCGCTTCGAACTCGGGTCGCGCGTCGAGGAACGCCTCTAGGTACTTGCGCGCGCCGAGCTTGTCGCCGCGCGCGAGGTACGTGAGCCCCACGGCGTGCAGCGCGTCCGAGTCGCCGGGCGCTTGGGTGAGCGCCTGCATCCCCTCTTTGAGCGCCTCGCGCAAATCGCCCTGCATGCGGAGCACGTGGGAGAGCGCGACGCGGGCGCCGAGATGGGCGGGCGCGAGCTTCAAGCAGGCGCGGTAGGCGTCGCGGGCGGGCTCGAGCTCGCCGACTTCGAAGAGCGCCACGCCCAAAAAGTAGAACGCGTAGGGGTTCAGCTTGTCGCGCGTGATGATGCCGCGAAGGGCGATGAGCGCTTCGGTGAAGCGTTCTTCATGCAGAAGCTCCGAGGCTTCTTCGACGGCTTCCCAGTGCGCGATGTCGGCGGGGTCGAGCGGCGGCGCGGAACGATCTTCCATGGTGCCGCGGCGTAGCACACCTTCGGCGGACGGTCGGTTCGCGGCGGCGCGCGTAGCGGCGAACCGCTTGCTTCTTCGTGGATTCGCGCTTCGCCGCGCCCCCGCGCCGTGGTACCCACCACGCGTGATCCCCCGCCTTCTCGCCGCGACCGCGGCCGCGTTCGCAGTCGCCGCCATCAGCACGTCGGCCCACGCCGAGCCGACCTCGTGGCTCGCCGTCGGAGGCGGCGTCTCGCTTCAACACAACGGCAATCCCGCATCCGGCCTTGTGAAGGTGAACGACGTCGTCGGCGCCTTCACCGCGAGCATCGGTGTGGGCACGTCGGCCGATCATGCCCTCGTCGTCGGCGGCATCTTCCGCACGGTGACCCATTGGGATCTCGGGACCGACCTGGGGCTCGCCGCACGCTTCGCGTCTCGCGGATTCTGCCGCGGCGGCTTCGGTGTCGCGGTCGATCTCGGCGTCGTCGGGCGCTTCTGGGAGCAAGGGCGCTACGGCGAGTACCCGCTTCAAGGCGTGGTCACGCTCGGCGTTCCGTGGGGCTTTCAAGCCGGCGTCGGCGTACAGGTGTTGAACCTCTCGGGCAGCCCGCAAGCGCGCGGCGGCTTCGTCGTGTTGGAGCTCGATCTGCTGCGCCTCACGGTCATGCGCCAAGGGTCGGGCACGTCGGCCTGGAAGAACGTCGCGCCCGCGGGCGGCACGCCGAAGACGCCCAGCACGGCCCCCGGCCTCGAGCCTTAAGTCGGAGCCGCCGAGGGAGCGATGGCTAAGCCGCGTCGCGCCGCCGGAGAGAGCGCCGGCGAGGAGCAGCTCGAGATGTTCGGCGGCTCGCCGCAACCGCCGCGCGCGTCGCGTGCGAAGGGCGATGACCTCGCGCCCGTCGAGTCGGTCGTGGGCGACGACGAGCGCGCCATCGCCGCGGAGATGCCGTCGTGGATCCGCCTCGGGACGAGCAGTTGGACGTTCCCGGGCTGGGGCGGCATCGTCTACGCGGGCAAGCCGTCGAACGCGGCGCTCGTTCGCAGCGGGCTCAAGGCCTACGCCGAGCACCCGCTGCTTCGCACGGTGGGCATCGATCGCAGCCACTACGCGCCGCTCACCGCGGACGACCTCGCGGGGTACGCGGCGCAGCTCCCCCAAGGCTTTCGTGCGGTCTCGAAAGTCTGGGACGACATCACCACGCGCGTCTTTCCCAATCACCCGCGGTTCGGCGCGCGGGCGGGCCAGGTGAACCCGTCGTTCCTCGATCCGGTGAAGACGCGGGAGCTCGTCCTCGCGCCCTACGCCGAAGCGTTCAACGATCACGCGGGGCCGTTCGTCTTCGAGATTCCGCCGATGCCGCGGCAGTTCCTCCCGAGCCCCGACGAGCTCGCACGCGGTATCGACGCGCTGCTCTCAGGTTTACCGCGCCAGTTTCGCTACGCCTTCGAGCTTCGCAATCGCGAGCTCCTCACGCGGCGTTACCTCGACACACTGCGCGCCCACGGCGCGTCGCACGTCGTGAACTTCTGGACGGCGATGCCGACGATCGGCGAGCAGCTGACGATCCCGGGGATCATCACGGCGCCCTTCGTGGTCGCCCGCGTGATGCTACCGCCCTACACGAAGTACGAGGACAAGCGCGCCGAGTACGCGCCGTTCGATCGCATCGTGACGGCGCAGCCGGCGATGCGCGAAGACGTGGTCGCTCTCGCCGAACGGGCCGCGCAGCTCGGTGTGCGCGCGGTGTTCGTCATCGTCAACAACAAGGCCGAAGGGTCGTCACCGCTTACTGTATTTGCGCTGGCACGGGCGCTCGCGGCGAAGCTTCGCGGGGTTTCCCCTCGTCGGCCTTGATCGAATAGCGAACGAGCGCGCGGAGCACCTGGTTCCGTTCGAGGTTGCCGACGACGCTCTTGATGTCCTCGTACACGGACGGATCGACGAGAAGCCCGCCAATGGTCCCCTTCCCTGCCCGCACCCCCGACACGATCGCGCGAAGGTCGCCCGTCATCGCGTTGATGTTCCCCATCGTCTGCTGCGACGAGTCGTCGCCGTAGATGAGCGCGTGGGCGAGGCCGTTCCCCTCGCGCACGGCGACGAGGTCTTTGTGCACTTCGCTGAGCGCGCCCGCGGCACTCTTCGACAGCTCGCCGTCGTAAACGAGCGCATGCGCGATCCCAGGGCCGTTGCGCACTTCGCCTGTCATCGCGCGAACGTCGGCCATCGCCGCGTGAAACTCTCCGGTGGCGCTCGCAAGCTCGTTGATCGCGCGATCGACGTTGGCCGCCTCCTTCGGATCGTAGAGCAGGCGATGCACGGCGCTGTCGTTGTGCGCGACCGAATTGAGAATGTCGCGAAGGCTCGCCGTCGTCTGCTTGATGTCGTCCGAGAACTTCGGATCACCAAAGCCGCGCGTGGCCTGCTCGAGGTTGTCGACGACCTTCTCGGCCTTCTCGCTAATCGAGTCGAACTTCGCGAGGTAGCGCGAGAAGTCGAGGGGCTCTTCGGTCTTGAGGCGCGAGCCGGGCGCAAGCAACGGCGACTTCGCGTCGGCGACCGTGAGCTCCATCATCTTGTCGCCGAGGAGCCCTTTGTTCACGACCTTCGCGATGGTGTCGACGCGGACGCGGCCTGCCTCGGCTTTGACGATCGACATGCTCACGTAAATGCGCGCGTCGTTCGCATCGGCTCCGTGCTCGACGCTGCCGACCGTGCCGACGTCGACGCCGCCCATGCGCACGGGCGAGCCCGGCTTGAGGCCTGCCACGTCGCCGAACGCGGCGTCGAACTTGGCTTGCGGGTCCCAGAGCTTGCGGTTGTCGCCGATGTAGAAGACGAACCCGCCCATCAGAAAGAGTCCGATGCTCACGAAGATGCCGACTTTGACCTGCTGCTTCATCGATTCATCCCCGCGTTCCTCGCGAAAGAGCCGCCGTGAGCCTAGCCGCCGAGGGCGCTCGTGCGGCGGCAAAAGGGTGCCGTCACGACGACGGCCGTCACGACGAGGCGAGAAGCTGTGAGACGTCCTCCGACTCGGGCGCCTTGCCTTCGATGAAATCGCGAACGTATTTGTCGCGGGTCGTCTTGATCTCTTGCTGCGTGCCGCTCAAAAGCACGCGACCTTCTTTGAGCATCACCAGCCGATCCGACACGGAAAACGCGGTGCCCATGTCGTGGGTGACGACGACGCTGGTAATGCCCAGCGACTGCTTGATGCCGTTGATCAGGTGGTTGATGCGCCCGGTGTTGATCGGATCGAGCCCCGTCGTGGGCTCATCGTAGAGGAGCACCTCGGGCTGCAAGGCGAGGGTCCGCGCCAGCCCCACGCGCTTCTTCATGCCGCCAGAGAGATCGCTCGGGCGCATCTCTTCGGTCCCCGGGAGACTGACGAGCGCCAGCGACTGCGCGACGCGGGCGCGAATCTCGGGGTCGCTCATCGTGTTCCAGAACTGCTCGCGAAGGCCGTAGGCGACGTTCTCTCCAACGGTGAGCGAGTCGAAGAGCGCCGCGCCTTGAAACAGGTACGCGATGCGACGACGGACCTGCCCGAGCTCGACGTCGTTCATCCCCGTGAGCTCTTCGCCGTCGAAGGAGATCGACCCCTCGTCAGCGCGAATGAGGCCGATGAGCATCTTGAGCATGACGCTCTTGCCGGTCCCGGATGCGCCCATGATCGTCACGGTCTCGCCGCGGCGGATGTCGAGCGTGAGGTCCGAAAAGATTCGCTTCGCGCCGAAGGCTTTTTTCACGCCCCGAAAGGAGATGAGGACGTCGCCGACAGCCGTCTTCGGTTCGTGCTTCGTCTCCTTCACGACGGCTCCTTCACGAGGCCGAGGCTAGCGCGCGGTGGGCCCGCTTGCAGCCGCCTCGTCGTGGGGCGGGACGTCGACCGCTTCGAGCCGAAGCTCGACGGCGCCGTTGCCGCGGTAGGTGTCGCGACGGATTTTCGCGACGATGTCGACGCGCGCGCCGCCGCCGAGCTTGGCGGCCAGGTGGCCGAGCTCGAAGCCGAAGCCCGAGAGGGCGCCGAAGCCGCTTTCGACCTCGATTTTCAAGTGACCGCCGCGGACTTCGCGGGCACCGCGCACGCGCACCTGGCGCATGCCGAGGAGCGGCGCAGGGTTGGCGTGGCCGCACGGCTCGAAGCGTTCGAGATCACGGAAGACGTCGGCCGGGCGATCGCTAGCCTCGAGGATCGCATCGGCGACGACGTTGGTCGGCGCGAGCTCGGTGCCGAGCGACACGCACGCGGCAGCGAAGGCGTCGCGGAGAGCATCGAGGCTCTTCGCTTCGACGTGAACGCCGGCGGCGGCCTGATGCCCGCCGAAGCCGAGGAGCGCGTGGCCACATTGTGAGAGCGCATCGTGCAAACGCGCGCCGGCGGGTCCGCGCACGGAGCCGCGCCCTGTGGCGCCGTCGAAGCCGATGACAATCGTGGGTTTGCCAAAACGGGACGCGAGCCGCCCCGCGACGATTCCGACGACGCCTTGGTGCCACCCCTCCTTGCCGAGCACGATGACCGGCAACGCCGCGAGCGCCGGGTCGGCCAGCATCGCAAGCGCCTCGGCGAGGAGCGCGCGGTCGACCGTCTTTCGCTGCTCGCAGATTTGGTCGACTTCTGCAGCGAGGCCGCGGGCCTCGTCGACCGTTTTCGCCAGCAAGAGCGCGAGGGCCAAATCGGGCGACTTCAAGCGCCCGGGTGCATTGATGCGAGGTGCGAATCGGAACGCGACGTCTTCACCGGTGAGCGGCGTCGAGCCCGCGTGCCCGGCCACTTCGGCGAGGGCGCGAATGCCAGGGCGCGCGCCGGTGGCGAGGACGGCGAGACCGGCGCGCACGAGAGCGCGGTTGTCGCCGTCGAGGGGTGCGACGTCGGCGATGGTGCCAAGGGCGACGAGATCGAGCCAGTTGCGAAGGTCGAGGGCGACGCCGAGCTCCGCGCGCAGTGCGGCGCAGATGGAGAGCGCGAGGCCACACGAGGCGAGCCCCTTGTACGGGAAGCCGCAGTCGGGTCGGTGTGGGTTGAGAAACGCGAGGGCCGGAAGCGGCTCGTCGGGCACGCGGTGGTGGTCGATGACGATGACGTCGATGCCGCGGCGGCGCGCGTCCTCGAGTCGCTCGTGGTCGCTGGAGCCGCAGTCGCACGTGACGAGCAGCGTGGCGCCGGTCGCGGTGATGCGGTCGAGGGCGGGGGTCGAGAGGCCGTAGCCCCCGTCGAACCTGTCGGCGAGGACGGTGGTGACGTCGGCGCCGAGCGTGCGGAGCACGTCGGTCATGATGGCGGCGCTCGTGATGCCGTCGGCGTCGTAGTCGCCGAAGATGCAGACGCGCTCCTTCGCGCGAACCGCGCGTACGAGGCGCGCAGAGGCCTCGGCGCGGTCCTTCATGAGCGTCGGCGGCGTGAGGTGCGCGAGCTTCGGATCGAAGAAACGCGCGGCGCCCTCCGGTTCCACGCGCCCTCGACGAATCAGTACGCTCGCCGCCGTGACGGTGATCCCGAGACCACGCGCGAGATCGCGCGCCTCGTCGGACGCCTCGGACGGAAGGGTGAGCATGGGCCTATCGACACGCGCGCAGGCGGCGCGTCAAGACAAAGCCCCGGCGCCCCTCACGCCTTGACGGGCGTCTTCGCGCGGCCCTTGGCGCCCGCGCGCTTACCCGGCTGCTTGGTGATGGAGCTCTTCATTTTTTCGTCGATCCACTCGGTGAGCGGAGCTGCGACGTAGATGCTCGAGTACGTGCCGGCGACGATGCCGACGACCATTGCGAAGGCGAAGTCTTTCAGCACGCCCGTTCCCCAAATGAAGAACGCGAGCATGCTGAGCATGGTTGCGCCCGACGTGAGGATCGTGCGCGAGAGAGTCTCGGACACCGACAGGTTGATGATGTCCCAGAACGATTTCCCGCGGTGCTTCGAGAGGTTCTCTCGAATGCGGTCGTAGACTACGACGGTGTCGTTCATCGAGTACCCGACGACGGTCAGAATCGCGGCGATCGTCGAGATCGTGACCTCCTTGTGGAGGACGACGAACACGCCGATGACGACCTTCGCGTCGTGCACGCACGCGACGACGACGCCTGGCGCGAACCGCAAGTCGAAGCGGAACGCGAGGTAGAGCATGATGAACACGATCGAGATGGCGACCGAGTTCCGCGCGCTGTCGGTGAGCTGCTTGCCGGCTTTGGCGCCGACCCACTCCACGCGAAGCGCCTTATCGGGCGCAACCTCGGGGCCCAGCGATTTGAGCAGGCCCGAGACGAGC
>JANXMC010000712.1 GCA_025354825.1 Myxococcales bacterium
CCTTCGACGAGGGAGAGGCCCGCCTGACCGAGCGGCGCTTCGCGTGCGGCCAGCGGACGCGCCGTGAGGGCGCCGACCCAGCCGACGACGACCTCGCGGCGAACGCAGGCGCCGCGGCCCGTGGAGACTTCGAACGCGCGAATCTCAACGGCCCCTTCGACGACGATGCCGCCGCCGCCGCGGAGCTGCACCATGGCGGCGCCGTCGCCTTCGTCGACCGGGACTCTCACGCTCTCGTGCTCGAGGCGCAGCTCGAAGCCGACGACGAGCTCTTCGCGAAAGGTCGCGCGCTCGCCTTCGAGCTCGATGGCCAAGAGCGTCTGCCCGGCGCGCGGTGCGAGAACGAGATCGCCCGCGCCGTCGAAGCGAACGAGTGGCGCCGCGAAGCCGCCGATGGGCTCCTGGACCGAGCGCCCCTTCGACTGGCGCTCGAGGACGTTGGCGCGCAACGTCGTCGTGTACGAGCGGACCGACTCGAGGCGCGCGGCGAAGCCTTCGCCCTCCGCGGCGCCGCCGTGCACGCGGACGAGCACGATGCCGGATGCGTCGCGCGTGACGCCGCGCGCTTCGGGGAAAGGGACAACGCGGCTGCGCGCGGTGGGCGCGCGGGGGGCAACGGCGCGCGCGGAGGCCGTCGCCGTCGCCGGTGCCGATGCGGCCGTGACGTAGGTTTGCGCGCCCAACGTGCGCGTGAACGCCATGCGCGCAGCGGGCGACGGCTCATCGAGGGCGCTCGGTGCCATGGGCGCGGCGCCTCGCGGGACCGAGACCGGCGGCGGCGCGGTGGTCGTGTGGTCTTTGTCGAGCTCCGACGGATCGAACGTGATGGCGTAGGACGGCGGCTCGCTCTCGAGCGGCGGCGGCGGGGGGGGCGGGAAGACCTGCTCGGACTCGGGGTGGGCCGGCGGCTCGGCGAGGTCCGGCGTGAGCGCGCCGCCGTCGACTTCGAAGAACCCCTCTTGCCCGCCCGTGACGGTGCTCGCCGCTGGCGCGGACATGGCGACCGACGTCGGCCCGTCGCCGTCGGCGGACGGCGCGGGGACCGTGAGGCGATCGGCCCGTTGACCGACCCGCGCCGCCAGCTCGGGGAGGCGGCCGCGATCGAACGCGCGGAGAGCGAGCTCGCTTTCGCCGAGCCAGTCGTAGGCCATTCCGAGGTAGCCCCACGCGCGCCGATGGCCGGGATTCGCGCGGACGATCTCTTGAAGCTCGTTGCGCGCGAGCTCGACGTCGCCGCCCTTCATCGACGCGAGCGCGAAATTCAATTTTGCGGCCAAATCCCGGGGGAATTGCGCACGGAGCTCTTCGTAGAGAAGGGTCGCGTTGGCGTAGTGGCCGAGCCGAAAGTAGACGAGCGCCAGGAGGTCTTTCACCTTCGGCTCGCGCGGATCGAGCGCCATGGCCTGCTCGAGCTCCGCCATCGCGTCGGCGTCGTTGCCGCGCCGCGCATGGGCGCTTCCGCGCGCCACGTGGGCCGCGAAGCTGGCGTCGTGATCGCCCGGGGCCATGGGGCCGTCCTCGGGCGCCGTGTCGTCCGATGCGAGAGCGTCGCCACGGACGGAGGCCGCGATGCGACGCTCGGTCGAGCGCTCGTCGACAGTCGCCTCGGGCGAAATGCTCCCCTTCTTGATGCCCGCCATCTCCAACGAGGATAGCGATGTTTCCTTGGGGTCGTACGGCCGTTAGAGCCGGCGCCGCGAAAGGCTAGCTGTGTAAGGCGATGTGCTCGCTCGCGGCGGTTTCTCGGGCGTGGTCGCGCGCAGCCACGACGACGGCCGCAACGGCGGCGACGCCGAGAACGACGATCGCCGCGAGGCTCGCTTCGACGCCCGCATCGCCGCCGCCCCATGGGCTTGTGCCGTTTGCGCTTCCCATCGCCCGTAGATCGACCAGGCCGCCGCGAACGAGCGACGTCGTCGCCCAGAGCCATGCGGCGTGGGCGCCCCACGCCAGCCACGCGCCGCGATCGCGCACCCACGCGAAACCGAGGACGATGCCGCCGAGGCCTGCCGCGGCAATTCCGAAGGGCGTTGCACCGACGACGCCGAAGGCCGCGGCCGCCGAGGAGAGTCCGCACGCCACGATGGCGACGGGAGGCGGCGCGACGCGATCGAGAAGGCGGAGCACGAGGCCGTGGAGGAGAAGCTCGTCGCGCACCGCGAGGCAAACGGGGGCGAGCAGGCCGACGGCGAGCGACGTTAGCTTCGGCGGCGAAGCGACGAGGCGCACGCCTTTGGCCGCGAGCGCGAGGGCGACGACGGCGGCGAGAAGCACGAGAGCGATGCCGGCGCCCTTGAGAGCACGCTTCGCGATCGCCGTGCCCGACGGCATCGGCGCGTGGGGGTCGCTCCACGTCACGAGGAGCCTGCCCGAGCCCCATTCGGCGAGGGCGGCCTGGCAGGCGACGGCGCCGACGGCATTGCGCGTCATGAGGGCCGCGGCGATGAGCGTCGCGGCGTAGACCGCAAGCCCCCAGGCGGCGAGGCGCGCTTTGGCCGCGAGCGGGGGCGGTGGAAGGTTCAGCGGCGTCGTCACAGGTCGTGCTCGAAGGCGTCCCCCTGCGCGAGGAGCCCGGGCAGGCCGCCGGTGTGGAGAAAGAGCACGCGGCTGCCGCGGGCGATGGCGCCGCGCTCGATGGCGTTCGCGAGGCCGACGAAGGCTTTGCCGGTATAAACGGGGTCGAGGATCACACCGGAGATACGTGCAATCTGCACAAGCGTCTTTCGTTGGGCCTCGCCCATGATTCCGTAACCGGGGCCGCGGGCGCTCTCGTCGACGGCGAGCGGTGCGGGGTCGCCTAGCTCGGGGGCGAGGCGCCGAGCCTCGGCGGTGATGCGGGCGATGGCGGCTTCGAAGTAGGCGGCGCTGTCGCAGACGGCGACCGGCATGATCTCGCGCGCGACGCCTGCGTCTGCGGCGCCGAGTGCGACGCCTGCTGCCGTGCCTCCCGAGCCGCAGGCGTGGACGACGACGTCGAACTTCGCGGGGCCCCCTCCGAGGCCCGCGTCGAGCTGCTGCCGCACCTCGCGCATCGCATCGACGTAGCCGAAGGACCCGAGGCCGTTGGAGCCGCCTTCTGGGACGATGTACGGGCGCTCGCCGTCGAGGCGGAGCGCTGCGGCCGCCTGTTCCATGACGGCGTTGCGGTCCGCGTAAAGCGACCGCGAAATGTACCGAATTTCAGCGCCGACGAGCCTGTCGAGCAGCACGTTGCCAACGCGCGGGAGCGCTTCGGCGGGGGTGACGGCGTGCGGATCGTTTGCGCGCTCGTCGGCCACGCGCAGGAAGAGCACGCAGCGAAGTCCGAGCTCGGCGCAGGCGATCGCGGTCGCGCGCGCGTGGTTCGACTGAAGGCCGCCGCACGTGAGCACCGTCGTCGCGCCGCGCCCGACGGCGTCGCCGAGGAGAAATTCGAGCTTGCGAACCTTGTTTCCCGATTCGGCGCCGGAGGTCGCGTCGTCGCGTTTGATCACGAGGTCGACGCCGAGGAGTGCGTCGAGGGCCTTCCGCTTCACCAGCGGCGTCGGCCCGTGCACCAGATGCACGCGCGGGAGATCACGCATCATCGCGACCCTCGCCGCCTTTCCGTCACGGCCGGCGTCACGACAGCGTGACGAGCTTCGCGTTCCCCTCGACCGTGGCGCCCGCGGCGACATGAATCGCCACGACCTTCCCCTTGGCCTTCGACTTCACTTCGTTCTCCATCTTCATCGCTTCGACGACGAGGAGCGGCTGGCCGACCTCGACCTCGTCCCCCTCGGTGACGAGGAGCTTGAGGACGCGGCCTGGCATGGGCGATTTGAGCAGTTTTTCCCCGGCGCCGGCGCCGCCCTTGCGGGCTGCGTTGGCGACGCGCTCGCGTTCGCTTTCGACGCGCACGTAGGCGCGCGTGCCGCTGGCGACGGCGCCCATTTCGGGCGGCGTCCCCTCGGTCGTGAGATCGACCATTCGGCCATCGACGCGGACGGAGAGCGCCGAGCCGACGGGGACGAAATCGACCGCGACGGAGCGACCGTCGACTTTTACATCGAGGTCGCCGCTCGGGAGCTCCGTCACGTCGACGAGGATGGGCTTTGCGGCGGGGTCGGGATCGAGCGTGACGAAGTAGCGCATCGAGGGCGCACGCTACTTACGGAATTGCGGAAGGGGAAGCGGAAGAACGCGTTCTGGCGCGACGCGCCCGTTCCGCTGGCCGGCGCCTGCCGCGCCTGTTGCGCCTGTTGCGCCTGTTGCGCCTGTTGCGCCTGTTGCGCCTGTTGCGCCTGTCGCGCCTGTTGCGCCTGTCGCGTTACGCGTGCTGCTCGTACTTCTCGATGACGAGCGTCTCTTCGTGGGCGGCCTTGACCCATTCGGCCATCGCCGGGTCCGCGAAGAGCGCGTCGATGTACGCCTCGCCGACCTTGCCGGCGTCGACGCCGTAGGTGCGAAAGCGGGTCACGACGGGCGCGAACATCGCATCGGCGATGGTGAACGTGCCGAAGAGAAAAGGCCCGCCCTTGCCGAAGCGGCTGCGGCACTCCGTCCAGAGCTCGACGATGCGCGCGATGTCGGCGGCGGTGCTGCCGGTGGGGACGACGCCTGCGACCTTGCGGCGAATGTTCATCGTCATCTGCTCGCGGAGCGACGCGAACCCCGAGTGCATCTCGGCGCTCACGGAGCGTGCGACGGCGCGGACCGCGCGATCTTCGGGCCAGAGCTTGGCGTTCGGTGCGAGCTCGGCGGCGTATTCGCAAATCGCGAGCGAGTCCCACACGCGCACGTCGCCGTGGCGAAGGGCAGGGACGCGGCCCGACGGCGAATAGGCGAGAATCGCGGTGCGGGTCTCGGGTTTGTCGAGAGGGATGATCACCTCCTCGAACGGCAGACCCGCGTGCTTGAGGGCGAGCCACGGGCGGAGTGACCACGACGAGTAATTGCGATTGGCAATGACGAGGGTAAGTGCGTCCACGAGTGCCTCCTATCAACTTAATGGCGAGCGGTTTCGAGCGGACGGCGGACTCTGCCTCGGCCGTGCGCGCGGCGAAACCGTAATCGTCGCCGCCTCAGCTTGTGCGGGCGCGCGTGCGTCCCCATAGGTGAAAGGTGGAGATCAAGCGGAAGCTCGCCGTCCTCGCCGACGCGGCCAAGTACGACGCGTCGTGTGCGAGCAGCGGCTCAAGGCGTGCATCGCAAGAGGGGGGAATTGGCAATACCGAAGGAATGGGTATTTGCCATAGCTACACCCCCGACGGTCGGTGCGTGTCGCTGCTCAAAATACTCTTTACGAACTACTGCGTTTACGACTGCCAATATTGTGTGAACCGCATTTCGAGCGACGTCGAGCGGGCGCGCTTCACGCCGGAAGAGGTCGTCGACCTCACGCTCGACTTTTATCGCCGGAACTATATCGAAGGGCTTTTTCTCAGCTCGGGCGTGCTGAAAAGCCCCGACTACACGATGGAACAGCTCACGCGCGTCGCGAAGCTGCTGCGGGTCGATCACAAGTTTGGCGGGTATATCCATTTGAAGTCGGCGCCCGGCGTTTCGCGGGAGCTTCTCGCCGAAGCGGGCCTCTATGCCGATCGCTTGAGCGTGAACGCCGAGCTGCCAACCGAGCCCGATCTCGTGAAGCTCGCGCCGGAAAAAACGACCGTCGCAATCAATTCGTCGATGGGAATCATCCACGACGCCATCGAAGAGCACGGCAAGCGGTACGCGCCGGCGGGGCAGACGACGCAGATGATCATCGGCGCCACGCCGACGACCGACGACGCGATCCTCGCGACGTCGTCTCGTCTCTATACGAGCCACGGCCTGCGGCGTGTTTACTATTCGGCCTACAGCCCAATCCCAAAGGCCGACGGCCGCCTGCCCGCGAAGTCGCCGCCGCTCGTGCGCGAGCATCGCCTTTACGAGGCCGACTGGCTCGTTCGCTTTTACGGATTCACGGCCGACGAGCTGACGACGAAAGAGGCGCCGAATCTCTCCCTCGACATCGACCCCAAGCTCGCATGGGCCCTTCGCCACCGAGAGCTCTTTCCCACGGACGTGAACGTCGCGCCGCGCGAGCTGCTCTTGCGCGTGCCGGGGCTCGGCGTGCGAAACGTCGATCGCATCGTGGCGGCGCGGCGCCACCGAGTGCTGACGATGGACGATCTCGTGCGCCTTCGCGTGACCTTGAAGCGCGCGGCGCCGTTTCTCGTGGCGGCGGGGGCGGGCGGTACGGCGGCGGCGGCGCGTCTGCTCGACGCGCTGAGCCTCGAGAAGCGCGTGAGGCCGCCGGTGCAGTTGGGGCTGTTCGAAGCGCAGGCCCAGGCCGTGAGCGGCGAGCTTTGATCCGCGCGCAGATCGACGCAACGTTCGACAGCTTTCGTCGCGAGGCGCGGCGCCTCGTCGCGCAGAATGCCGAGCCCGCCGACGTGGTGTGGGAGGTGACGACGGGCGGGGGAGGGCAGGCGGTCCTGTTTGGAGGGGGCGACGCTGTCGCCGACGCGCCGCACGCAGCGGACGCGCGGTCGACGTTTCGCGTGCCGCGGGCCTTCGTCGAAGCGGCTGAAATTGCGGCGTACCATCGCGATCCGCGGCGGTGGTCGCTCTTCTATCGCCTGCTCGTTCGCCTCGCGCGAGGCGCGCACGGGTTGATGGACGACGCGGCGGATGCTGACGTGATTGCCCTTCGCGCGCTGACGCTCGATGTGAAGCGCGACGAGCACAAGATGCATGCGTTCGTCCGCTTCCGGCGTGTCGAGGCCACGAACGATGCCGGTGACGTCGTCGAACGCTTCGTCGCGTGGCATCGGCCGGACAATCCGATTCTCAAGCTGGCCGCGCCGTTCTTTCAGCGGCGCTTTCCGGCGATGTGCTGGACGATCCTCACCCCCGATGCCTCGGCCACGTGGGACATGCACGCGCTCACCTTTGGCCCGGGCGCGCCGCGCGATGCCGCGCCGAGCGAAGACGCCCTCGAGGAGATGTTTCGCACGTACTACAAGGCGACCTACAACCCCGCGCGCCTCAATCTCAAGACGCAGCTTCGCGAAATGCCGCGGCGCCACTGGGCCACGCTGCCCGAGACATCGGCCGTGCCCGAGATGGTGGCGGCGTCCTTCGAGCGTGTCGCGACGATGACGGCGCCGGAGCCCACGGCGGCCGCGTCGTGGGTGCCGGTCGCGCGGGATCTAAACGTACTTCGTGATGCGGCGCAGGCGTGTGAGGCGTGCCCGATTCACAAGGGTGCGACGCAGGCGGTCTTCGGCGAGGGCCCGCGCGATGCGCGTCTGATGCTCGTCGGCGAGCAGCCGGGCGACCAAGAAGACACGGCCGGTCGCCCCTTCGTCGGCCCCGCCGGCGAGGTGCTGATGGCGGCTATGGAGCGGGTGGGGCTGCGCCGGCAGGACGTCTATCTCACGAATGCGGTGAAGCACTTCAAGTTCGAGCCGCGGGGCAAGCGGCGCCTCCACTCGAAGCCTACGTACGAAGAAATCCGCGCATGTCGCGGCTGGCTCGACGCCGAGCTCGAAGTCGTGAAACCGAAGATGATCCTCTGCCTCGGCGCGAGCGCAGCGCAGTCGTTTCTCGGGAAACAGTTTCGCGTGGGACGAAGCCGCGGGCAGGTGTTCGAAACGCCGTGGGCGCCGTGGTTCATGGCGACGTACCACCCGTCGGCGCTGCTTCGTATGCCCGACGAAGCGGCGCGCGCCGAAGCGACGCGGTACTTCGACGAGGACATCGCCGCGGCGGCCCGTGCGCTCGCGGCGCTTGCGGCGTGACCGAGAGCGCGAGCGCGAGCGAATGAATTCGTGGACCGGACCTGAAAGAGGCGGTACCTCGCCGGCATGATTGAGCCCGTGCTGCTTGGGTGCCCCCTCTCGCTCTCGGACCTCGAAGATGTCGCCGTGCGGCATCGCCCCGTCGCCTTCGACCTGAAAGCCCGCGAGAAGGCCGTTGCGTCGCGCCGCGCCATCGACGCGATCGCCAGCGCGGGCGATGACGCGCCGCGCGTCTACGGCGTCAACACCGGCTTCGGCGCGCTCAGCGAGACGCGCATCTCGGCGAACGACGTGCGCGCGCTCCAGCGGAACTTGATTCGCTCGCACTCGACGGGCGTCGGGCCGGCGCTCCCGATTGCGGCAGTGCGCGGCATCATGTTGCTCCGCGCGCAGGTCTTGGCGCTTGGTCATTCGGGCGTGCGCCCGCTGCTCGTCGACGTGCTCGTCGACATGCTCAATCGCGGCGTCCATCCGCGCATTCCTGCGCAGGGGTCGGTCGGTGCGTCGGGCGATCTCGCGCCGCTCGCGCACTTGGCCCTCGCGATGATCGGCGAAGGCGAGGCGAGCCTCGACACCGCCGAGACCGCCGTTTCGGACGAAGGGGCGCAGGCGCGATCGAAACGGCGAAAGAGCGGCGAGGTCCTCGCCGAAGTTGGCATTAAGCCCGTCGTGCTCGAGGCGAAAGAGGGGCTCGCGCTGATCAACGGCACGCAGTACATGGCGTCCCTCGGCACGCTGTCGCTGCTCGCCGCCGAGCGCCTCGCGACGATTGCCGACATCGCCGGCGCGATGAGCCTCGAAGCGCTCAAAGGGACGAAGCGACCGTTCGACGAACGGCTCCAGGCGGCGCGTCCGCACCCGGGTCAGGCCATCGTCGCCACGAACCTGCGCACGCTCCTCACCGAGAGCGAGATTATGGAAAGCCATAAGCACTGCGGGAAGGTGCAAGACGCCTATTCGCTGCGCTGCATGCCGCAGGTCCACGGCGCGACGCGCGATGCCCTCGCGTGGGTTCGGCGCGTGCTCGAGACCGAGCTCAATAGCGTCACCGACAACCCGAGCGTCTTTCTCACGGACGACGGCGAGGCGGACATTTTGAGCGGCGGCAACTTCCACGGCCAGCCTCTCGCGCTCGCCCTCGACTTGGCGGCGATGGCCGTCGCCGAGCTTGCGAACATCAGCGAGCGGCGCGTCGAGCAGCTCGTGAACCCGGCGCTTTCGACGGGCCTCACGCCGTTCCTCGCGGCGGGGAGCGGCCTCCACTCGGGGTTCATGATCGCGCAGGTCGCCAGCGCGTCGCTCGTGAGCGAGAACAAGGTCTTGTGCCATCCGGCGAGCGTCGATTCGATCCCCTCGTCGGCCGGAAAAGAGGACCACGTGAGCATGGGGAGCGTGAGCGCGAAGAAGCTCGTCGAGGTGGTGACGAACGTGCGCCACGCGCTCGCGATCGAGATCATGACCGCGGCGGCCGGCGTCGATCAACGCGCGCCGCTGAAGCCGAGCCTCGGCGTCACCGCCGCGCAAGCCGCCGTGCGCGCGCATGTCGCCGCCATGACGGAGGACCGCCCGCTCTACAGCGACATCGAAGCGGTGGCCGCGATGATCGAGAACGGCGAGCTGGTGCGCGCCGTCGCCAAGGCCGTCGGGCCGATCGCGTGAACGCGTGGATGCGCGCTTCGTGACGAGATGACGAGATGACGAGAGGTGTGCGAGAGTAACGATTCACCGGCCCCTTGGCGGAATGGCATACGCAGGGGACTTAAAATCCCCGGCCGAAAGGCGTGAGGGTTCGACCCCCTCAGGGGCTACAAGACGCGGCGACCAGACGCGGCGACGAAGAGGGCGGGGCCGCAACCGTTTCCGCCCGACCCGAATCGAACGGCAGTACGCGCATGAGCATTCAAGATCGACTCGACGCCTTGGTGGCCCGCGCGAGCACCGACGAGCCTACGGAAGAAGCTCGGACGTCGGCCTGGATTGCGATCAAGGTGATGCGTGAGCACGGCGGCGCGATTCGTGTCGCGCCCGAGCCCGCACGGCGCGCCGCGCCGGACAGCTACGAGGACGCGTGGGTGCGCGACGGGTTCCGCCACGCCCACGCCCACGCGCAAGCTCCCGCGCGGGATACCGACGACGGCTTCCGCGTCGTCGAAGCCGCCGAGAGCGCCCGCTGCTGGTCGTGCGGAACGACCGTCCCGGCGGGGCGTGCGCGGGCCGTGCATCGCGCGCGGTCGCCCCTTTGCGTCGACTGCTACGCGCGGGATCACTGAGCCCTCGCGGTCGGGCGCGTGTCGACGTAGCTCACCTCACGTCGTCGCTTTGCCGCGTCGACCCCTCCCACGCGAAGCCCGCGTGTGCGATTGGGCGTGACTGCGTCTTACTGAAATTGCGGGCGCGCCCCGTTGCGCCTTTGCAGCCGCAGCGCCGGTGATAGCTCTCGATGCTGCGGCGCCTCGTGCCGCGTCCGGTTTCGCGCCAATGCGCGCGCGGCTTTTCTCGGACGTCATGGCACGTCGCCTCTCGCCAAGGAGCTTTTCGAATGAGCCTTTCCCGAATCTTCGGGCCTGCGGTCGTCGCCCTCGCGATGTCGGCGGCGCTCCTTGCGTGCATCGACGACCCGACGAATCCCATCGCGGTTCCGTTGAAAGACGCCGGCACGCCCGACGCGAAGGTCACCCCCATCGTCGACGCATCGGCGCCTGTCGATGCGAGCGACGCGTCGGAGCCGGAGCCCTTGCCCGATGGCGCCGTGACCGTCGTCGGCGCAGGCCTCGGCCCCGGCGGCGTGGTCGCGCGGAGCCAGAGCTACACGATGATTACCAAGACCGGCGGCGCCCCGGGCGACGGCCAGCCCGGCGCCTCGCAGTCCTATCGCCTCTTCAGCGGCCTCACCGCTGTCACCAAGAAATAAGCGGAGACCCACGATGAACCATCGCCGACTCGGTGCCACGACCATCGCCGCCCTCGCGGGCCTCCTCGTTCTCGCCGCCGAGCCCTACGCGCGCGCAGGCGTTCCGGGGACGCTCACTCAGCAGGGGCTCTTGCTCGACTCGCTCGGCAAAGCGGTGACGGGGCAGCTCACGTTCGTCTATTCGATTTACGACGCACCGACCGGCGGCACCGCGCTCTGGACGGAGACGCAGACGCTCACGCTCGACGCAGGCTACTTCTCGTCGCAGCTCGGTCAGGTCACCGCAATTCCGCAATCGGTCTTCAGCGGACCTACGCGCTATTTGGGTATCAAGATTGGCACCGACGACGAGATGTCGCCGCGCCAGACGATTTCGAGCGTGCCCTACGCCATCGTCGCCAACGACGCGGTGGGCGACATCAACCCCACGAGCGTGCGCGTCGCCGGCTCCACCGTCATCGATGCGACCGGGCACTGGGTTGGACCGACCACCGGCCTCGCCGGCACCGTTGGCCCCACGGGATCGACGGGGCCCATCGGTCCGACGGGCGCGACGGGCGCGACGGGCTCGAGCGGCGCACCGGGCACCGC
>JANXMC010000722.1 GCA_025354825.1 Myxococcales bacterium
CCTTCGACGACGATGTCGAGGCTGCGTCCGTCGTCCGAAAGCTCCAGCGCGACGCGCGTGAGCGTTCGCGTCGTGTTCTCGCGTTCGTCGCCTGCCGCGCGAAACGCCACGAAATCGTGGGTACCGAGAAGCCCTTCGGCCTCGGCGCGCATGAGCGAAAAATCGAGCTCGCCACCAATGCGCCATGCGCGCGTGCGCGAGAGAGGGTCGCGAACCTTGTCGAGCAAAATGCGGTAGCGATACCGCTTCCCCTTCGATAAAAACCGCGGCTGGTAGCCGAGCGGAACCTCGCGCGCGGCACGCACGCCCATGTCGTCGGGCAGGTGCTGGTTTAGCGCGAGAACCCACGCGCGCGACGGGATCGCGAGGACGGCGTCGAATGCCGCCATCTGCCCTTCGGCGTGAACGCCTGCGTCGGTGCGGCTCGTTCCGCGGGGCGAGCTCGCCTGCGCGTCGACGGCGAGGATCGCGCCGCGCAGCGTGGCTTCGACGGTGCGCGTCTCTTTTTGAGCCGCCCAGCCGTGGAATGCCGTGCCGTCGTAAGCGACCCGAAGGAGGACGCCCTTCGTTCGCGGTCTCGAGCTCGAAGCTTCGGGAGGCCCTTCCACGTCAGTTGACCAAGTACCGCCCCGCGCGCAGGAGCGCTACTCCGTCGAGGTCGACGTCGGCCGCCGAGGCGGTCATGGGGAGCTGCGTGCGCGCCGTCCAGCGCGCGCCGGTTTCGTCGGGAAAGGTCGCGCCGAAGCTCAAATGAAGGCCCGGCAGGTTCTGATCGGCGATGGCGTCTCCGAGCGGATCGCGAAGGCCGACGTTGGTGCCGAGGATGATCGTCCCCACGCGATCGCCGTTCGGATCGCGCCGCAGGAACTGCTCGACCTCGCGTTGAAGCGTGCGGTCTACACATTTCACGGCGCGGCAGACGCCGCCTTCGATCTCGACGCGAATCGGCTTCGACGCGAGGAGCCCGGCGCTCGCACCGAAGTCGCCGCCCACGCTCCCGTCGGCCACGAAGACGCCGCGGACATCGGCCGGCGACGTGAGAAGCTCGCCCGACGGCACGTTCTCCCAGCGGCCCGGGCGAATGACACCCACCTGCTCGATCCAGCGGCAGGCCGGATCGAGCTTCACGGTGAGGTCCGAGCCCGCGGGGGAGCGCAAGTGGAGCGTCGAGTCGGCGCGCATACGTGTGCGAACGGCGCGAGTCGCGTTGAGAATGCGCGCGGGGTCGACGCTGAGCCCCGCGATCATCGATCGGCGCGATACGCCGACCATATGGGCGTGGCGAAGCTTGCGGTCGCGCACGATGGCGGCGAGCTCACGACGGAAGCCGAGCTCACTCTCTTCGATGCTCGTGAGGAGAATGCTCGCCTGCGCGTCGACGAGCGCCGACGCAAGCTCGGGAGGCACGCTCCGAACGGGGCGTGTGCCGAGCTCTTCGAGCACGAACATCACGGCGCGGGCGCCGAGGATCCGCGTGACGTCGACCAGCACGACGCCGAGCTCGGCGCGCGCGCGGTCAACGACGACGACGACGAAGTCGCCGGGGACGACGCTCAGTGCCCCCTCGAGGACGCGCCGCGCTGCAACGACGATGTCGAAGTCGGCAGGGATGGGGAAAGCAGGTATCGACGGACGCGAGGCCGGGCGTGGAAGTGCGCGCGGCGGCGTCGTCGACGAGAGGCGCCCAGGCGGCGCGCTCGTCGGGCGCGGCGGCGGAGGGCGCGAGGTCACGAGGGTCAGCCGCCGTCGGTGGACGTTTCGGCGCCCGCGCCCGCGTCCGGCGTCGGCGTGCTCGTCGGCGCCGTCGACGCCGTTGGGACGGGCGTCGGCGTGAGATGCGGAGGCACGGAAGCGCAGAAACCCGATAGGCAACGATCGGTGTCGCACTCGACATCGAAGTTGCAATTATCGCCGATGGCGACCTTCTCTCGGCCGCACCCGATGGCGCTACCCGCGAGGGCGAGCGCCAGAGCGGCGAGCGTGGATACGGAAACAGCGCGAACGACGGCGCGGCGCATGCTCATGCGACGAGGATATCAATCTCCGTCACAGATTCCGAAAAAACGGTCGGCTTTCCGAAGTGGGATATGTCACCCGCCAGCGCGCGCGTCACGCGGACCGGCGTCGGCGGCGGCGTCGACACGCGCATCGTTCGCGCCGTCCTTCGACGCATCTGCGACCCCATCCGTCGGGGCGTCGGTGACGGCGTCCGCCGACGCGTCGCCCGCGTCGGCACTCGGCGAAATTACGCTGCCGTCGGCGAGAACGCCGCAGCCGCTGTCCGCCGCCGAACAGTCGGGCGTGGTGCCGTCGACACTGCAGGCTGCAGCCATCGACGCGAGCGCGAACGCGACGCCCGCAACGATCAGCACTTGGCGGTTGCGGGCAGCGTTCATCGGGCGCTCAAAGCAAAAAGGAAAACCAATTAATGAAGTGGGTAATCGCGGAACGCGAAATTGCGCCTCAGCGCCCCGGGATGAACGACATGGGGACGTTCGCTTCGACGCAGCCGTTCTTCGGAGGCGGGAACGCGCCGCTCGCGCGGAAAACGCGCTCGACGCAGGGCGAAATCGCGGGGAGCTCGCTGCTCGTGATCGCCGCGCTGCAGACGGTGCCATTCGCGCCGACGCGAACAGTCACCGCGATCTTCCCCTTGAGCGCGGGGTCGTTCTTGAGCTCTTGCTCGTAGCAGCGGCGTGCCTGCTTCGCGCGCACGGAAAGTGCCGCCTCGAGCTCGGCGGTCATCGTCCCGCCGCACGTTTTCGCCGTACACGGATCCGGTCCCACGCGAACGATCGTCTTCGTCGGCCCCGCGTCGGGCGGCGGCGCCTCGACCGGTGGAGGCGGCGGGACGTCGTCCATCTTCGACTCTGGCGTCGTGTTCTGAACGGCCGGCTGCGTAGTCACCTTCGGTGGCTCGCTCGAGCCGCCGAACTTCCACACCACGAGGCCAATCATCCCGAACAACAGGAGGATGCCGACTGCGATGTATTTCGCATTCCCACCGGAAGGCGGAACACCCGCAGGACCGCGAGACGACGGGGGGTTAATGCTCGTACTCATCCTCCGACGATCCTCACACGCGAAAAGTTGGAACTGCGAACTACGACGACTGCGGATTTAGAAGCGTGGCTTCGGTGCGAGTATACAGACTCTCGCCACGCGCGACAGAATTGCTTGGGCCGATCGATCATCGCGATCGCGCTACGCGCGCGTAGCGTGCGCGGCGAATCGAAGCGAATGTTTCAGACCGTTTCGCCCGCGCTGTTAGGGGCATTTCCGCGCGAGAAAATCGCAATCGCCGTATCGCCGTAGCGACGCGAATCGATAAGCGACATGCCATGAAGTAGGGGCGCCTCCGACCGCGACGCATGCTCGAGAACGACGACGCCGTCGTCTGCGACGCGCGTGACGAGGGCGCCCTCGTCGAGCGTGCGCGCGACGAGCCCGCTCGCGACGTCGGCGTAGGGTGGATCGATGAGCACGAGATCGAAGAGGGGCTCGCCCGCGATCGAAAGAGCCCCGGCGCCGAGGGCGCGCTCGATGGGCGCGACGACGACCTTGGTTCGCGCCGCAACGCCGAGGGACGCCGCGTTTGCACGAATGGCGGCGACCGCCTCGCGCCCGCGCTCGACGAGCGTCGCGTGGGATGCGCCGCGCGAGAGCGCTTCGAATGCGAGCGAGCCGCTGCCCGCATACAGGTCGAGGACGCGCGCGCCCGCGAGCGTGACGTGGGACGCGAGGATCGAAAAGAGCGCCTCGCGTACGCGATCGGACGTGGGCCGTGTGGCGGTGCCGTCGGGCGCAACGAGGCGCCGCGATCGAAGGGCGCCTCCCGTGATGCGCATGGGCGATGCACTAGCACGTCTCCGTGGGATCGCCTTTTTGCACGCGTCGCAACGAAGCGGACGCGCTACTCTCCCCCCATGCTCCTGCCGCGGAGAGCCTCTCTCTTCACCGCTCCGGTCTCTCGTCGCCTCCGTTTTTCGCAGCTCACCGCGGCGATTCTAACGCTCGTCGCCGGGGTCGCGGCGCCCACCAAGAGCGCCCACGCCGAGCTGCCAAGCTCGCGCGCCACGCCGGTGTACGTGCTCGACGTCGACTCGGACGACGCCGAAGATCAGGCCGAGGCGCTCTCGTCCGCGCTGCGGTCTCGCGTTCGAACGGCGACGGGCTATTCGTTGCTCGAGACGAACCAGGCGCTCAGCACGCTGATGGTGGCGCTGAAGTGCCCTCCCAAGCCCGACGCTCCGTGCCTTCAGCGCATCGGCGATCAGCTTCGCGCCGACCGCTTTATCTGGGGGACGTTGAGCAAGGGTCCCTCGCCTCACATGGTGACAGGCGACGTGCACTTGTGGACGCGCGGCAAGCCCGACGCGACGCTGCGCGAGTCGTACACCGACAACCTGAAAGACCCGAGCGACGACTCGCTAAAAAAGGTCGCCTCGCGCTTCTTCGAGAAGGTCACGGGCACGCCGGCGAACGGCACCGTCGTCGTCCAGTCGACGGTCGAGCGTGGCGGCGTCTTCGTCGACGGCGTGGCGCGCGGTCAGCTCGAGCGCGGCCAAGCGCGGCTCGATGTTCCGTCGGGCGCCCACACCATCGAAGTTCGCGCACCGGGCTTCACGACGAGCACGCAGACGCTCAACGTCGCCGCCAACGTCGACACGCCGCTCTCGTTCGCGCTGTCTCCCGGATCCACGGATGACCGTTCTGCGCCGCACGAGCCGACGAAGCCGTTCCCCGTCCGCCGCGTCGTCGGGTGGTCGACGGTCGGCGTCGGCGTCGTGGCCATCGGCATCGGCGCCATCGAGGGGTTCCGCTTCCTCGGGCTGAAGAGCGATCTCGACGACTACCGGCAGACCATACCGAAAAACCTCACGGACATTTGCTCCGAAGACGCGCAGTCGAACGCAACGGCCGTCCTCGCATGCCGCAAGGCGAGCGACGCACGCGATGCGCGCACGCTCGGCTTCGTCCTCGGCGGCGCAGGCGTCGCGGTGGCCGCGGTCGGCGTCGTGCTTCTGCTCACCGATCCGGGCTCGAGTGATCCAGCGAAGGATCGCGGTGTCGCGGCCGGGCCGAAGCTGAACGTGCTCCCGTCGTTCGGGTCGACCGGCGGAGGCCTCGATCTCCGTGGCACGTTTTAACCCGCGCCCGCGAGCTACTTCACCACATCGGCGAGGCGATAACGCCCCGCCGGCTTTCCAACGAGAAACGCAGCCGCGCGAAGGGCGCCGCGCGCGAAAAGGTCGCGGTTCGACGCGCGGTGCGTGAGCTCGAGGCGCTCGCCGTCGCCGAGGAGATGCACGGTGTGGTCGCCGATGACGTCGCCGCCGCGCACCGCGTGCATTCCGATTTCGCTGGGCGGGCGTGCGCCCGGTCGCCCCGAACGCCCATGCACGAAGCGCGGCGCGTCGTCGCGCGCGGCCTGCGCGACCTCGGCGAGGCGCAGCGCCGTGCCGCTCGGTGCGTCGTGCTTCAGACGGTGGTGCGCCTCGACGACCTCGATGTCGAACCCCGGCCCGAGAAGCTCGATGGCCTTTTTCACGACCTCGCTCAGCACGTAGACGCCGATGCTCATGTTCGGCTCCCAGAGCACGGGCACGCGCGCGGCCGCATCCGAGAGAGCGCGCTCGCCGTAGTCGTCGAGCCCCGTCGTTCCACTCACGAGCGCAACGCCGCGCGCAGCAGCCCACGTGGCGACGCGCGCCGTTGCCGACGGCGCCGAGAAGTCGATGAGGACATCGACATCCGGCGAGAGGCTCTCGGGCAGCTCGGCGCAGACGTCGATCGACTGCAGCGTGACCCCCGCAATCGTCCCCGCGTCGAGGCCGACCCCATCGGCACCGACGGCGAGCGTCAGCTCGAAGTGCGCGTCCTCGACAGCGAGGCGCACGACGGCGCGCCCCATTCGCCCCGAAGCACCAACGACGCCGAGGCGCGGAGCCCCCGTGAGCGTTGCCGTCACGCCCCGCGTCCGTAGGTCGCGAGCACTACGCGCAACGTTTCGCGGGCCTTCTCGCTGAGCGGCGCGAGGGGGCCGCGCACGACGTCGCGCATCTTCCCTTCCATCGCGAGCGCCGCTTTCACCGGGCCCGGATTCGCCTCGATGAACATCGCCTCGTGCACCGCGAGCAGCGCGAAGTGCGCGGTGCGTGCCTCGTCGAATTTCCCCTGGAGCGCGAGGTGCGTCACGCGCGCCGTGGCCGCGGGCAAGAGGTTCGACGTCACGCTGATCACGCCGCTCGCGCCGACGGCGACCATCGCGACGGTGAGCGCGTCGTCGCCGCAGAGCACCGCGAGGCGCTCCCCGAGGCGGCGTTTCAGCTCCTGCGCGCGAAGCACGTTCCCCGTCGCCTCCTTGGTCGCAACGACGTTGGGGGCCTTGTCACAAATGCGCGAAAGTGTGTCCGCGGTAAGGTCGGAGCCCGTGCGGCCCGGGACGTTGTAGACGATGACCGGTTTGCCGGTGGCGGCGGCGACCGCGGTGAAGTGCCCGACGAGCCCGTCCTGCGTGGGGCGGTTGTAATAGGGCACGACGACCATCACGCCGTCGACGCCTGCGGCTTCCGCCGAGCGCGAAAGGGCGACCGCTTCGTGCGTCGAGTTCGACCCTGTGCCCGCGATCACCTGCACGCGCCCGCGAGCGAGCTGCACCGTGCGGCGAATCACCTCGGCGTGCTCGGCGTGCGTCAGCGTGGGGCTTTCGCCCGTCGTGCCGCAGGGGACGAGCCCCTCGACGCCGCCGGCAATTTGGTCTTCGACGAGCCTCTCGAACGCTTCCCAGTCGATGGGTCCGGCGCCAATCGGCGCGTCCGCGTTGGGGGCGCTACCGCCGGCGCCAGCCTCGCGAAACGGAGTTACGAGCGCGGTGTACGTCCCGAAAAGGCGCAGCGTTGTCATCGCGCGGCACTTTTGTCGGGACTGCCCGCCGAACGCAAGTCTCGCGGCTGCGCTTTCGCAAACTCACGAAACCTTGCGCGCGCACTCGGTCATGGGCGTTCTGCCGCTCATGCGGGCGCATGCGCGCGCGAGAGAGCTCACTTGATGCTGACCGGAGTCGTCGTCCCGCCGGTCTTCGCGTGGCAGAAGTTGCACTTCCCCGTGGGCGCCGAAATCATGAGCTTCGTCGACGTGCCGTTGCGCACGCCGGTGAGCGCGCCTGCCGGGACGGTGCCGGTGTCCGGCAGCCAGAAGTTGCCACTCTTATCGCTGTAGGCCTTGCCGAGCTCGACGCCCGCCGGCGAGACAACACGAACCTCGGCGGAGACGACGGGGTTCGTTCCTGCCGTGTCGTCGTAGAGGGTGCCGGCGAACATGAACGCGGGCGCGCCCCCGGCGTTCCCGGCCGCGTGGCAGCCGAGACAGTCGAGCCCGGCGTTGCTCACGTTCCCGTGGTGCAGCGCCGACTGATCCGCGTCGGCCACCGGGGCTGCGGCGTATGCCGGTGCGCCGGTGAACGCGTTCTTCGCGGCTGCGCCGGTGGTGCCACCTGTCGTTCCGCCGCCCGTCGTGCCGCCTCCACCGCCACCCGTGGTGCCGCCGCCCGTGGTGCCGCCGCCGGTGGTGCCGCCGGTGGTGCCCGAGCTCGATCCACCTTGGGTCGAGCCGCCCCCAGAGCTGTTGGTGATTGAGCTTCCGCCGTCACGCAGTGAGCCGAAAGTCACCGCCCCTGGATCGGCTGCACTGCACCCTGCGCCGACCGAACTTCCAATTGTGAGCACCAGCGCGACAACGGCGAATCTCATGACGCCTCCACTTTGGGAACCGAGGGCAAAAACCGGCCGCGAAGTGCCGCCGTGCGGCTTCCTTCGCGAAAACGAGCGAGCTCGTTGGATCGAGGGGTTGGCTCGCGCCCCGGAAGGCGCGGCTTACAGGCGAAAGGGACTGCAATCGCAGTGCCGCCTCGGCCGTATCGTGTAAGGTGCGCGTGCGGATCACAGGGCCGGCGCGAGAGGCAGCTCGCAGCGGTCTCGTGACCGGCCAGGGCCCAGCACCGGCGCCGCCCGCTCAAAAGGAGCGGCGCTCGCTTTACAAGAGGGGCTCGCTCCGTATACTCCCGCGTCCCGTTTGCCGAGAGGCGCTCGGGCACTCCGTTCGCTTCCCTGCTCGCCCGCGCTTCCGCTCGGGGCCGTGCCGGGGGCCTCAAATCCCCGCCGCGCGTTTTTCCCGGTTTCTCCGGTGCAAATCCCGGCTTTCGAAGAGGGTTCTCATGTACGCGGTCATCAAAACAGGCGGCAAGCAGTACCGGGTCGCCCAGGGCGACAAGCTTCGCGTCGAGAAGCTCCCGGGCAACGTTGGCGAGAAGGTCTCCTTCGAGGAAGTGCTCCTCATTGGCGGCGACGCTCTCAAGATTGGGCGTCCTCTCCTCGCGGGAGCGAAGGTCGAAGCGCAGATCATCGCGCAGGATCGCGCGAAGAAGATCATCGTCTTCAAGTTTCGTCGCCGGAAGAACTACCGCCGTAAGCAGGGCCATCGGCAGCCGTTCACGGCCCTCCAGATCACCGGAATCGCGGGCTGAAGGAGTAGGACCATGGCTCACAAAAAAGGCGCAGGCAGCACACGTAACGGCCGCGATTCAAACGCGCAGCGCCGTGGCGTGAAGGTTTACGGCGGCGAAGTCGTCCGCGCGGGCAACATCCTGGTTCGCCAGGTCGGCTCGACCATCCACCCCGGCAAGAACGTCGGCCTCGGCAAAGACTTCACGCTCTTCTCGCTCGTCGACGGCGTCGTCAAGTACGAATGGCGTTCGAAGGACACGCGCAAGGTCTCGGTCTACCCGGACGCGGCTGCCGCAGCCGCATCGGCCGCTTCCACCGCTTCTTGACGACGCAGACTCGGGGTTATCTGTAACGGATGCCCCCGAGCTCGACGCCAAAGCTCATCGCTGTCGATCTCGACGGCACTCTGCTGAATCTTCAGGGTGAGCCTCACGCCCGCGACGCCGCTGCCCTCCGTGCAGCTGCGGACGCGGGCGTCGTCGTTTCCATTCTCACGGGTCGCCTCTACTCGGGCACGCGGCGCGCCGCGGAAATCGTCGGCATTCGAGGCCCCGTCGGTTGCGTCGACGGAAGTCAGCTCGTGGACGTCGCCACCCATACGACGCTCATGCACCGGGGTATCCGCGGCGATCACGCGCTCTTGCTGCGCGATACGCTGGTAAAACGCGGCCCCGCGACGTTCCTCTTCGCGAAGGACGCGATCGTCCACGACGCCCGCGGCGGCGACTTCATCGCCTACGTCTCGACCTGGTCGGACGACGTGCGCGCGACCGACGAAGTCTCGAAGCACGCCTTTTGGGAGCTCGAAGACGGCATCACCGCCGTCGTCGCAGTGGGCTCGAGCACCGAGATTCACGGCGCCCTCGAAGACATCCAGCGCGATCTCGCCAGCCACGCCCAGGTCGCGGTGTTCCCCATCCGGCAGAGGCCCGGCCAGTGGGGGATGATTGCGCGCGCGTCTGGCGGCACGAAGGGGTCGGCCCTCACGTGGCTCGCCGAGCACCACGGCATCGGCATCCGAGAGACCGTCGTCGTGGGTGACTGGCTCAACGACCTCTCCATGTTCGCCGTGGCAGGTCGCTCGTTCGCGATGGGGCAGGCCCCGGACGAAGTGAAAACGAGCGCCACCGACGTGCTTCACGAGACGTCCGCGGAAGGCGGCGGAATCGCGCGTATCATCACCGAGGTGTTCGGCGTCTCCATCTAGCCTGAGACCGACGAGGGCGAGCTTTTGAGCCTGACCTTGAGCGAGAGCGTTGGCAGATCGCGCACCCCCGGCCTTCGCGTGCAGATCGTCGTCGCGCTCGCCGGGCTCATGGTGTTGGCGTTCCTTCCGCTGTTCTTCGCGGTCGCGAGCCTCGCCCGCGCGACGCTTCAAACGGCCCACGAAGAAGGCGCCCGCGCCGTTGGCCGCGCCGTCTCCTCCCACGTGCGCGACGCACGACGAACGCGCGATGAAACGGCGCTCCAGCGCGCCATCGAAAGCCACATCGGCGCCGACGGCATCCTCGCCGTCTGCATCTTCGCACACCACGACCCGAGCGAGCTCTGCGCGGGCGAAGTCGCCGGCGCCTCGATGCGCCCCACATCCAACGGACCCTACCGCGACGGCGTTGCCCTCGCGCAGACCGCCATCGGGCGCGTGGTCGACGTCACGGTAGCCGCCGATGGAGCGGCCTTCGTCACACGCGTGCGCGTCGACCGCGATCACAACCTCGGCGCGCCTCTCGTGGGCCTCGTCGCCATCTACATGGCTACCTTCGGCTTTGCGCTTCTCACGTTCGCGTACTTCGCGCTGACCCGCGTCATCGTTCGCCCCATCGATGCACTCGCCCAGGCCGCCGATCGCGTCGCGTCGGGCGCACGCACCTTCACGCGTGCCCGCTCCGGTGCACGCGAGATCGCCGAGCTCGGCGCCAGCGTGCAGCTCATGACGACGCGCCTCGTCGCCGAGGAAGCCGCACTTCGCGCGAAGATCGACGAGCTCACGCTCACGACGACACGCCTCACCGAAGCGCGCGCGCAGCTCGTTCGAAGCGAGCGCCTTGCGAGTGTCGGGCGCCTCGCCGCGGGGATTGCCCACGAGATCGGCAACCCGATCGCCGCGCTCATGGGAATGGAAGACCTCCTTCTCGACGGCGATCTCCCTCCCGAAACGACCCGCGATTTCTTGGAGCGTATGAAGCGCGAGACGACGCGCATTCACACGGTCGTGCGCGATCTCCTCGACTTCGCGCGCCCTGAAGATCCGCCTTCCGAAACTGCGATGCCCATCGCGCCCGCCGTCGTCGCCGAAGTGTTGAACGACGTCGCGGCCCTTCTTCGGCCGCAAAAGTCGTTCAAAGGTCTCAACGTGAACGTCGACGTGGCGGACGCGGGCGAGCTCCGCGCCGCACTGCCCGCCGACCGCCTGATGCAGGTGATCTTGAACCTCGCGATGAACGCGGGGGACGCCATCGTGTCGACCAATGCGAGCGAGTCGGCGGTGGTGATGGGCCGCGTAACGCTTCGCGCGCGCGTGGAGAACGCGGCTGTGCGCCTCGAGGTGGAAGACACCGGACCGGGTGTTCCCGAGGCGCTGGTGGGGCATATTTTCGAGCCGTTCGTGACGACGAAAGAGGTCGGCAAAGGGACGGGGCTCGGCCTCGCCGTCTGCCGCGGGATCATCGAGGCGGCCTCGGGCGAGATCGGCCTGGATACGTCCTACACCGAAGGCGCGCGCTTCTACGTCACGCTTCCGCGCGCGGGTTAGACGGCGTTCTCGGCGGCTTCGACCCACGGGGCGAGCGGCACGATGGCGAGATCGCGACGGCGCGCTTCGGTAAGAACGGCGTCGAGCGCGCGCGGGCCGGCGGGGTCGAAGTCTTGCCGCTCGGCTGCATCGTGCATCAACACGATCGCGCCGTCGGCAAGCCCCGCGGAGATGCGTGCGGCGACGCGCGCGGGGTCGGCGCCCCGAAGGCCGTCACGACCGCTCACGGACCAACCGACGATCGTGAGGTCGAGCGCTTCGGCGACGCGGGTGATGATCGGATTGGTGTGGCCAATCGGCGGGCGGAAGAGCGTCGGCCGCGTGCCGGTGATTTCCGTGAGGACGGCGATGCCGGCTTCGAGGTCGGCGCGCACGCGGGCTTCGTTGCGCAACGAGAAGAGCCGGTCGTGGGCGAAGCTGTGAAGTCCGACCGTGTGCCCGCGCGCCAGCATCGCGTGGATGATCTCCGGGTGCTCTTTGGCTTTGCGTGCGATGACGAAGAACGTCGCTTTCACCGGCTCGCGGTGCTCGCGATCGACACCGTCGAGAAGGTCGAGCACCCGCAGCGTCGACGCCGGATCGGGGCCGTCGTCGAACGTGAGCACGATGCCGCGCGCGTCGCTCGGCCCGCGCACGACGGCGTCGGCGAAGATGCGCAGCTCGAGGACGAAGACGCCCGCGAGAACGAGGCCGCTGTAGGCGAAAAATGCGAGCGCCGCGAGCCACATTGGCGGCGGGCCGACGAGCACCGCGCGCCCGGTCAAGGCGAGCACGGCGGCGGTCGCAGCGTAGAGAACGAACCGGGCGCGAGGCACGCGAACGCTCGGCCTCAGCGCTTCTTTTTTGCGGCGGTGGCGGGGACGTCGTCGAGCTCGTCGTCGAGGTCTGCGGCGACCCTCGATTTGCTACCGCCCGTAGCAACACGCGTGTTTGGCGAGGCCGCAGCTTTCTTCGAGTTGCTCGCGTCGTTGCCTGTGTTGTCGAGCTCGAAGATCGCGCCGAGCGTTGCCGCAACCGCAGGAAGCGCAGCGGCCGGAAGATCGCCCAACGTGCCGGCGCCCGCACTGAGCGCCGTGAGATCGACGTCGACTTTCACCCACTGGCGCAGCGCGAACATCGCACCGGCGGCGAGGAGCGCGCCGAAGAACGCCTTTAGACCCGCTTCTATTTTTCCGTCGGCCGACCAGATCGGCTTGCCCGCAATGAGCCCTGTGAGCGCGCCCGTCGCTGCGGCGAGGAGGTACGCGATGGCGGGGATCGTGAACATCACGATGCCGAGCCCTTTCACGACGCCCGCCGCGACTGCGCCACCAACGACGAGGCCAATGAGAAGCCCGAGAAGCAGCCTTTTCAGCATGACCCTCGCAGCGTGACCAGTCGGCCCGGCGCCGTCAACGAGGGATACGCCGTTCTCACGACGAGCGGTGCGCCGCGCGGCCCGGCGAGAGGCGCAAGGCGAGGCGCGTGCGGCGCTCGTCGTTGCGATCTTGAGCGAGCGCGAGGGAGACGGCGCGCGGGTCGGCGACGAGGACGACCAGCCGTTTGCCGCGCGTGACCGCGGTGTACAGGAGGTTCTTCGTGAGCATCACGAAGTGCGCCGTGAGAAATGGGATGACCACCGCGGGGTACTCGCTCCCTTGGGATTTGTGCACACTGCACGCATAGGCGAGCATCAGCTCGTCGAGCGTCGCGCCGTCGTAGGAGACCTCCCGCTCGTAGCGGACCGTTCCGTTTTGCCCGTCGTGCTTTGCGTCGTAACCGACGAAGAGCACCTCTTGTTCCGGATCGATGCGCGTGACGATGCCGACGTCGCCGTTCCAGACGTTCTTTTCGTAGTCGTTCTTCAGCTGCATCACCTTGTCGCCCACGCGCAACGTGCGGTCGCCGCGCGTGACGCTCTGGCCCGTGGGGTTGAGCGCCGCTTGCAGCGCCTCGTTGAGGGCGATCGTCCCCGCCGCGCCTCGATGCATCGGCGTGAGCACCTGAATGTCGTTCACGGCGTGAAGGCCGAAGCGCTTCGGGATGCGCGACGTGACGAGCTCGACGATCGTCTTGC
Source organism: Myxococcales bacterium (assembly GCA_025354825.1). Lineage (GTDB taxonomy): Bacteria > Myxococcota_A > Polyangia > Polyangiales > Polyangiaceae > JANXMC01. Next base: position 13,313 of record JANXMC010000722.1, read on the forward strand.
GTGCAAGCTCGGGGTCGCGGCGATCGATGACGAAGAAGTCGGCGTTGGTGTCACCGGCGTCGGCGGAAATCGGAGGCTCGCCCACGTTGATGCGGTGGGCGTTGGTGACGATGAGGCTTTCCTTCGCCTGCCGGAAAATCTGCGTGAGGCGCACGCACGGGATGGCGCCCGACGCGATGAGATCGCGCAGCACCGCGCCGGGCCCCACGCTCGGAAGCTGATCGACGTCGCCCACGAGAACGAGGCGCGCGTCGTCGTCGACCGCGCTTAGGAGCGAGTCGGCCATGGGGAGATCGATCATCGACGCTTCGTCGACGACGATGGCCGCGACCGGCACGGGGCTGCCGCGCCCCCGTTTGAACTGCCCGCTCTTCGGATCGAACTCGAGGAGGCGGTGGAGCGTCATCGCCTCGCGCCCGGTCGCTTCGGTCATGCGCTTCGCGGCGCGTCCCGTTGGTGCGGCGAGGGCGACGCTGAGCCCGGCGCCGTCGAAGACCGAGAGCACCGCCCGCACGATGGTCGTCTTGCCAACGCCCGGCCCGCCGGTGATCACGAGCACGCGCGATCGCGCCGCTCGCGCCACCGCGTCGCGCTGCTCGGGCGCGAGCTCGACCCCCGCGCGCGCCTCGAACGCACCCACCGCGTGGTCGGCCCCCGCGAGGGCCGTCGTCTCTCGCGCGGCGAGTTCGGTGAGCCTCTCGGCAAGGCGCACCTCCGCGGCGTGGATCGCGCGCATGAAGACGCGGCGCACGCCGTCGTCGGTTTCGACGACCACGTGATGCCCCGCGACGAGGCGCTCGACGGCGTCGACGAGGCGCTCGGTGACATCGAGGGTCTCGGCCTCGAAGCCCAAGAGCGTCGCCGCGTGCACGACAAGCTCGTCCTCCACCACGAACACGTGGCCCGACTCGGTGACCGTCTGCATGCACTGGAGAACGCCTGCCTGCATGCGCTCGGGCGAGTCCCTCGCGATGCCGAGCGACGCGGCGATCTTGTCGGCCGTCTTGAAGCCGACGCCCCAGACGTCGAGCGACAGGCGGTACGGATCGCTCGACACGATGCCCACGGATCGCGCGCCGTAACGCTTGAAAATACGGGCGGCGAGCGACGGCGACGCGCCGTGCGCTTGCAAGAAGACCATGACGTCGCGAATGGCTCGCTGGTCGCGCCACGCGTCGACGACGCTTTCGATGCGCCGCGCACCGAGCCCTGCGACCTCGTGAAGGCGCTCGGGGGTCTCGTCGAGCACGCGCAACGTGTCGAGGCCGAAGGCCTGCACGATCCGCTTCGCGTAGGCCTCGCCCACACCTTTGATCATCCCCGAGCCCAAGTACTTTTCGATCCCCGCGAGCGTCGCGGGGGCGAGCTCGGTGACGCTCTCGGCGCGAAGCTGCTCGCCGTGGCGCTTGTCGTTCACGAGAACGCCGCGCACGCGCACGCGGGCTCCTACCGCCACCGGCGCGAACGACCCCACCACTGTCACCTTGTCGGCGCGCCCCTCGACGGCAATTTTGACAACCCGAAATGCGCTCTCGGCGCTCTCGAAGGTCACGCGTTCGACGTCGCCTTCGACGATGATTTCTCCAGGCGGCGTTGCCACGACGCTGAACCTACGCGGCTATTGGATGCGCGCCAATGCGTGCTACGAACGGCAGGTGTCGATGGGTCAAGAGCTTGCAAAGTACATGGTGCTCTGCTTCGGATCGCTCTTCTCGATCGTCGACCCCTTCGCCGCAGTCCCCATTTTTCTAGGGCTCGCGGGCGATCAATCGAAGAAGGGGCAGGCGCGCACCGCCCTCCAGGCTTCCCTCACCTGCTTCGCGGTGCTCACGGCGTTCGGGCTCGCGGGCTCGCTCATCTTCAACTTCTTCGGCATCACGATCCCGGCCTTCAAAATGGCCGGCGGCGTGCTCCTCTTCGGCGTCGCCGTCGAGATGATGAACGCGAAGCACTCGAGCACGCGCACCACCTCCGAAGAGCAGCACGAGGCCGAGACACGTAGCGAGATCGGACTGATCCCGCTAGGCCTGCCGCTCTTATCGGGCCCCGGCGCCATCGCAACGGTCATGGTTCTCGCGGGCAAAGCGCGCGACGTCGAAGAGCGCGCGGGGCTTCACATGGCGATTCTCGCGGTGAGCGTCATCACGTTTCTCACGCTCCGCTCGGCGACGTTCGTCGCCCGCGTGTTCGGAAAAACGGGGCTCAACGTCATCGGGCGAATCATGGGCCTTATCCTCGCGGCGGTGGCGATGCAGTTCATCCTCGACGGCGCGCGCGAGGCCTTCCCTCACCTCCTCGGCTGAGGGCTCGCACGCCGAGTGCGCTGCGGCTCGCGCCTGCACGCATCGCCGCCACAAACGAAAGCGGGCTCGATGGTCATCCCACCGAGCCCTCTCTCACGCGCGCGCGCGAGTGCGGCCTCGCGGCTTACTGCAGCGAGTCGGTCCGCACGCTCAGCGTGAACGGACCCGCAACGCCTGTCGTCAGCGAGAGCGCGTTGTAGACGGTGATGGTTCCGTTGGCGGGGATTTTCACCGAGGTCACGCCCGCTGTCGACGAGTTGCCCGTGGCGATCGTTCCGCACTGCGCCGTCATCGTCGTCGGGCACTTCTCCGAGGCCTTCGTCCCCGTGATGCATGCACGACGTGCGACGTCGTCCGCCGGAATGTCGCCACCCGCGTAAACGGCGATCTGCGTATCGAGCGCCGAGTGCCACAAAGAGACCGTGGCGGCGTGGGGGAACGGGTTCTTCACGGCGACGTACGCGTAGCCCGTCGTATCGGCCACGGGGAGGCCCGTTGCGACGATGGGGCACGACGTGTCCGACCCGTTCAAGAGGCGCTTGTGCTTCGGGTTGATCGCGTACTTGAACGTGCCCGTCGCGATGTTCACGCCCGCGTCGGCCGGCCCCGCGATGGTCATGTTTGCGGGATTCTGAAACGTCTGGCAGTCGCTGTACGCATCCCAGTGGCAGGAGTTGTCGCAGCTGCGTTGGCGACCGAGCTCACCGGCGCACGAGAGGCCCGGCGCCCAGTCGATGCTGCCGCGTTCGCACTGCGCGCCCGGCGTCGGGTTGCAGAAGCCGATCGAGGCGTTGCAGAGGTTGTCGTAAATAATGAGCTGCACGCCGCACATGCCGCAGTCGAGCGGCACCTGCGAGTTGGGAAGCCCCGCGTCGGCCTTCTCGCCGTCGCACAAGCCCCAACCGAGCCACGTCGCGCCGCCGTCGCCGGGGAAGCAGACGCGCTTTTGGATGCCGCATTTGCCGCAAATACGCTGCTGAATCTGGTTCGGCGTTACGCACGCGGCGCCCGTCGGATCGAACCCCGCGTCGACGCCAGGGGTCGCGTCGACGAACGTGAGGCCGCTGTCGAGCGCTGCGTCGGACGCGTCGACCGTGGCGGATGAATCGACGCCCGCGTCGACGGTGACCGTGGCGTCGGCCTTGGCGTCTTTGCCGGCGTCGACGACGGGCGTCACCATGTGATCAGCCGCGGCGTCTTTCGTAGGCGGCTTCGCGTCGGGCGTCGACGTCGCGTCGGCCCCCGTGTCGGGACCCGGCGCGGCATCGGCCGTCGAATCGTCGGGCTCGCCGCCACCACCGTCTGCGCTGCACGCGAGCATGCCGCAGGCGGAGGTGACGCTCAGGGTCGCGAGGAGAAAAAACGGTCGGTAACGTTGCAGTCGCATCGCAGGCTCCGTGGTCGAGTGCTTCGTCGCCAATCGCTTCGCCGCTCGCCTCACTGGAGCACCTCGGTCCGGAGCGAGAGCATGTAGTCGCCAGCGTCATCGATGAAGTAGGACGCGACGTAGATGACCGCTGTCTGCCCTGGTGCGAGCGTCACGCGGCGATCGTTCGAGCCGTCGTTAAAGAGGCCGGCCCAGCTACTGGCGCAGGCGGTCGGATCAGAGGGGACCGCAGTGCATCCATCATTCACGCCCGTGGTGCACGCCTTTCGTTCTGCGTCCGACACGGGCGGCGCAAGGCGCGTCGCGTAGGCGGCGATCACGGTGTCGATGTTCGTCGTCGTGTCGCCCGTTCGCGGCGACGTCCAGACCGAGACCTTCGCGGTGCGAAATGCATCCGGATTGCCAATGACGATGTAGTCATAACTCGTCGAGCTCGTCGCAATCGACGTGACGGGGCAGGCGCCGCTTCCTAGTCGCGGCAGCATCGCGGTCTCGGGAAGGGAGCGGTTGACCGTGACCTTGTTCGCCCCCGCGTTCGTTGAGAGTGCGATCGAGACAGCGCCCGTCGGAATCGAGGTTCCGCCGTCGAACTGCGTCGGGTCGAGGCACTCGCTGAAGTCGGTGAACGTGCAGTCGTTCTGGCAGAAGCGAACGCGCCCGCCGGCGTCGCAGGAGAGCCCTGCGACGTACTCCTTCGTGTTCGGCTTGCAGACCGCCGTCGGCGGCTGGGCGCACGCGGCTCCCTGCCACGAGCAGTCGTTCTGGCAGGTCTGCGGCTGCGAGCCGCAGTTGCCGCAGCTCATCGAGCGCGTGTCGCCGGGAAGGCATCGCGTCGCCATCGTGGTCTCGCCGCGGCAGCCGCCCCAGTCTTGCCAAACGAGCGAGCCGGCATCGCCTGCGATGCAGATGCGGCTCTCGGTGCCGCAGTAGCCACAGAGGCGCTTCTGAACGAGCTGGTCTTGCGCGCATGCCGAGCCGGTCGGCGCGGCGCTCGAATCGGCCGCGGCGTCGACGGGGGGCGCATCCGGGGCGGCGTCCACGTTCGGCAGGGCGGGGCCCGCGTCGGGCGTCACCGTCGCGTCGACGGTCGCATCGCTGTCTGCATCGACGGCGGGCGTCGTCGCGTCGACCGTCGCGTCGCTCTTGCCGCTGTCCGTCTTTACCGGCGGGTTCGCCTGATCAGGCGCGGAGTCGCGGACGGTTCCATCCGACGCGCTCGACGCGTCGGTCGCATCCGGCGTCGTCGTATCGGACGCATCGGGCTGCGCCGTTCCCGTGTCGTCGGGGTCGCTGCTGCACGCCACCAGCGAAGCTCCGGCGCATGCAGTGATCGCGACCGCGAGCCAAATCGTCTTTTTTGAACGCATCAATCCACCCTCGAGCGGCAAAAGAACGTGGCGAGGCGCAGGCCCACGCAGACCGCGCGCCAAAGCAATCTCAGTCTTCAGTCGTACGCTTCACGTCGCGACGGAGAGGCTCGCCGAGCGAACCGTCCGCAATCAGTGAAAGCAAAGAACGCGCGGATCGGCCGGCGCATAGCCGCCCTGCGCGAAGTACTTCATCGAGTCCTGGGTATTCCGTTCGGCGTTGTCGATGCAGTACGCCGACGAGCCGTCCGTGGGCAGATAGGGCGCCTGCGAGGGGACTGGCTCGACCTGGCAAGCGATGCCGGCACCGCTGTCCGGCGCGGTGATCGTCACGAGCGCGACCTTCCACAAGTCGCCACTGGTTCCGCTCGACGTCTGCAGCGACGGAAACAGGTTCCCCGTCACCGGATTGTAGCCCGACGAGAGCACGCGCTCGCCGTTGCAGTAGACGTTCACGTGAGCCCTCGAAGGGAGCGAGCCCGCGAAGTACTTGAGGCCAACGGCGTACTTCGAGCCGACGTCGGGTGCGTCGACGTTGATGTTCTCGGGGCCGCAGAACGCGTCGCTGTCGACGGCATTCGGATTCGACTCGTTGGCGTCGCAGCCGAAGCCGCCGTTCGCATCGCGATCGAGCCGCGGGTTGCCGCAGCTACCGGTCGCGGAGGAGCCCCAGCCGACGCATGCGTCCGTGCTAGGCGCGGGCGTGTATCCCCAATTGGGCTTGCTCAACGAACCGCTTTTGCAGTTTGCGTAATAGCAATCTTGCCCCGGGCAGGTGGACTCCCACCCCTTCGGACCCGAGCACGTGGAGAGGTCCGTCCGTGCCATGTGCAAGTCGAGATCGACGCCGTCCGATTCCGTGTCCCAGCAGGCCTCCGCGCGAAGGCCGGGGGCTCGCACCTGAATCTTCTGAAGGCACGAGTACGACTTGCCATTCAGCTTGAACGCGCCCTCGAGGAAGTAGTCGCCGCTGAGCGAGAAGGCCGGGTAGACCGAGCTCGTCACGACGGGCGAGCTTGCAACCGTTCCGCGCTCTTTGCCGCTGGCGCCGAGCGTTCCGACGGTGTGCCCAACGGGCGCGCCCGAGCCGTCGTCTGTCGCGTAAATCGAGAACGTCGGGTGCGGCAGAATGTTGTCGCAGTCGCCGCCGCGGAGGGTCCACGTCCAGTCCGACGTCTGCCCGATCATCGCGGGGTTCTGCATCCACGTCGCGGCGTCGATCTTCACGGGCAGCGACGTCGGGCGCGGGTAAGGGACGGTCACGATCGGCGCCGTGGGGCACTGAACCGGATCGCCCTTGCAGGAACAGTCCTGCGTCATCGAGTTGAACTCTTTGCCGTCGCAATTGAAGTCACCCGGGGCGCAGACGTCGTCCGGGAAGGGCGGCTGGGCGCCACGGCACTCACCGCTCCAGACGCGACGCTCGCCGCCCTGGCACTCCATCGTCCCCTTCGAGTTCGACTCGCACCAGCCCACCGGCTTGCGCGTCACGCTGTTGATCTGCGACGGCGGAACGAGGAAACACTCTTTGGTCACGCCGGCCGACGGGCACGCGCACCCTTCGTCGACCTGACCATCGCAGTCGTCGTCGAAGCCGTTGCCGCCCGTGCCGTTGATCGCGCCGGGCGCGTCGTGGAGCCCGTCACACTCGTTCGTCGTCTGCGGCTTGCAGTCGCGGGGCACGGGGCCGGGGCCTGCGTCTTCCGGCGTACAGCCTTCGGCATCGACCGTCGGCAACGCGTCTTGGAGCACTCCACCCGAGTCGTCGATCGGCGCGCTCGCATCGACCTCGAAGGTCGGCGTCGTCGCGTCGATGTCGAAGCTCGCATCCCGAGTGGTCGGAGCGGCGAAGCCGCTGCTCGGGGTGTTCGACGAACAGCCAAAGGGCGCGAGAAGGACAAGGCTTCCCGATGCGACGGCGATCGTCGTGAGCACTCTCAACTTGGGCATGTAGACCTCGACGAGCGGCCGGTAGGGGCTCGCGTCAACGTGGGCGGTTTTTTATGTCACCGAAGGTCGGCCTCTCTACTCGGAGGTGAGACACCGCGCAAGTCAAGTTAGATCCTCCCCGCCTAAAAACGTGCGGGGAAGCTGGAATCTATACGCGGCGGATGTTTATGCGTGAATGGTAAACGCGCCGCGTCAGACGCGCACCTAGAAGTCGGGGGATTGCCACCCCTGAGACACAAAAAAGAGGAAGGGCTCTCCGTGCAATGCACCGAGAGCCCTTCTTTTTGGCTCTAAAGCTGCTGATTCGTCAGCGACTCAGCCGATTGCGAGCCTGTTGCTCAGAAGTCGCCGTGGCCGTGGCCCGCGTGACCGCCGCCGCCGGAGGCCTTCTCGTCCTTCGGGCGCTCGGCAACGAGGCACTCGGTGGTGAGCATGAGGCTCGCAACCGACGCCGCGTTCTGCAGAGCCGTACGCACGACCTTCGCGGGGTCGATGACGCCCATCGCGATGAGATTGCCGTACTGGTCCGTCGCCGCGTTGTAGCCGAAGTCGTCTTTGCCTTCCTTGACCTTGTTCACAACGATCGAGCCTTCGAGGCCCGCGTTCTGAACGATCTGGCGAAGCGGTTCCTCGATCGCGCGACGGATGATCTGAACGCCGAAGCGCTGCTCGTCCGTGAGCTTGAGCGTGTCGAGAGCTGCCTGCGCGCGGATGAGCGCG
>JANXMC010000725.1 GCA_025354825.1 Myxococcales bacterium
CTGGATGCGCTGGATGGCGATAGCCGACAGCAATATGCTCTCCACTCTGGGAGGAATGGCGCTGGGCCAGAGGCAGGCGGAAACGCGTCTCGGTTTCGAACTGGCGCACGAGCAAGCGATCGTGCCGCAAGAGCGAGCGTCGATCGAGCCAGCGCAAATCGTCGCCGGGCGAATACTCGCGGTGCCCTCCGAACTCGACACCTGCGCCACGTCGTGCGCTGCGGTGAGCACCGGCGTACGCACCTTCGGCAACGGCGCGCGCACGTAAACGCAGCGGTGCGAAGCTCCCCCAGTCGAGGGTCTTACGAATCGGCATCGCGCGCGGCATCGTGCCGTACTATGCCAGAAATACCTATGCGCCCCCTCTACCTACTCGCCGTCACCCTCACCGCGGGCTCGCTCGCATCCCTCTCGGCGTGCACGATCAACGGAGGCACCTCGGCGCCGCCGTCCGTGCCCCCGCCCGCGCCGATGCCGGACGTGAACGCGGCGCCTATCGCGACGCCCGCGCCCGTCGTCACCGCGCCGCCCGCGACGACGGCGGTCACGCCCGTCGTCACGGCACCGCCTGCGTATGGCACTCCGTCGACCGTGACGCCGCCACCGGGGTCGACGACGGCTCCGCCCGCGCGTCCGATCCCGACGGGTGGCGTTCCGGTCATCGTGCAGAAGCCGGGCACGCCGATGCCGGCTCACCCGATCGGCGTCGGCCCCACCGCGCCCGTCGGCGCGACGAACGGCGCGTGCTCGACGGATGCCGACTGCCGCATCTTCTCGGACTACTGCACCGGGTGCGACTGCCGCGTTCTCGCCCGCTCGCAAGCGAACCCCACGTGCAAGACGCCGGGCGTCCGCTGCCTCATGGACCCGTGCCGCGACGCGAAGCCGGTCTGCGCGGCCGGGGCGTGCACGATGGTCAAGGGCGGCACGAGCACGCAGTGACCCGCGCGTAGCCGCGCGACGAGCGCGTTCACCAGGCCTGCCCGCTGCAGCCTGGTGAGCGTGGCGAGGCTACTGAGGAAGTTGAACGTCGGCCGGCAGCGGTCCCGACAGCTGGGCGTTCTTCCCGCTCAAGATGTCGCGCGCGAAGCCCATTTCCATGAGCTCGAGGCCCGGCCCCGCGACGACCTGCTTCAAGCCGTCGTCGGCGCCTTTCGTGTCGCCCGAAACGCGACGCTCCATCGCCGAGTAGAAGAGCGCTTCCGTCTTTTGCGTCGGGCTCTTCGCGCTCGCGACCAGCTCCTCCGGCTTGATGCGCCCGGCACCGAACGCCGCGAGGCGCCCGAGCCAGCGACCGTCGTCGGGAATCGTCTGGAAGATGCGGCTCGGAACGCCGTCGCTCGGCGCACGAAGCTGCCTCTCGACGAGGCGCACCCAAAGCGCGAAGTAGACGAGATCGTCCCCCGTGATGTCGGCCGCGAGAGCGCGCGAGAGGCCGTCGCGCGCGCCCGCAAGATCGCTGCGCACCAACGCTCGCCCCACGAGCTGGCCTGCGGTCTGCGCTGTCTGCTGCTTGTCGCGCGGCGTCGCTTGCAGCGCGCGCTCGAGCGCACTCTTCGCGGGCTTGTCGGCGCCGAACCGATCGAGCACGCGCGACAGCGTTCGCTCGATGCGCGCGCGCTCTTCGGCGTCGGCCCCCGCACGGGCCGCCGTGAGCACCTTGAGCGCGTCGGTGAGCGGCGCCCGGGCCCCCTGCACGTCGCCTCGCTCGCGCGCGATGTCCGACATGAGCAGCAGAATTTCCCCCTTGAGCGCGGGGTTCTTCGCGGTGTCGGGCGACGCGAGCCCCTCTTTCAAGTGCGCGACGGCCGGGTCGACCTCTTTTGCGTGCCACTCGATGCGCGCCAGCGAAAGCAGCACGATGCCCGACGGCTCGCTCGCGGCGGCGGCTTTGAACTGTACGCGGGCCTCGTCGATGCGCCCTTCGCGGAGCTCGATGTCGCCCATGAGAGCGTGGACCTTCGCCGCGCTCGGCTGCGCTTTGCCCGCCACCCCTTTTGCGTCCGCCGCTTCGAGGAGCGGCGTCGACGCCTTGAACGCACGCCGCGCGGCCGCAGGGTCGCCCGCGTCGACCTCGAACATCATCGCCTGCATGGTGATCGCGAGCGCGCCGCCAGCAATGCGCGCATCGGGGTGCGCCTTGACGGCTTCGAGGAGCACCGCCGGGCTCGCCTCGCCCATGCCGAGCTCTTGCAAACCTGCGGCGAGGACGCCTGCGATCTCCGGGTTCGACGGATCGAGGCGGTACGCTTCCATCGCCACCCGAAACGCGACGCCGCGAAACAGCTCGCGCTCGTCGCCGGTGTCTTCGTCTTCGCGTTGGGCGTCGCGACCGGGCGCGGGGCGAAGCTCTTTGAGCACGTCGAGGTAGCGCGCGGCGTCGACCTTCACGGCGAGCGCTTCGAGCGCCCCGAAGAGGCCGTCCGATACGAGATCCCTCGCCTGCGCCTGATCGATCGCCTTGAGGGCACCGGCAGCGTCGCCGTCGCGCACGTAGATCGCCGCGAGCGTGGTGCCTCCCACCTGCAGCGCGCGGAAGGCCTCTTGCGCCTCTTCGCGCGGCGGCGCCGTTCGCGTCGAGCGGTAGTTCTGGCGGAGGACGATCGATTTTTTAATCCAGTCGACCGTGAGCTTGGCCGCTTCATCGCGGGCCGCTTCGCTTGGCTCCAAGAGCGCACGCTTCATGGCAACGCGCTGAAGCCCACCCGCGCTCGCCACAGGTCCACCTTTGCCGACGGCGTCGCGCGTCCACGCCTGAATCGCATCGAGGTGCGACTGAATCTCTTTTGCGTCGGCCGGCGACGACACGCGCGCGAGCAGCTCGTAGATCGCCCGCGCACGCCCTTCGTCGCCGCGGCTGGCGAGCTCGCGCGCGGCCTCGCGAAGTGCCGAGGCGCCGCCCGTGCCGAGCATCTCGGTCGTGAGCTCGCCGCGACGAACGAGGTAAAGCCCACCCGTCACGGCGGCGATGCCGCGATCGGCCTGCCTGTTTTTGAACTGCGCGTCGGCGCGGAGCATCTGCCGCGAGACGACCCCCGAGAGACGCACCGCGCGCTCTTTCGATCCGGGCTCGCTGAGCAGCAGATCGTGCACCGCACCGGCGAAGGCGTCGTCGGTCACCTCTTTCGACGCGGCGCCCGAACGCTCGCCGTGCACGGAGGCCGCGCCCCCTCCCGAGGCCGCGCCGCACCCGGCGATGAGTGCCAACGCGACCACGGCTACAGCGGAAATCCGGCTTCGACGCATGCTGGGGAGGGAGTCTAAAGTCCTAAGCGTGCGTTGCACAGCGGTGCTGCGGCGATCAGCTCCGCTTCAGCAAGTTCGCGAAGGGCGTATTCGAGAACGCCGGAATGTTCGCGAGCTTCTGATTGCTTTGCGGCGCATTGCCTGCGTTGCCTCCGCGTTGCCCGTGTTGGCCTCCGCGCGGCGCGTCGCGGCGCGCATCGCGCTGTCCACCGCCGCCACCGCCGCCACCGCCACCGCCGCCACCACCTTGCGACGCGTTGCGATCGCCCGGCGCTGCGTGCGGCATTTGGCCGCTCTTCGCGGTGAGCGCGATGCGCTTCCGCACCAGGTCGATCTCGAGAACGCGCACTTTGATCTTCTCGCCCACCTTTGCGACCTCGTGGGGGTCTTTCACGAACTTGTCGGAGAGCTGCGACACGTGGACGAGGCCGTCCTGGTGCACGCCGACGTCGACGAACGCGCCGAACGCCGTCACGTTCGTCACGACGCCTTCGAGCGTCATCCCGACGACGAGGTCTTCCATCTTCCGCACGTCGTCGCGGAAGGCCGGCGCCTCGAACGTGTCGCGCGGATCGCGACCGGGCTTCACGAGCTCCTTCTGAATGTCTTCGAGGGTCGGCATGCCGACTTCTGCCGACACGTATTTCGCCCACGGGATCGCGTTGACGGCCTTTTGATTGCCGAGGAGCTCTTCGACCTTGAGCCCCGCGTCCTTCGCGAGCTGCTCGATGAGCGCGTAGCGCTCCGGGTGCACCGCGCTGCCGTCGAGCGGGTTCTTCCCGCCGTGGATGCGCACGAAGCCGCCGCACTGCTCGAACGCCTTCGGGCCGAAGCCGCTGACGTTCAAGAGATCGGCGCGCGACGCGAAGGCGCCTTTTTCTTCGCGGTGCTTCACGATCTTCTTCGCGAGGGACGGCCCGACGCCGGCGACATGCGCGAGGAGCGGCGCGCTCGCGGTGTTCAGCTCGACACCAACCTTGTTCACGCAGCTCTCGATCACCTCTTCGAGCTTTCGCTTCAACAGCGGCTGAAACACGTCGTGCTGGTACTGCCCGACGCCAATGGCCTTCGGGTCGATTTTCACGAGCTCGGCGAGGGGGTCTTGCAAGCGGCGCGCGATCGACACGGCGCCGCGCACGGTGAGGTCGAGATCGGGGAACTCTTCGCGGGCTACATCACTTGCAGAATACACAGACGCGCCCGACTCGCTGACGAGGACGATGAGCACCTCCGGCTTCTTCAGCTCTTTCAAGAGGTCGCGGCAGAAGTCCTGCGTCTCGCGGCCGTGCGTGCCGTTGCCGACGGCGATGGCGAACGGCTCGTACTTCGCGACGAGCTCGGTGACGATCCTCTTCGCCTCGGCCATCGCGCGGTCGCCCTGCACCAGGTTGATGAGCGTGTGCGTGAGGAGCTTGCCCGTGTCGTCGACGACGACGCATTTGCAGCCCGTGCGCTGCCCCGGGTCGATGCCGAGAATCACGCGGCGACCCAGGGGCGCGGCGAGGAGCAGCTTGCGAAGATTCTCGGCGAAGATCGAGACGGCGTCGCGATCGGCGGCGAGCTTCATGTCGACGCGCAGATCGTTCTCGATGCTCGGGCACAAGAGGCGGTCGATCGCGTCTTTCACGGCGAGCTCCCCCTGCTCGCGGAACGGCGACGCCGCTTTCACCGCTGCCAGCCGGCCTACTTGCGAGCGCGCCGAATCGCGATCGATATCGATGTTCGCGCGCAAAACGCCTTCGGCCTCCCCGCGGCGGATTGCCAAATAGCGGTGGGATGGAATCGTCCCCGCCTTTTCCGAAAAGTCGTAATAGGCCTCGAACTTCGTAGGCTCTTTCGTCTTCTCGGGAACGCGCTCGACGCCGATGACCCCTTCCTTTTGAAACAGATCGCGCGCGAGGGACCGCACGTCGGCACGCTCGGCAATCGCTTCGGCGACGATGTCGCGGGCGCCGGCGAGGGCGGCCTTCACATCGGGGACTTCCTTCACCAAATCGACGAACGCCGCGGCCTCGGCCTGCGGATCGCCCACCGTCGGCTGCTCGAGAATGCGCCGCGCCAGGGGATCGAGACCACGCTCGCGGGCGATCATCGCCCGGGTGCGGCGCTTCGGTTTGTACGGGAGGTACAAGTCCTCGAGCTCGGCTTTCACCCAGCAGCTCTCGATCTTCGCGCGAAGCTCGGGGGTCAGCTTCCCCTGCTTCTCGATTTCGCCGAGCACCGTCTGGCGGCGCTCGTGAATTTCCATGTAGTACGCTCGCTTTTCTTCGATATCGCGAATCTGAACTTCGTCGAGACCGCCCGTCTGCTCCTTGCGGTACCGCGCGATGAACGGAACGCTGCCGCCTTCCGAGAGCAGCTTCGCCACCGCCCGCACGCCCGCGAGGGGGAGCGAGAGCTCGCCCGCAATTCGCGGCGTCGGGTCGTACTCTTTTGCGGAAGCGGGCGTGGCGAGGCTTGCGTCGGTCATGGACCGCCGAAGAAAGCCAGGTCTCGCGACGACGTCAACCGCGGAGGTGCGATCGTCGCCGCGCGGTGCTGCGCGCGGGAAGGATCGAAAGGCACCCAACGTACGAGAGAGCCCATGACCTTTTGCGCGCTAGCCCCTCGTATTCGCTCACTCCTTTGCGCCGTGTCTTTCGGCGCGGCCGCTGTCGTCGCCACGGCGTGCGCGCCCGCGGCTTCGCGCGGACCGATGCCGGCGCAACCTTCGCATGAAGCCATCGTCGCGACGTGCGGCGTGCTCCCTACGCCGACGACGATCGCGGTGGCGAACGCGACACCCGAGGAGCTCCACGTTCTTTTCGACCTTCCCGATTCGCCGGCGCTCTTCGCCCCTGCACCCGACGACGACGCCGCCGCCACGTACCGCGCGCAGGTGAGCGCGCGCCTTGGCCACCCGCCGGACGCGAGCGCGCTCGTGGCGCGAGAAAACGGCTTCATGCATCGCATCGGCGCGGCAGACGACGCGGCCAACGGCGAGCTGCTCCTCGCGGGAACGGTCGGCGTATTTGCCAATCCCAACTGCATCGAGCGAATGCTTTTTTCGCGTTCCGCCGCCGTCGCATCGATGGTTGAGCGCCCCGCGGAGTACGGCGCCTTCGTCGTTCGCGGCAAAGGTCGCGTGAAGCTCTACGTGTCGACGTTCGGCCGCACGCGTGTGCAAATGCGCCCCGAGATCGGCGACCTCCTCGAGGCCGACGTGAAGAGTGGAATGGTGCTCATCGCCCATGCGCACAACCACCCGTTCATGTTCGATCGAAGCGTGGGCGACCGCTCGTTCACGAAGCCCGAGACCGTCGACGATTTCGGCGCGAGCACCGCTCCGAGCGTGGGCGACGTGTACGTGTACCGGTCCTTCCGCGACGAGCTCCAGCTGCGCGAGGCGTGGGTTTCGAACGGCCTCGACGGCGTGCACTATGAACAGCGGGATTTCGACGTACTGAAGGGAAAGCGCTAAGGCCCTGGGCGACAATTCGGCCCCCATTGGACTACTTGGTCCTTTCGCTATTTCGCGGGCGGACCTTTCCGACCCGGACCGTTTGGGCCATGAAGTAGACCAATCCACGAGGTCACCATGGTTGCGAGCACTGGTCTCTCGCTCGATCCGAGCGCCGACGAGCCTCTCTACAAGCAGATCTTCGAGCAGGTCGTCGCGCGCATCCGCAGCAACGCCTTCCCTGCCGGGTATCGCCTCACCCCCACGCGCGATCTCGCGCGCGAGCTTTCGACCCATCGAAATACGGTGGTCCGCGCCTACGTCGATCTCGAGCACGCGGGCTTCGTCACATCCGTCGTTGGGCGCGGCACGTTCGTCGCGGCGCAGCGCGGCGGCGCGGTGCCCAAACCTGCCGAGGCCGGCGGGGCAATGCCCTGGTCGTCCCTCGTTTCGCGCGCGGCCGTCGCCGAGCCCCTCGGCCGCTTCGCGCGGCTTGCCGCCCGGCCGAGCGATCGCGCTGCGGTGAACCTCACGCGCATGCAGCCGTCGGCCGATCTCCTGCCCCACGAGCTCCTGCGCCGTTGCATGGACCACGTGCTCCGAACCAAAGGTGCCGACACGCTGTCGTATGCATCGGCCGACGGCCTTCCGCGCCTTCGCGGTCTCATCGCCGAAGACCTCGCGCGCCAGGGCGTACCGGCGACGGCGGAGGACATCATCGTCACGACGGGGAGCCAGCAGGCTCTCGATCTGATCGCGCGCGCCCTTGTGAACCCAGGCGATCCGTTCTTGGTCGACCCGACGACGTACATCGGCGCGTTGAACCTTTTGACCCTCGCCGGCGCGCGCGTGCAGCCCGTCGCGACCGATGACGAAGGGCCCGATCTCGCCGCCCTCGACCGCCACGCGCGGTCGGGCGCCAAAGGGCTTTATCTCATGCCCAATGCGCACAACCCGACGACGGCGACGATTTCGCCCGAGCGGCGCGCGCAGCTCGTCGCGTGGTCGCGCCAGCACGGAGTGCCCATTATCGAAGACGATTATGGCGCCGATTTGAACCTCGACGGCGAGCCGTCGCCGCCGCCGATGCGCGCCCTCGACGGCGACGTGATTTACCTCGGCACCTTCAGCAAGCGGCTCATTCCGGCCCTTCGCGTGGGGTTCATCGTCTGCCCGAAGGCGCTGCGCCCAACGCTCGTTGCCATTAAGCACGCCATGGACCTGGGGACCTCGGTGCTACTTCAGTACGCGCTCGCCGAGTTTTTAGAGCGCGGATACCTGCGCGCCCACTTGAACCGAACGCTGCCCGAATACCGAGCCCGTCGCGACGCCCTCGAGCGTGGGCTCGCAGCGCACTTGCCGCGCGGTCTCACGTGGAAATCGCCGCCCCGTGGCGTGGTGCTGTGGCTGCCGCTCACCGACCGCTACCAGCCCGAAGAGGTCTTCGAAGAGGCGCGCCGGCGCGGCGTTCTCGTGAGCCCCAGCACCTTGCAAGCGATCGACGGACGCTCCGAGCGAGGCCTTCGCCTCACGTTCTGCGCCGAACCGGCCGACCGGCTTCTGCTCGGCGCACGCCGCCTCGGCGAAGCGCTCAGAGCCGCCGCCGAGCCGCAACGAATGGAGCCGACCGCGCGCGAGACCGCACGGCTCGAAGCGGTCTAATCCGCATTCAAATCGTTCTTTCCAAAGGAGCTACATTCATGACTACCTCCGCGCCTACAACGAAGATCGGCTTCGCCGAAATGCTCAAAGGTGGCGTCATCATGGACGTCGTCAACACCGAGCATGCGCGCATCGCCGAACAGGCCGGCGCCTGCGCGGTCATGGCTCTCGAGCGCGTCCCCGCACAAATTCGCAAGGAGGGCGGCGTGGCCCGGGCAAGCGACCCGGCGATGATTCGCGCAATTCAAAGCGCGGTATCGATTCCTGTCATGGCCAAATGCCGAATTGGGCATTTCATCGAAGCGCAAATCTTGGAAGCGCTCGCCGTCGATTTCGTCGACGAAAGCGAAGTCCTCACGCCGGCCGACCCCGACCTTCACATCGACAAGCACGCCTTCCGCGTGCCGTTCGTCTGCGGCTGCCGAAACCTCGGCGAAGCGCTCCGCCGAATCGCCGAGGGGGCGTCGCTGATTCGCACGAAAGGCGAAGCCGGCACCGGCGACATCGTCGAAGCCGTGCGCCACTTGCGCGCCATCCGCACCGAGATGCGAAGGCTCACGATGATGGGCCCCGAAGAGCTCGTGAACGAAGCGAAGCGCCTCGGCGCGCCGCTCGATCTCGTCGCGCGCGTCGCGAAAGAGGGGAAGCTCCCCGTACCGCAATTCGCCGCCGGCGGGATCGCGACGCCCGCCGACGCCTCGCTTTGCATGGCCCTCGGCGCCGAATCGGTCTTCGTCGGCAGCGGCATCTTCCTTAGCGAAGACGCCCCCAAGCGCGCCCGCGCGGTCGTCCTCGCCACGACCCACTGGCGCGACCCCGCGCGCCTCGCCGAGATCAGCACCGGCCTCGGCGAAGCGATGCGCGGCACCCAAGTCTCGAGCCTGCCGGACGACGCGCGCCTCGCCAGCCGAGGCGTGTAATGCGCATCGGCATCCTCGCGCTGCAAGGCGCGTTTGACGCCCACGCCCGCGCCTGCGAAAAGCTCGGTCATCGTACGACCGAAATACGAAAAGTGAGCGACCTCGAAGGCATCGAAGGGCTTATTTTGCCGGGCGGCGAGAGCAGCACGCAGCTTCGACTGCTCGACGAAGCGGGTCTCGCCGCGCCCCTCGCGACGCGCATCGAATCGGGCATCCCCGTCCTCGCGACCTGCGCCGGCGCCATCCTCCTGGCACGCGAGGTGCGCTCCCCCACGCAATGGAGCTTCGGCCTCCTCGACTGCACCATCACGCGCAACGCCTACGGCCGACAGCTCGATAGCCTCGAAACCGTCAGCGACGACGGACGAGTGCCCCTCGTCTTCATCCGAGCCCCACGAATCGACTCCGTGGGTTCAAGAGTCGAAGTGCTCGCGACCTACCAGGGCTCACCCGTGCTCGTGCGCCAAGGGGCGATCACCGCCGCGACGTTCCACCCCGAGCTCAGCGCCGACCTGTCTCCACTTGGGGGTGTTTGGACGAGCGAACATCCAGATCGGAATCTAATGGGGAGGCGAGGAGGCAAGGAGGGAGACGAGCTCTGAGCTTTCGGCGAACAAGGTCACTCTCGACGTAGGGTTTTTGGTGCTGATGGACTTCATCTTTCCTGCCTCCACCCCCTCCTTGCCTCCCCGCCTCACCGTTTGATTTCTCTGCGAGGGCAAAGCGGGTCGGCAAGGGCTAGGTTGTGGGGATGGCCCGTGCCCATTTGTTGGTCGTCGATGATGAGCCCGCGATTCTCACGACGTTGCAGAAGGCGCTGACGCTCGAGGGGTATGCGGTCGATGTGGCGGGGGGCGTGCGGATTGCCGAGGAGAAGCTCTCGAAGCGGACGTACGACTTGTGTTTGTTCGATGTGCAGCTCCCCGATGGCGATGGGGTCGAGCTGCTTCAACGCGTTCGGGCGGCGAAGACGCTCACGCCCGTGATCGTGATGAGCGGGCACGCGACCATCGATGCGGCGGTGCGGGCGACGCGGCTCGGGGCGCTCAATTTTCTCGAGAAGCCGCTCAATACCGATGCTCTGCTGATTACGATCGAGACGGCGCTTCGGCTCGACAGGGCCGAGGCCGAGGCGAAGGCCCTTCGTCAGGCGGCAGGCCTGAGCTTCGAGCTCGTGGGGGAGAGCCCGCCCATCAAGCGGCTCGTCGAGCAGATTGGGCGCGCGGCGAAAAGCAGCGCGACGGTGCTCGTGACGGGTGAGCGGGGGACGGGGAAAGAGCTCGTTGCGCGGGCGATCCACGAGATGTCGCCGCGGGCGAAGGGGCCGCTCGAAAAGCTCAATTGTGCGGCGCTTCCGAGTGAGCTTATCGAGAGCGAGCTCTTCGGGCACGAAGCGGGCGCGTTCACGGGGGCCACGAAACAGCGTCGCGGGAAGTTCGAGCGCGCGAGCGGCGGGACGCTGTTTCTCGACGAGGTGGGCGACATGCCCGCAGCCATGCAGGCAAAGCTTCTGCGTGTGCTCCAAGAGCGCGAGATCGAGCGTGTCGGTGGGAACGAGACCATCAAGGTCGACGCGCGCGTCGTCGCGGCGACGAACCGCGATCTCGTCGACGCGTGCGACAAAGGTTCGTTTCGCGCCGACCTTTACGACCGCCTGAACGTGCTTCCCCTCGCGATTCCGCCGTTGCGGGCGAGGCGCGAGGATATTCCGATATTGGTCAAACACTTCCTCGAGCTCGTATCCAAAGCAAACGACCGCCGCGATATGCGCATTGCCGACGACGCGATGACCGCCCTTGCGAGCTACACGTTTCCAGGGAACGTGCGTGAGCTCCGTAATTTGATTGAGCGAATGGTCATTTTGACTCCCGACGATCTCATTTCCGTCGACGACGTTCGCACCTGCCTGCCGGGCGGTGGCGCGTCCAAGGCGACCGGGCTCTACCGGCCGGGCGCGCCGTTTCGCGTCCTCGTCGACGAGTCCGAACGGGTGATACTTCAAGATGCCCTCGCCCATCACGGCGGGCAGATGGCCGCGACGGCGCGGGCGCTCGACCTCGAACGGAGCCATCTCTACAAGAAGATGCGCGCCCTCGGACTTCGCGGCGGCGGCGACAAAACCGAAGACGACGACGCGACGTGATCCTGAAGCACCGGGAGCGCACGTGCACAAAGGAACGCGTCGGTGCGGCCTCGTCCTACGCGGCGCGCGCGCCTCGAAAGTTGTTGAAGCTTACGAGAGGCCACGCGTGGCATCATGAAACTCGCCTCTTCCATGAAGCCCACCGACAGCATTCGCTTTTACGCCGCGACAGACGTCGGTCGCGTTCGTGACCACAACGAGGACAACTTCCTCGTCGACAAGAAGCTCGCGCTCTTCATCGTGTGCGACGGAATGGGTGGGCATGCGGCCGGTGAGGTCGCCAGCGCCATTGCCGTCCGGACGGTGCACGAAGAGCTGAAAGGCTCGCGCGACGCACTGTCGACCTACGTGGGCGGTGGGGCCGTCTCGCTCGAAACGGACGAGTCTCCGACGGTTACGCCCCGCGAGGTCATCGCCCTGCTCGAGCACGCCGTGCAGAGCGCCTGCGCGAAGATTCATATGGAGGCGCAGAGCGATCCCGCGAAGCGCGGAATGGGAACCACGCTCAGCGCGATTCTCATTTTGGGTCACCAGGGTTTCATTGCCCACGTCGGCGATAGCCGTATTTACTTGATGCGCAGCGGGCGCGTGCAGCAGGTCACCGAAGATCACACGGTGTTCAACGAGCTGATTAAGCGCGGCAAGCTGTCGCGCGAGCAGATCGAAAAGGTCGCTCACAAAAACGCGATCACGCGCGCCGTCGGCGTGTACGAGCGGGTCGAGGTCGACACGCTCGTCATCGAGGTGCTTCCGGGCGACACGTTCCTGCTCTCGAGCGACGGCCTCGCGGGGTATCTGCAGTCGGCCGACGAGCTGCGCGAATACCTCACGCTCGAAGGCGACGCGTCGGCCAAAACGCTCATCAAGCTCGCCAACGAACGCGGCGGCAAAGACAACATCACGGCCGTCATCGTAAAGCTCGGTGACGAGGGGGCCGAAGACGACACGCGCGCCAAGCGGCTCCGTTTGAAGCGCGAGGTGCTTGCACGAATGCCTATGTTCGCGCGGCTGACCGAGCGCGAAATGCTCCGCGTGATGCAAATCGTCGAGGCGCGCACGTATGCCCACGATCAGTGTGTCATTCGCGAAGGTGACAAGGGTGACGAGCTGTTCGTCGTGCTCTCGGGTCAGGTGCGCGTGATGCGCGGCGACGCGACGCTCTCCACGCTTGGTCCCGGAGAGAACTTCGGCGAGATGGCGCTCATTCGAAGCGTGCCGCGATCGGCCACCGTAGTGGCCGTGGGGCTCGCCGAGCTCATTACGATTCGCCGTTCGGACTTCTTCGAGATCCTCCGAAAGGAGCACGAAATCGCCGTGAAGATGCTTTGGCAGTTCCTCGGAGTCCTAGCCGAGCGACTCGATACGACGAGCAGCGAGCTTCGCACCGCGCGTGAAGAGCTCTCTGCGGAAGACATCACCGTCGACATCTTCGCGGACGTGGACGACGACAGCATCGACGTCGCCTCACCCGAACGAGGATGACGCGCGCCCAGGCTGCCCTCGTGGGGCTCGTCGTGCTGTGGGCGGCGCCCGCCTGCCGTAAGCCCGCGCCCGTGGACGGCGCGGCGACCGACGCCGCCGGGACGTCGAGCGTGTCGTCGCCAGCCGTGACTCATGGCGCCGCCGCGAATCCGCCTTCGGCCGCGACGCTTCCGTGCCGCGTCATCGGCATTACGGGCAAGGTCTCTGCCCTCATCGTGGGGACGACGCCGGGCCATGGCGGCGCGCCGCTGCTCTATCCAGGCGCCGACGTCCCGTCGTCGACGTGGCTCGACCTCGGTGAGGCCGCGAAGATCACCGCGAAGGATCCGCGCACGACGCGGGAGACGACGTTCTTCGGCCCCGCGCTCATTCGCGCCTGCGTGCACCAAGAAGAAGAGTCGTGGATCGCCTCGGGCAGCTTCGAGAGCGCGCCGGGGGCCGGCGAAACGCTTGGCGCCGAAGAGTGGGTCATCTCGCCATTCGGCGTCGTTCGGTACGGCGCCGCCGGGCTTACGCTCATCGTCTCGGCAAAGGAGGGCGTGGTCACGAAGGCGACCCTTCGCCTCGATCGCGGGACCGCGTATCTCGCGACGGCTCGCGATGCCCACGCGGCGCCGTGGAAGGTCACGCCGCTCCACCCGCCCGATTCGGGCGACCCGAAGGCAGACGACGCGGGCGCCGACGCGGGCTCGAACGACGGCGACGCCGCGAGCTGGGCGCGCATCGATGCGCCCACGCAGGTCGTGCTCACGTTTGCGCAGACCGACGCCACGGCAAACGCGCGGGCTGCGGCGGCCCTCGCCGACTGCCAGCGTGCCGCCACGACGGCGAAGTCGATTGCCGTGAGCCTCGCCGAGCCCAATGCTCCCGTGGGCGCGCTCACCGCGCGGCACGTGACCGCGAGGCGCCTCGCCCACGTCACATGCGCCGTTGCCGAATTGCGTGCCGCCGCCCTCCCCCATGGCGAGCAGGGGGCGCTGCTCGAAAGCGTTCGCGAAGCCACCGCGCGATGGAAGTCGGCCGCACCGTGAATCTCCGATGGACCGACCGCGCTGCGATATTGACACGCAGAAGCGCGGACCGTTAGCGTCCGCGAGGATGCTCGTGAAGGCACAGAAACCGCTCCGGTGCGTACGGGCCGGCCGCGGCACGTCGCCGTTGCCCCTTGCATTCGTCTCGCTCGCGTGCGCGGCGGCGTCGACCGTGACGCTCGTACTTTCCCCAGGCATCGCCCACGCCGACGAGCCGGTCACCGCGGGCGAGCCGCGGCTTCTCAGCGAGACGGGGGAGATCACGAGCGTCGTCGACGCGTTCGACAAGGACGACCCGTTCGATCTGCATCTGTCCCTCGGCTTTAGCCAACAGTGGAAGAGCAGCAACATTCGTCGCGAGACGTCGCTCAACCAACCTGGCCTCTCGACTGGCAACTTCGTCGCCTCCACCGAGAACGTCGCCAAGTATTCGCAGTCGATAAGCACCCTCAACGTCGGCGCGCAAATTGGCATTTACCACGACCTCGCGCTGCTTCTGCGGCTGCCCCTCGTGTTGGCCGACTCTCGCCAACTGCAAGACCTCGACGGCTCGACGCGCAACCCCCAGCGCTTGGCCGATCCGTCCGGCGCGCAGCTCTTCTCGATTCCGTTCAAAAGCCCCACCCGCAGCGGCGTCGACTACCTTGCGGCGGGCCTCGATTTGGCGATTTTCAACCAGCAACGCGATCCGACGAAACCGACCTGGGTCGTCGGCGTCGAAGGGCGATTCGGCGTCGGCGGCGCGCTGCACGCGTGCCGCGATACCGCGCCTGCACCAAGCGTCGCGGGTGGCACCGCCCCGGCCAAATGCCCCGATCCGGCGACGCCGACGTCGGGGCGCGATCAAGGCATTAGCCGCGCGGTGAATGCCGTTTACGCGCACACTGCGTTCTCGCGCCGCTTCGGATACGTCGAGCCTTATACGACGATGTCGTTCCTCGCCGAGTTCCCCCAGTCACGCAGCGACTTCGGCGCAACCGGTCTCGACGGGCCGCTCCTCACGCGCCCGCCGCTGGTCGGCACGTTTCAGATGGGGCTCGAAGTCATTCCGTGGGAGCAGCGCGAGGCGTTTCAACGCTTCGTCGTCGATTTCCGCGTCGTGGGCGCGTACCACTCGCCCGGCCGCGACTACTCCGAGCTGTTCGACGCGCTCGGGACGTCGAACGCCGCGAGCCTCCGCTCGGCCAACCCGGGCGGCTACAAGGGCGCCGCGGGCACGCTCAACGGCACGCCGACCACGGTGAGCGTCGCAGACACGAGCCTCGAGAAAGTCTTCTTCACCGGGATTACCGACCAACACGCCTATGGGACGATGGGCGGCCGCGCGCAGCTCACGTGGCAGGCCGGCGAGTTCGTGAAGTTCAACTTGGGAATGGGGCTCACCTTCGTACAATCCCATTTGATTACGGCGGCCGACGCCTGCAATCCCGACTTCAAATCCGACGCAGACCGCTCTGGCCCTTGCCACGCGGGTACCAGCACGGCGCCGATCACGGGCATTCCAAACCCGGATCACCGCGCCGTGATCGACCTCCCCGGTCGGCGATTCTCAGCCGACGACACCACGCTCGTCGACCTGTGGCTCAACGGCGTCGTGATGTTCTGAGCCGCGCGATGCCGCGCGTCTCCCGCGCGGTCTCGATGGCGGCGCTCGCTTTTTCGCTGAGCGCATTCGGCGCGATCTCGACGGCGTCGTTCGATGCGGCCGCGGCCACCGCCGAGCGCGAGCCCATTGTCGTGTGGCCGACGCTCTCGCCTGCGGGCGACGCTCCGAGCAGAGAGCCGCTGCGAAGGCCCGCCGAGTCGGAAGTGGGCCTTTTCGCACGCGCGCAGGAGCTCGACGCGACCCTGCGCGACGCCGTTCAAGACCTCGGGCTGTCGCTCCAAGTCGCAGATCCCGGCCCCGCGCCCGGCCATGCGCGCGATCTCGATATGATCGAACGCGCCGAGCGCGGCTCGCAGGCGATCGAAGGCGACGCACCTGGCGGCACGTGGGTCGTGAGCCCGCGCATCGAAAGCGCCGGCGGCGACCAGTATCTCGTGCGCATCGTCGTGGTCCCGCCGAAGGGGCACGAGCTGCGCGTACGCCTCGAAAAAGTCCGCGGCAGCGAGGTCGCCGTGCGTGGACTCGTGATGCTCCGCGGCCTGCTCACACCGCCAACTGCAGGCGAACCGAAGGAGCCCAAAGACCAAGCGCCGCGCGACCCGCGGTCGCTCGGCCTCACGCCGCCGGCGCGCTCCCCCGGCCGCGCGGTTCTCGCGATGAACACCGCGCTTTTCGGCGCCTATGTCGCCTACAGCATTCAGCGCGCGAGCGGCTCCGACGATCCGCGCGTTCTGTATCCACTTTTGGCCCTCGGCACCGGCATCGGCGTCGGCAGCGCGCTGCTCGTGGCCGAAGAGTGGGACGTCCGCCCCGGCGAGGCGTGGTTCATCTCCGCGGGCGCGTGGTGGGGCGCGGGCTCGGGGCTCTTGCTCGCCAGCGGCCGCGAGGTGAAGCCGCTCTCCGACCGCTACACGTGGGGCGTATGCGGCGGCATCGCGGGAATTACGCTGGCCACGGCGACCCTTGCGGCGGGCCACGTCGACGACGGCGGCGCCGCGCTCACGCACTCCGGTGCGGCCCTCGGCATGTTCTTGGGCGGCGTCTCCGAGCTTCTCGCGCAAGGCTCTCTCGACGCGACACCCGCCTCGGGCGCGGGGATCGGCACCGCTTTGGGCCTCATCGGCGCGGGCGCTCTCGCCACGCAAATCAAAGTGAGCCCCTCGCGCGTCTTCCTCGTCGATCTGGGTGTTGGCGTCGGCGCCCTCGCCGGCGCGGCGCTCGCAAGCCCGCTGCTCCTCAACGACGTAACCAAACCGAAGTCGCAGGCGTTCCTCATTGCGACCATGGCGGGTACCCTCGCGGGAGGCACCGTGGCGACGCTCCTCACGCGCGACGCAACGCCGCCATCGACTGGGAAAAAGCCGGGCGCGGCGCTGTACCACGCTCTCCCCATGGGCGGGGTCATCGGCTCGAGCGAGACGCGCAACGGCCCCGTACCCGCGTATGGGATCGGCGTCGTCGGGACTTTTTAGCGCTTCGCGATTGCCCTAATTGGCAGTCATCACGACTACCAATTACGATAGGCCACGAACGAAATCGACGATATGGCGCGTCACCACCTCGGGCCGCTCGAGGGCCGAGAGGTGCCCCGCGTCGTCGATGAAGGAGAGGCGTGCTCCCGGGATTCGCCGCGCGATGAGCTCGCTCTCTTCGGGTTTCGTCGCCGAGTCTTCGCGGCCGCAGAGGACCAGCGTTGGCGTGCGGATCTCCGAAATACGCGACGAGATGTCCGTGCGATCCGTCATCACCGCGCGGCCGGCGCGTGAGATGCCGAGGCGATCGAAGCCGCTGAGCGCGCGCGTGAACGCCGAGACCACGTCGGGCCGCTCCCGCAGCGTTTTGGCGCAGAACATTTTCGGCGATACCTCGCGGGCGATGAGCGCGCGGGGCAGCCCCAGCGTGCGCGCGAGGGGCAGCAGAGAGCGGTACTTCGCGCGGTTCAACCGCGAATCTTTGCGGGCGCTCGTGTCCATCAGCACGAGGCCGGCGACGCGCTGCGGGTTCGCCAGGGCAAAGCGCATGGCGACCATGCCGCCCCACGAAAGCCCAATCAGGTAGGCGTCGCCGATCCCCAGCTCGGCGAAAACGTCGGTCATCGCCGCGGCGTGATCCTCGAGGGAGAACGGCGGCGGAAGCTCACTCTTGCCGTGACCTGGGCCGTCGATATTCACGACGCGCCCAAGCTCGGCGAGCGCGGACGTTTGCCCGCGCCACATTCCGCCATCACACAAATAGCTGTGTCCGAGCACGAAGACCGGATCGTCCGATCTTCGCGCTTTGCCGCGCTCTTCGTAATACAGACGACCGAGACGCGTCCGGACATAGGCCATCAGGGGAAGATCTCGCGCTCCTTGTAAACCGCTTCGATGCGCTGCAGCGCAACGGCGTAGGCGGCAACGCGCAGGTCGCACTTCTTGTTGCGGGCCATGTCGCTCACGTCACGGTACGCGCGCTTCATCGCGACTTCGAGACGCTCGTCGACTTCTTCTTCCGACCAGCTTTCCGAGCGCTTGTTCTGCACCCACTCGTAGTAGCTGACAGTGACGCCGCCCGAGTTTGCGAGCACGTCCGGGAGAATCTCGACGCCCTTTTCGAGGAGGATCTTCTCGCCGCTCGGCGTCGTCGGACCGTTGGCACCTTCGACCACGACCGTCGCGTTGATCGCGCGCGCTTCTGCGTCGTCGATCTGATTCTCGAGGGCGCAGGGGGCGAAGATATCGGTCTTTGTGGCGAAGAACTCTTCGCGCGTAATCGCTTTGCCGTTGGGGTAACCGGCAATCGACCCATTGGCCTTTACGTGGTCTTGCAGCTTGTGGGCATTGAAGCCTTCGGGGTTGTAGAGGTACCCCGTGTGGTCGCCGACGGCGATTGTCGACACGCCGAGCTTCGACAGAATCACGGCGGCGTTGGAGCCGACGTTTCCGAAACCCTGGACCACCATCGTCTTGCCTTCGAGCTCGAAACCGCGCTCTTTGGCCCATTCGATGAGGCAGTAGATCATGCCTTGGCCGGTCGCCTTTTCGCGACCAAGGGTGCCGCCGCTCGCGACGGGCTTGCCCGTGACGACGCCCTTCACGCTCTGTTTCTGGTTGCTGCCAACCATGTTCGAATACGTGTCCATCATCCAGGCCATGGCCTGGCTGTTGGTGCCCACGTCCGGCGCCGGGATATCGAAGTCCGGGCCGATGTTCTCACCGAGCGCGTGGGTGAAGCGGCGCGTGATCTTCTGAAGCTCGTGGCGCGAAACGCTGTGCGGATCGAACTTGATGCCGCCTTTGCCGCCGCCGAACGGGAGACGCATGAGCGCCGACTTCCACGTCATCATCGCCGCGAGCGCTTTCACGTCGTCGAGCGAGACCTGCGGGTGGTAGCGCATGCCGCCCTTGAAGGGGCCGAGCAGGTTGTTGTGCTGGACGCGGTACCCCTTGAAGAGGCGCACTTCACCGTTGTCCATCCGCACCGGGAAGTTGACGATGATCTCGTTCTTCGGCTGGTTCAGGATCGTACGCACGTGGGGCGCGAGATCGACGACCGTTGCCGCGCGATCGAGATAATCCTGAACGACCTTATAAAAGTCGTAGTGCTTCTGCGGTGTCGCCATTTGGGTCCTCGACTCGAGTACAGCGGCGGACTTCGGTGCTTTCGGTGACGTTTCGTCTTTCACGGGATCTCCTCGAAGGTCCCACGCTTTTAGCCCCGTGCCCGAAAGTGGCAAGTATCTAAACTCTGTAAATACGTAGACGCAAAGCGTTATTTGGCTAGTCCAAAATAACGCTGCGTGACGCCCAATAGCGGATTAGTGCGCGGGGTGAGCGTTCGCCCACAGCGTGTACACGTAGACGACGGAGCTCGTGAGGATAAGCGCGTCGACGCGATCGAGAATGCCGCCGTGGCCTGGAACGATCTGGCCGGAATCCTTCACGCCCGTCGAACGCTTGATGAGCGACTCGCCGAGATCGCCGGCTTGGCCGAGCGCGCCCGCGAGGATGGCGAGGGGCACGGCGTGCTCGAGGGGAATCGCGCGGAGGAACCAAAAGTGCGCGAGGAACGCGCCGAGAACGCTGCCGCAAAGCCCGCCAAGGGAGCCTTCGATCGTCTTCTTCGGCGAGACCGCTTCGTAGAGCTTTCGCTTTCCGAGGAAGCGCCCGGCGAAGTAGCCCGCGGTGTCGCTGAACCACGCGAACATGAGGGTCATGACGACGTAGCTCGCGCCGTCGTCGCCTTGATCGCGCCGCATGAGCGCGAGCGTCGTCATGGGCACGGCGACGTAAAGCGGGCCGAAGCTCATGGCCATGGCGCGTAAAGCCGTTGTGCCAATGTCGCCGAGCCGCACGAGCGTGACGAGCGGGCCTAAGAGGGGCGTGACGAGGAGCACGGTGAAGACGACGCGCACGTCGCCACCGCCGAAGTAGACCGCCGCCGATGCACCCGCGCCGATGGCCACGCCGATCGCCTGCGAGGCGCGATCGAGCGGGTGGGTCATCGCGAAGAGCTCCCACACGCCGATCATCGCCACGGCGAAGACGAGCGCGTAGAAGCCGAGGGGCGGCCCCTTGTAGAGCAGGGCCAGAATGAGGGGCGCCGCAACGGCGGCCGTAGCCAGACGCTGGGCGAGGTTCGATGCCTTTTTCTCGCTCATTCGGCTTGCGACCTTAGCCCCGAATACGATGTGCCGAGAGCGCCAAACTATATGGCGATACGTGTAATCGATGCGGTGCCGCTCAATGCGGTGGCGGCGGCTGCGGTGGCGGCTGGAATCGAGGCGGACTTATGCGTCCCTTCGAGGGCTGGCACCGGCGCTACGCCCTTGCCGACGTCGCCGAAGCGACGCTCGCGCTGCTGGTAGCTCGCGATGGCGGCGAAGAGGTCTTCTTCCGAAAAATCGGGCCAGAGAACGTCGGCGAAGTGGAGCTCGGCGTAGGCAAGGCCGTAGAGCAGGAAGTTCGATATGCGGCGCTCGCCGCCGGTGCGGATGACCAAGTCGGGGTCGCCCACCTGGAGGCTCGGCATGAGCGCGTGGAGCGCGTCGGCCGTGACCTCGTCGGGGTGCAGCTTGCCTGCCTGCACTCGCTTCGCGAGCTCGCGCGCGGCCGTCGCGATCTCTTCACGGCCGCCGTAGCTGAGGGCGAGGGTGAGGGTCATCTCGTCGTTGTTCGTCGACTCGCGGCGGAGGGGATCGAGCACGGCTCGCACGATGGCCGGGAGGCGGCCGAGGTTGCCGACGGCGTTGAGGCGAATGCCGTTGCCGAGGATTTCGCCGCGCTCCGTGAGGAGAAAGTCGCGGAGGAGATCCATCAGCGCGTCGACTTCGTCTTCCGGGCGCGCCCAGTTCTGCTCGCTAAAGGCGTAGAGCGTAAGGGCCCGCAGCCCAAGCCGGCGCGCGATGCGGACGATGCGGCGGACCGTCTTCGACCCTTCGCGGTGCCCGTGAAGGCGCGCGAGGCCGCGTTGCTGCGCCCAGCGGCCATTGCCATCCATGATGATCCCGACGTGCGACGGGAGATTTCGCGCTTCAATCAGCGTCATAAGTCGCCTCGCGGGGTATCACGACGCGCGGAGACCCGCAAATCCCGTCGACGCGTTGCGACGCGTTCGGGGGGCGGGGCGTCGCCGAAGGGGCGACGCGAATCCGAGGTTTCAGGCGAGGAACGCAGTCGGGCGCGCGCGTCACGTTATCCATTGAGCACGAAACGCCCCGGATGGGGCAGCCGTTCCGCGTTCGCACGGCTGGCGCGCTCGTCGTTTGACTACCGACTCAGTGGTCGGGGCCGGGGTCGCTTGTGGGCTTCGACGCGCACTGCGAGTCGAGCTTGCACTGCGCGACGGCGAGGCAGTCGGCGTTGGCGGCGCAAGCCGCGCTCGCGTAACCGAGGCAGTCCTGAATGCCTTGCTCGGGGAACGCCGAGCCGCTGTCGGTCTTGACCGAAGCGTCACTGGGAGACGTGGTGCCTCCGCCGTCGAGCGCCTTCGAGGCAGCGTTCGCACAGCTCGCACACGCGTTCGTCGGCTTGATTCGAGGCGAACCGCAGTAGCTCGTCGCGCACGTGTCGCCGCATTTGGACGGCTGGCAGACGCAGCGGTCCATCGCGTCGTTGAAGACTTTGAGCCCAGCAGGGTGGAGGTTTTCGCAACACGTCCGGCACGGCTTGATGGTCGACGACTTGAAGCACGCGTACTCGGGCGTGTTCGTCGCCGGTGCCTGCCCTGCCCCGCCGTCGCCCGTGATGAGCGGCGGCGCGTTCGGATCGCCTGGATCGAATGTTCCAGTGTCGCCGATGCCGGAGTCGACGAATTGGGACGGGGCTTCGCTCCCGTTGTCGGTGCCGCTGCACGCGACGACGAGGGCAAGCGAGGCAAACGCGCCAAAAGCTGCGGACAAGATAGGGCGAATCACGAGGGCTCCTGTTCGTTGGAACGGATAAGGCGGAGAGCTCCCGTGGACGCCCTCTCGATGTCCGTCATGTCGGTACGCCGCCGACTAAACAAGGGGCGTGCCAGCTCTCGAAGAGGCTCCTCCATTCGCACGAGCTTTGCGAGGCGAACGACGCGTCGGCGCGCGTCAGAGGCGATGTTCGGTGGGAGATGCAGCGCCGCTGAAGGGTGCGTCACGAGGGCGAGCGACATGGGCGTGACGGGGCGGTGGGCGAGCGCGCGAGTGCGGAAACGCGCCCGGCGGCGTGGTATCTCCCTCGGCCATGGTCGGCATGAAAGTCACCCTCCGCCTTCGAATGTCCGCGCACGATGCGCACTACGCAGGCGAGCTCGTCGATGGCGCGCGCATGCTCGCGCTCTTCGGCGATCTCGCGACCGAGCTTCTGATTCGCCTCGACGGCGACGAGGGACTCTTCCGCGCCTATGAGTCGATCGAGTTCCTCGCGCCGGTTTTCGCGGGCGACTACATCGAGGCCGACGCCGAGCTGATTCGCATCGGCGGCACGAGCCGGCAGATGCGCTTCGAGGCGCGGAAAGTCGTCTCGAACCGCCGGCAAGACGGCTTCCCCGCGAGCGCCGCCGACGTGCTTCACAGCCCCGTCGTCGTGTGCCGCGCGGTGGGAACGTGCGTGACGCCGAAGGAGCTGCAGCGAGCGCCGAAGGAGCTCTACATGCCCGGTCTACCCGCGGGACCCGCGCCTACCGCCGAGGCGATCGTGACGCCCGAGAGCACGGAGTCGGACGTGATCCTCACGGCCGCGATCGTCGGCGCCGAGCTCACGCGCGCGCAAACGAAGTACCTGCCGATCACGCCGGACGAAATCGGCGACGAGGCGGCGCGCTGCCGCGAAGCCGGCGCAGCGGTGATTCACCTGCACGTGCGCAACGACGACGGCTCGAACACGCAGGCCGCCGACAGGTTCGCAGCGGCCATCGAGAAGATTCGCGCGAAAACCGACTGCGTGATCCAAACCACCACCGGCGGCGCCGTCGGGATGTCGATCGAGGAGCGCGCGCAGCCGCTTCAGTGCAAGCCCGAGATGGCGACGCTCAACTGCGGCAGCCTCAACTTCGGCGACGACGTCTTCATCAACACGCGCGCGCAAATCCGCGGGCTCGCGGCCGCCATTCGCGCGGCCGGCTCGATGGCCGAGCTCGAATGCTACGAGGTCGGTCACGTCGAGGAGGCGCTCAGGCTCGCGGCCGAAGGCGTCATCGATGCGCCGCTGCACTTCCAGTTTGTCCTCGGCGTTCCCGGCGGCATCGGCGCGCGGGAAGACGTCGTCCGCTTCATGCAGACGCTCGTTCCCACCTCCGGCAATACGCGCGCGACCTTCGGCGTCGCGGCCGTCGGCCGATTTCAGCAGCCGATGACCGAGCTTGCGATGCGCCTCGGCGGCCACGCGCGGGTCGGCCTCGAGGACAACATCTACCTGTCCAAGGGCGTGCTGTCGGAAGGGTCCGCGCCTCTCGTCGCGCGGGCCGCGAGCTATGCGCGCTCCATCGGCCGCACGCCGGCGGATCCAACGCGCGCGCGCCAGCTTCTCGGGCTTCGCGCGATGGCGAGCGTAGCGTCCAAATGATCACGACCCACACCTTCGTCTCCGACGGCATCACGCCGGTGCGCGCCTATGCGGCGCTTCGCCAAGCTTCGGGAGGGGCCGCGTCGTTCCTTCTAGAGAGCGTCGTCGGAGGCGAACGGTGGGGGCGGTACTCCATCCTCGGCTACAAGCCGCGCTACGAAGCGACACTCACGGCCAAGGGTTGGTCGCTTCGCGGTGAGCGAGGACCGCTGCCCGACGCGCCCTTCACGAACGACGCCGACCCGCTTCGCGCCGCGGCGAACCTGTTCGGGCGCCACGCCGACGGCGGCGGAAAGACGCCCGCCGAGCGCTTCGCCCGCGCCCACGTAGGCTTCTTCGCTTGGGACGTGGTGCACGCCATCGACCGCGTGAAAGGCTTTGAGGGAACGGCCGACGCGCCCCTCGCGCGCTTCGTCGGCGGCGCGACAATCATCATTTTCGACGGCCTCGCGCAGACGGTGACCATCGCGGCCGAATCGCCCGACGACGTTGCGCAGGCGCGGGCGGATCTCGAACGCAAGGTCACGCTCTCGAGCCTCTCGCTCCCCGACCGATCGCGCATTCCCGCGCGCGTCGACGTGAGCATGGACGACGCGGCCTTCGAAGCGAACGTGCGCCGCGCGCAGGAGTACATCGCGGCGGGCGACGCATTTCAGGTGGTGCTTGGACGCAAGTTTCAGACGCCCGGTGAAGGGCGCGATCCGTTCGACGTGTACCGCGCGATGCGGGTCATCAACCCGTCGCCCTATATGTACTTTTTGGATTTCCCGCCGGCGCCGGACGAAAAATCGCGCACGCAGATCGCGGGCGCGAGCCCGGAGACCCTCGTGCGCCTCGAAGACTCCGTGATGACCGTGCGCCCCCTCGCAGGCACCCGCCCGCGGGGCCGCACGCTCGAAGAGGACGCCGCCCAAGAAGAAGAGCTCCTCGCCGATCCGAAGGAGCTCGCCGAGCACGTGATGCTCATCGATCTCGGGCGAAACGACGTCGGTCGCGTAGCGAACGTCGGCAGCGTCGAGCTTCCGCGGCGCATGGAGATCGAGCGGTACTCCCACGTGATGCACATCGTGAGCGAGGTGCGCGGCCGCATCGACGCGAGCGTCCCGCCGCTCGAAGTGTTCCGCGCCGCCTTCCCCGCGGGCACGCTGTCGGGTGCCCCCAAGCTGCGCGCGATGCAGATCATCCGCGAGCTCGAAGGCACACCGCGCGGCCTCTACGGCGGCGCCATCGGCTACGTCGCGCCCACGGGCGATCTCGATTTTGCGATCGCGATCCGCACGGCGGTCTTCAAGGACGACGTCTTCACGGTGACCGCGGGCGCCGGCATCGTCGAAGCGAGCATTCCGTCCAGCGAGTGCGAGGAGACACGCAACAAAGCCCACGGCGTTTTGTGCGCCATCGAAGCCGCCCCTAAACGCGGCTAGGTTGACACGTCAACCTTGCGATGTCGTCGCGCCTGCCCTCGCTCACCACGAGCGTTGCGACGACGGGGGCGCGAAGCCGTCCGTGGGCGCCGAGCTTCGCTCCGACACGGGGAGCCAGATGTGAAACTCGGTCCCCGACGACTGCGTCGTGCTCGCGTCGACCGAGCCGCCGTGAAGCTCGAGGATGGATCGCGCGAGGGACAGGCCAAGCCCCAAGCTGCCGTGGCGGCGCGCGCGTTCGGGGTCTTTGAAGGCTTCGAAAATTCGTTCGAGCTCGGCGCTGGGAACGCCGCGACCGGGAACGTCGACGTCGATGCGGAGCCTGTCGCCCGGCGGCGGCACCGTCGCGCGAACACGAACGACCCCCTGCTCGGCGAAGCGAATGCCGGTGAGCACGACCGACGTGAGCGCCTGAATGATCCGCGTTGGGTCGACGAACATGCGCGGCACGCCAGGCTGAATCTCGCCGACGATGTTCACGTCGCCTTCCGTGACGAGCTCGCGCGCGTCGACGATGGCCGACATGACGACGTCGCCGACCATCGTCGCTTCGGGCGTCACGGTCAGCTCGCCCGCCTCGACGCGGGCGGCGTCGAGGATCGTCTGAATGAGATGAAGTAGCTCGCGCCCGCGCTGCTCGATGATCGTGAGGCTCTCGCGCTGCGGCGGCGAGAGCGGGTTGCGCGACGCGAGCTCGGCGAAGCCCAAAATCGCGTTGAGCGGCGCCTTGAGATCGTGGCTCATCGACGCGAGAAAGAGCCCGCGCATCCGCTCCGCGGCAGCCTGCGCATCGATGGCCTTCTCTTGCGTCGAGGCGAACTCACGGAAGCTTCCGCCGAGCTCGTCGATGGCGCGCATGAGCGCGCCCATCGATGTGAAGCGCGCAGCCCGCTGCACGCGCGTGCCGCGAATCACGTCGGCGGCGCCGAGATTGCGCACCTCGCGCGTGACGAGCGCGACGTCCGACACGAACCCCATGCCGAGGCGCGAGCCGATGATCGCCGCGAGCGCCGAGACGGCGATGGTGAGCAGCACGTACACGACCATCGTCGGGTTGAGGCGCGTGCGTTCGAAGCGAATCGTCGCGTGGCCGTCGTCGAGAGGGACCGTGAGCACCGCCATCCCGTCGTCGCCGTGGGCGACTCCGAAGCTAGCCGTGTTGTGATGCAGGGCGATTTCGAAGCCCAATTTGCCCGATTCGGTGATGGCGTCGGCGCGCCCCGCGGTGCTCCCCCCGAGAGGCTCGAGGGCGGCGCGAACGAGCTCGGCGGCGTCCGATTCACGGGCGCCGGCGTCGAAGGCACGGAGATGCGCGAGCACGAGAAGCGAGGAG
This sequence comes from Myxococcales bacterium, assembly GCA_025354825.1. GTDB lineage: Bacteria > Myxococcota_A > Polyangia > Polyangiales > Polyangiaceae > JANXMC01. The sequence goes on from JANXMC010000725.1 coordinate 26,302, forward strand.
CCGAGCGCCACGAAGGCGACGGGGAACGTGACGGCCAGGAGCAGGCGGAGCCGCACGCGCGGGATGATCTGCGGCGACAGCTCCAGGATGGCGATGGCGTCGCGCGACGCCGCCTCCGGCGCGACCTCGAGGACGCGGGCGACGCTCGCGCGCAGCATGACGTACCCCGTGATTGCCGCGACGCTTCCCATCGTCATCGCGAGGACGACAATCTCCGCCTGGGTCGTGAGGTCGTTCGTCATGGGACGAATCGGCCGAAAGAGACTGAGGCTCACGAAGAAGAACGAGCCGAGCACGTCGAGCGTCGTGAGCTTGGCGGGAAGCGCGTAGAGCGTGAGCAGATCGCGCGGGTCGACGGCCGACGAGCCGACGCTGAGCGCGCGGAGGCACGGGCGAAGCTTGCGCGTAACGGCGACCGTCGCGACGATCTCGAAGACGAGAATCGCGCCTCCCGTGTAGAGCGCGGGCAGGACGCTCGCCGCCAGCACCTCGCGGTCGAGAAGAAGCAGCTTCGGCGCAAAGGCCGCGACGAGAAGCTCGGTGAGAAAGCAGACGCCTATCTGAATGACGAGCAGCCGCGCGATCAGGCGAAGGGCGACCTTGTTCACAGGTGGCCACCGCTCGGGCGCGAGCCGCCGCGAATCGACACCGAGATGCGCGACTCGCTGGCGCGGCTCTTTCGGCGCTTCGCCTTCGTGTCCTGATCGAAATAGAGCGGGAAGAAGACGTGGAACGTCGACCCTTTGCCAAGCTCGCTCTCGACCTGAATCGAGCCGCCGTGCATCAACACGAGGCGGCGCGCAATCGCCAGGCCGAGACCCGTGCCGCGCTTCCGTTTCCGCTCGTCGCCGGCTTGCTTGTAGTCCTCGAAGATCATCGCGCGCTCGGTCGCGTTGATGCCGGGACCCGTGTCGCGCACGCTCACACGCGCGTACGAGCCGTGGCGCGCCACGGTGACGTAGACCTCGCCGCGTTGCGTGAACTTCACGGCGTTGCTCACGAGGTTCGTTACGATCTGGCGCACGCGTTTGGGGTCGGCGAAGGCGAGAACGTCGGGGCGCGCTTCGCCACGGAGAGCTACCGGCTTGTCGCCGACGAGGGCCGCCGCTTCACGCATGACGTCGGCCACGAGAAGGGCGAGATCGACGCGCCCGCGTGAGAGGCGCAGCTGTCCACCCTCGAGGGCGGAGAACTCGAGGATGTCGTTAATGAGCTCGAGCAGATGTTGGCCTGACCCACGAATCTGCTCGACCTCTTCGCGCGCGCTCTCGGACATCGGCCCGTCGACCTCGGTCATCAAGATGTCGGCGAAGCCGAGGATCGCGTTGAGCGGGCTTCGAAGCTCGTGGCTCACGGCCGCTAAGAACGCCGAGCGATCCCGGTCTGCGGAACGCACGCGCTCCAAATCTTCGCGGTACGACTTTTCGGCCGCGGCGAAGCGCCCGACGAGCTCGTTGAAAGCGCTCGTGAGAGCGCCCACTTCGTCCATCGTTCGCACTGGCACGGGCTCGCCCGTGGGCTCGGATCTCACCTGCGTCATCCCCGCGACGCGCCCCGTGACGAAGCCGACGTCGCGATCGGCATCGAGCGCAACGGCGTAGGCGACGATGGCGGCGACGCCGACGAGCAAAATGGTGAGCGCGATGAGCCCCGTGAGAAGCGCCGGCGCGGCCTCGGGCACGCTCGGCATGCGCGCGAACGCAATGAGGTACGCCGTCGATCCGAGGGGCGATGCGCGCGACGCCAAGGCCTGACCGGGGGTCTGCGCGTTGGCCGGCGCCGCGAGGAGGCGCGCCTCGCCGGTGAGCGCCTTCACGCTGAAACGCGTTCGACCCAAGGCCGTGACCGCCTCGCCGCGCTGCTTCTCGAGAACACGCCGCAGTGCGCCGCGATCGGGCGCGCCCAAGCTCGCGTCTGCGAGCAGCTCGCCGTCGGCCGTGACCACGAGGAACTCGGAGCCGGTGCGCCGCGCGGCAAGCTGCATCGCGTCGAGCCGCTCGTTCGGGGGGAGCTTCGACAGGCGCGCGCCGACCGCCGCCGCGAGCAAGTCCGCCTGCATCGCCGCGTGGGCGTCGCTGGCCCGCGCGAGGTGATCGACGCCCGTGAAGCCGATGGCGAAGGCGATGGCCAGCGCGAGCACGACGACGATCGCCGGCGCGAGCGGCATGAACGGAAGCGGGCGCTGCGCGCTGTTCGAAGGCGCGATGGGCGGGAGTGTCGAGCTCGACGTGCGGCCGCTGAGCGAGAGACGATCGGGGCCGAAACGCACGCTCCCCGTGATGGGGTTCGTCGAGACGATCGTGCCCGTCGCCGTGTTCCCCGAATGGGTCGCGTCGGTGCCCGTACCCAGGGAAAACCCTCGTTCGTGAGGGCCGGGCGGAGGCACCGGCGAGGAGCCGCCGCGCGGAGGCATCGGCGTATTCGGCGGGCTCACGCGACCATCCTAGCGCGTCGCATCACGCGGCCCCTCGAGCGCTGTGGACAGCGCGATCGCATCGTTCGTTGCGAACGTGTTTCTCGCGCATCACGCCCCTGCCCTTTGCAACGCAGCGCGCGAGATCACGACGCGGGACACGAGCATCGGTGGTGCGACAAAACAGCCCGCGAGGACACGGCAACTCCATGTTCTTTTTTCGATTTCGAAGCTTGCGATGCTAACGGTCTAGTCCCACTCTGGGCCCAGACGCGGAAGAGGAATCGGGAATGCTCGCCAGGTTGAAAACGTTGCCCGCACATCTGACGACCACCGCTCTCGACCAAGCGTACGAAGACGAAGCCCGCGACCAAGACGCGTCCGAGCATCCGCAATCCGGGGTCACCCTCGCTGCCAAAAAACTGAACGGCGAAGCCATGATCAAACCGCTCCTCGAAGAAGTCACGCTGGTCGTCTACGGCTGGAAGAGCGTCGAGCCGGGGACCCTCGCGTGGGTCTTCCCGAGCCTCGCTGCCGCCGTGTCCGCCGCCCACGCGATGCGCAACGCCGTCCGCTGGGCCATCGTCCGCGGCCGCCGCGGCGAGACCGTCAGCGTCGACGTCGAGCAGGAGCGCGAATTGGGTTCCGTCTTGGTCGAGCAATTCGGGTGACGAGCCGAGCGACGCGCCCTCGTTAGCGAGAGGCGCGCCCGGTGCTTCAGGCGGCCGGGCGAGCTGCCCGGCGCGCGGCTAGAGCCTCTCGAGAACGATGGCGATACCCTGTCCGCCGCCGATGCAGGCGCTGCCTACGGCGTAGCGGGCGTTGCGGCGACGGAGCTCGTACACGAGGTGCGCCGTGATGCGGGCGCCGCTCGCGCCGAGGGGGTGGCCGAGGGCGATGGCGCCGCCGTTGACGTTCGTGCGGGCGCGGTCGAGACCAAGCTCTTTCTCGACGGCGAGGTACTGCGGCGCGAAGGCTTCGTTGACCTCGACCAGGTCCATGTCTTTCAGCGTGAGCTCGGCGCGCGCGAGGGCGTTCTGAATCGCCGGTGCGGGGCCGATGCCCATGAGGGTCGGCTCGACGCCGGCCACGCCCCACTGAACGATGCGCGCGAGCGGCGTGAGCCCCTTGGCTTTGGCGAACTCTTCGGTGGTCACGACGAGAGCCGCCGCGCCGTCGCAAATGCCCGACGCATTGCCCGCAGTGACGACGCCGTCCTTCTTGAAGACCGGCCCGAGCTTGCCGAGGATCTCGAGGGTTGTCTGCGGGCGCGGATGCTCGTCGACCGCGAAGCTCACGGTCGCCTTCTTCTGCGCGATCTCGACGGGCGCGATCTCGTCCTTGAAGAACCCCTTCTCGTTCGCCGCGGCCCAACGCTGTTGGCTCTGGAGCGCGTAGGCGTCGCAGTCGGCGCGCGAGATGCCGTACTTCACCGCGAGGTTCTCGGCGGTCACGGCCATCGGCGTGTTCGAGTAGCTGTCGGTGAGTGCGCTCCAGAGCGAGTCTTCGAGGGCCGGCGCCTTGCCGAACGCAAACCCATCGCGACCACCGCGGAGCACGTGGGGCGACTGCGTCATGTTCTCGGTGCCGCCAACGAGGACCGCGTCGTGGTCACCGAGAAGCAGCTGCTCTGCGCCGTTGATGATCGACTGGAAGCCCGAGCCGCAAAGGCGGTTGACCGTGAGCGCGGGCGTCGTGATCGGCAGGCCGGCCTTGAGGCCGATGTGGCGCGCGCAGTAGATCGCGTCGGCGCTCGACTGGATCACGTTGCCGAAGATCACGTGGCCAATGTCTTCGGCCTTGATGCCCGCCTGCGCGATCGCGGCCTTCGACGCATGGGCGCCGAGGTCGTTCGCGTTGATGGTCTTGAGCGCGCCGCCCATGGTGCCGAAGGCCGTGCGCTTCGCACCGACGATGACGAGGGACCTTGAGAGCTTTGCCATGTTGCCTACGTCTTCCTGAGTTCCTGAGTTGGGGTCGTATCGAAATTTTGAGTGAGCGTTAGAGCCGCGGCGATCGCGAGACCGCGTTCAGGCGGTGAAGGTCGCCCACGCGTTGCCGAGGACGATCTCGCTCCGCTCTTTCACGCTCACGCGAATTGCGAGCTTGCCCGGCGCTACGAGCCAGCCTTGCGTGCTGATCGTGTCGCCCGGCCATACGGGCTTTCGGAAGGTCGCTTCGAAGCCTGTCACGCGCGTGGCGTCGCCGCCGCAAACGCCCTTCGCGACGTGGCGCACCATGTAGCCGAAGCTGCACAGCCCGTGGAGGATCGGCCCCTGGGTGAAGCCGACGTTGGCCGCGAAGACCGGGTCGGCGTGGAGTGGGTTCTCGTCGCCGGAAAGGCGGTAGAGAAGAGCCTGCTCCGGCGAGGTCGTCTCTTCGATCGTGAAGCTTGGCTCGGTCTCTTTCGGAACCGAGATGCCGGTGTCTTCCTTCGGCGGCGCCTCGCCACCCCAGCCGCCTTCGCCGCGGTACAAAATCGACGACGTCGTCGTCGCGAGCGGCGTGCCGTCGGCGTCGGTCGTCTCGGTGTCCACGAGGACGCTCGCGAACTTTTTCATGTCGTAGATGCCGCGGATCGTCGCGACCGTGCGGAGCGAGCCCGACGCGTTGAACGGCTTGTGCACGCGGACTTTTTCGCCGCCGTGGACGACCATCGCCATGTTGCCACCGCTCTTCGCGAGGAGCTTCAGCATCGGCTGAAACTTCGGCACCACGGCGAAGCTCGGGAGGACCTTCGGGCCGCGACCTTCGTAGAGGTAGTCGAGCTCGTCTTTCTTCGCGCCAACGCCGAGGGCGTAGAGCGCGGTGTCTTTCCACGTGTAGTCCCAGCGCGTGGCTTCGGACGGCTTGCCGACGATCGACATGTCGAGAGGCATGATTTCCTCGAAAAAGCGGGAGAGCGCGGGGGTTGGCCCGCAGATCGGCGGAGCATTGCGAGGGGGCGCGCAGCCGTCAATCGGGAAGCTGGTACGGTGCGGCGCGGCATGCCGGGCTTCGTCGCCGAGATAGCGCGTGTGTTCGTGGAAGGGGGTGTCGACCTCCCTGCCCTCGGCCTCGCGTGGGCGCGCATTGCGCCGACGATTGCGCTCGTCCCGGCCTTTG
>JANXMC010000759.1 GCA_025354825.1 Myxococcales bacterium
GGCCGACCTCGATCTCGCGAACGCGGGGCTCGAGGCCGACTCGCGCGGGCGCATCGCAGTCTCGGACACCTACCAGACGGCCCAGCCGCACATCTACGCCGTCGGCGACGTGAGCATGGATGTAGCGCTCGTCAACGTCGCCGAGCTCGAAGGGCGCCACGCCGTCGAGCTGATGTTCGGGCTCACGCCCGCGCCCATCAACTACGACGCGCTCTCGGCCATCATGTTCTTGAAGCCCGAGGTCGCCTCCGTCGGCCTGAACGAGCTTCAGGCGAAGAAGCTCGGCATTCCGTACCGCGTCGCCGTCCTCTCCAACAAGCTCGTGACCCGCAACATCGCCATGCGCGCGACGTCCGGCTTCGTGAAGCTTTTGGCCACCCGCGACACCCCTGGAAAAATCTTAGGCCTCCGCGTCGTCGGCCCCCAAGCCTCGAGCGCGATTCAGGGGATCGCGTTTCTCATCGACCAAGTTCGCTACATCGAAGACATCGACCATTGCATGCACCCCCACCCGGCGATTACCGAAGGCGTGCAGGAGTGCGCGCGCATTCTCTTGGGTCGCTCGATCCACAAGCGCGGTGTGTTCGGGTCGGATCTGCTTCGGTTCGGTGAGGGGTGAGGGCGATGGTGGAGCGGGAGAACGACGGCAGCGTGGAGGACGAATCGGACGAGAACAGTCCGAAGAATCGTACCGGCCGGTTCTCGCTTACCCATCGTGGGGGGACGCGCGTCGAAGTGAGCGACCCGATTTTGCTCCCCGTCGGCATCGGGACCGATCGCCCGTGGCTGTGCGCCGTAAAGCTTCTGGGCCCGAAGAAGAGCGACGAAGAAGAGGCGGCGGATCAGGGCGTGACGCAGACGCTTCTCGTGCGCACCGGCCGCGGCAACACGCCCGAAGAGGCGCAGCGCGACGCGATGGCGCAGCTCTCCCTCATGTACGGAACGCCCACTGCGGCGCCCCCGTCGGTGGTGATCACGCGTAAGCCGAGCGAGCCGCCTCCGGCGCCGCCGGCGGAAAAAAAAGGGTTCTGGAGCTTCCTCGCCGGCATCTTCGGCAAAGGGAAGTAGCGCGCGCGTGAGCTTCGTCGTTTCCGCGCGCGCGGCCGTGGTGACCGCTTCGCTCGCCCTCGCAACTACGCTCGCGGGGTGCGCGCCGCCGCGCATCGCGAACGGCAACGGCGACAGCGCCGCCGTCTACGCGAAGACGATCCCCGCGCTCGCGGCCCACGGCTTCAGCTGCAAAATATGGAAGGGGCATCTCGTCTGCGACGCCGACAAACGCGACCGCCCCACGCTCTTCGTGAGCTACGTCCCCCAGGGGTCGCGCCTTCTGCTCGTCGCCTTCGACAGGCTCGACGCGCCGTGCGCCGACATGCTCGAAGCGCTCAACCGCTTCAACTACGTCTTCGACTTCGCCCAAGCGTCGTGCCGCGACGACACGACGCCGATGCTGTTCTACGTCGGCAGCATGGTGGTCCCCGAAGACGGCCTACGCCCCAGCGACGTGGGTCGCTACGCGACCTTCTGGTCCCACAGTCTCATGGGCGCGCTGCGCGCGTCGGGGCTCGGTAAGAAGCGCGGGACGGGCGACGACGAGCCGCGTCCGAAAGGCGCGCCTCCCGGTCGCGAGCACGACGCGCCGCTCGACACGACGATCCGATCGCTCTAGCCGCATACCGCCTCCCCTCCGATGCCTCGAACGCGTGTGATTCACGGCGATTGCCTCGAAGCGCTTCGCACGCAAATCCCCGATGGGAGCGTCGATCTCGTCTTCGCCGATCCGCCGTACAACATCGGCAAAGCCTTCGGCGCGTTCAAAGATCGTTGGCCTTCCGACGAGGCCTACGCCGCGTGGTGCGCCGAGTGGCTCACGCTCTGCCTCGCCAAGCTTCGCGACACCGGCAGCCTGTACGTGATGACCAGCACGCAGGCGATGCCGCATCTCGACCTCTGGCTCCGCACGCGGTCCACGGTGCTCTCTCGAATCGTCTGGCACTACGACAGCTCCGGCGTCCAGGCGCGGCGCCGCTACGGATCGCTCTACGAGCCTCTGCTCTTCTGCGTGAAAGACGCGAAACGCTACACGTTCAACGCCGAGGCGATCGCCGTCGAAGCGCGCACGGGGGCGGTACGCAAGCTCATCGACTACCGCAAAGCGACACCGACGACCTACAGCGCGACGAAGCTCCCGGGCAACGCTTGGTACTTCCCACGCGTGCGCTTCCGCATGCCCGAGTACGAGGAGCACCCCACGCAAAAGCCCGAAGCGCTCCTCGAGCGGGTGATTCGTGCGAGCTCGAACGAGGGCGACACCGTGCTCGATCCGTTCGCGGGGACGTTCACCACGTGTGCCGTCGCGCAGCGCCTCGGTCGCAGAAGCATCGGCATCGAGCTCAATGGAGACTACGTCGCCATCGGCCGGCGGAGGCTCGGACTGCACGTGCCCTGATGTCGAGATCGCCGACGAGGCGTCGAGCATCGGCCACGATCGCGCGCTTGTTGCGCGAGAAGTCACCTCGTATTCGAAAGGTGCACCGTTCGAAAGGGCCACCTCGACCGGGCAACGGTTGCTGCTATCGATGCCAAGCATGAACCTAACTTCGTATTCGATGACCCGTTCGTTTTCATCACGCCGCCGCTCGCTCGTCGCGTCGGTCCTCACGGCCAGCCTGCTCGCGAGCTTCGCGTCGAGCGCCTTCGCCGATGGCGCTACCAAGGCGGCCGCGCCTGCGATCGTCGACGAAGTTCGCCTTCGTGATGGCAGCATGATTCGCGGTGTGATCGTCGAGAAGTCGGCCGACGGCGAGGTCACGCTGCAGCTCGCGTCGGGCGAGACGCGCCACTACGCTCCGACGGACATCGTCTTCGCGGGTCCGATTGGCGGTGGCGCCGTTCCGTTGCCCGCAGCGCCGACGCCTGCCACGGACGCGTCGGAGCCGTCGGCTTCCGTTCATCTCGAGGCGAACACCCCCGGGCTCCGTGTGCACGTGAGCGAGAGCCGCTCGACGATCCGCGTGGGCGTGAACGGGTCGATGATGACAGGCAACAACGCGTTTCTGCTGACGGGCGAGTCGTTCAGGCCGCTATGCGTCGCGCCTTGCGATGCAAGCCTCCACCTCGGGAGCCAGCGCGTCGCGGTCACGGCGGCAGACGATGCGCCCCTCGTCGTCGTCAGCAATCCCGTCGATGTGAGGCCCGGCGGAAAGTACATGATCGACTTCGAATCGAAGGCCGACACACGCAGCACAGGTACGGCGCTCATGTGGATAGGCGCGCTTGGAGGCCTCGCGGCCACCATCGGAGGTATCGCGTACGGCTACAGTGGCTCGGAAGCGATCAACTACTCGTCGAGCGGCGACTCCTTCGAGCATTCGCTCGACGAGCGATCGAAGCGTCGATCCACCGGCCTTGCGATCAGCCTCGCCGGCATCGGCATCGGCACCGCGGTCCTCGTCGTCGGCCTCGTTCTTCGTCGGCAGCACGACTCGGCGACCGTGCACGAGCGCACGAGCGAAGGCGACGCGCCTAAAGCCGCATCGAATCTGACATCGCTCTCGACGCCCGTGCTCTGAGGGCGGCGTCGTCGCTTCAGCAGCACGCCGTATCGACGACGAAGCGAACGCGCGTCTCGCCCGAGCCCTCGATCGGCGCCGATCGATGAACGAGCCCGTTCCCCTTGTTTCCCGGGTATTTCTCCCCCTTCATGACGACGATCACGCCCGCGGGCACCTGCCTCACCGCGGCGTGATGGCGAACGACGCGGGCGTTCACGGCGTCGGGCGAGGCGCCGGGCTTGCCGAGCATCTCGCGGACGACGTCGCTGTTCTCGACCCACTGCGTGCCGCTCCCGGCGTAGGTCGTGATGAGCCGCAGGCGCACGTAGTCGACGTGAAACAGGCGGCAGGAGTCGTCGGTCACGCGCTCGACACGGAGGCGCACGCGATCGCCGTCGTCTTGCAGGGCGCCCATCGCGCGGGCGAGGCGGGCCATGTCGGCGATCCACGCCTCGCGTGCAGCGCCTTCGGGGCAGCCGGCCTTCGCGAGCAGCGGCGTGAGCGTCGCGACGGCATCGGTCGCGCTCACGGTGACGTCGATCTCGAGAGGCACCATCGTGAGCTTGGCGGCGTACCGCGCGAGCCCCACGCGGAGGCGGCGCTCGACGAGCAGTAGGCTCACCCCCGCACGCCGCACGCTCGCCGCGCGACCGATACGCGTGGCGCGAACGACGTGGGGCGAGCTCGCGCTTCTCATTTCGCCTTAGGGCGGAACACCTTGATCACCTCGGCGTTGCCTTCGAGGAACGGGCCGCCGATGAGATCGATGCAGTATGGGATCGCCGGGAACACGGCCTCGAGGCACTCGCGAATGCTCGCGGGCTTGCCCGGAAGATTCACGATGAGCGCCCCTTTGCGAATGCCCGCCGTCTGCCGCGAGAGGATTGCCGTCGGCACGTGGCGAAGCGAAACGGCGCGCATAAGCTCGCCGAAGCCGGGCATCATCTTTTCGCAGACGGCTTCGGTGGCTTCGGGCGTGACGTCGCGGGGGGCTGGGCCGGTGCCGCCCGTGGTGACGACGAGGCAGCACTGCTCGTCGTCGATCATCCGAACGAGCTCGCGCTCGATGGTGGCGCGATCGTCTGGAATCACGCGGTAAACGGCCTCCCATGGGCTCGCGACGAAGTCGGTGAGCGTGTCGCGGATCGCCTTGCCCGAGAGGTCTTCGTAGACCCCCGCGCTCGCGCGGTCGGAAAGCGTCAGGATGCCAATGCGTGTAGATTGCATGGTTGCTTCGTGAGGCGTTAGAAAGAGCCCGAGAGGCCGAGCGATGCGCCGCCGAGGCTGGGCGATACGCGGAGCGCGACGGGCGCGGAGTGGTCGCGCGGCGCGGTGAAGTAGAGCACCGCGCCGCCTAGGACGAGGGCGCCGCCGGCGATGAACGAGACCGTCGAGAGCGTGGCCGACGCGTGCGCGTCGTCGATGAGCTGAACGCCGTCGGCGTCGCAGACGTTGTTCACGCAGTGCGTGAGCCCCTCTTTCTTTTGCGACGACGTGTGTAGGCCGAAGACCGTGCCGAAGACGAGGCCGACGACCCCGAGGCTCCCCACGACGATGCCGAGAGGCTTTTGAACGCCCGAGGAGCCGTCGCCGCTTGCGTGGGAAGCCGCGCCCGCGCCGCCCGCGGCCTGCTCATCGCGTAGCGACGGGACCGCGATCGTCACTTGCGCGCCGTTCGGCTCGATCGTCACGGCCGTCGACCACTTCTCTTTCCCCGGCGCCACCACCGTCACCGCGTGGGCGCCCGGATCGACCGGGATCGCCGAGCCCCATTCCGCGCGGCTCACGATGTTGCCATCGCGCCGGATCTCGAGCCCCTGCACTTCGGCCGGTTGCGACACGCGGATCGTCAACTTCGAGAGGTGCTGGTGCAAGAACGTCGAGCGCTCGCTCGCGAGCTTCTCCCAGTCGGCGCGCCCAAGCCGTTTCGCCTCGGCCTCGGCGTCTTTGAACGTCACACACGCGCTCGCCGTCTGGCCGTTTTTTTCGTAGCAGTTGGCGAGGTTCAAGAGCGTCCCCGCCGCCGGATCGAGCCTTTGGCTCTCGGCGAACTTGGGGCACGC
>JANXMC010000772.1 GCA_025354825.1 Myxococcales bacterium
CGCCCCCCGAGCCTCAGCCCTTTCATCGTCGTAAGTAGGCCCACGCAGCCGTCCGCGTAGCGCATTCCGTAGCGATATCGGTCTCCAATGGCCTCTTGCAGCGCGCGACCGGGGAGCGAATTGGGGATTTCGCCTTCAAGCACGAAGTCGACAATGCGCCCGTTCGACCCTTCGGCAATCTGCACGTCCATCGTTACGTGGATGTCGTGAACGGTCGCCAAGTGCTGCGGGTCGAGCCCGTTGATCATACACACGTGGTGATGGCAAGTGCGGTCGAACGGCTCGCCAAACGCGTAGACCAAGTCTTCGCCTTCGAGACCCTCGAAGTCTGCGACCGGCTCCGGTGCGGTGGCCTCGGGCCAGACCCACACGTAGCCGTACTTCTCGCAGGTGGCGTAGGAAGCGAGGCTCGCGCGGGCAGGCGTGCGCCCGCCTTTCTGGCACGGGATGTCGACGCACGCGCCGTCGCCGCCGAATCGCCAGTGGTGGAAGAAGCACTGAAGCGAATTGCCGACGACGGTGCCGATGGCCAGGTCGGTTCCCATGTGTGGGCAGAACGCGTCGAGGGCGCGGGCCTTGCCATCGTCTCCGCGGAAAAGGACCAACCGTTGGCCATAGAGCTCGAACGGCTTCACGGAGCCTCGGCGCAAGTCGTCGATAGGGCAGGCGGCGTACCACCCTTTTGCGATGACATCCCAATTGCCGAATACGCGCCCCGGCTTGTACGGCTGCGTGCGGGCATTCTGGTCGTGGCGAACGAACGATGCGCCTTGGAGGCTCGTCTCGTTCGCGCTGCTGGTGCTCGTCGCGCCGGGCTTCGAGGACATTTCGGTCTTGCTCATGACGTCCTCGAGAAGGGCCACGCGAAGCGTCGCGCGAGGCTTAGATTGGTGTCGACGCCGAGCTCGGTGACGGGGGGTCGCGCGCCGAGATAGGTGCCGTGGAGTCGATCCCAAAGCTTTAGATTTGCCGCGTAGTTGCCGTGCTCGGCGTCCCGCGCGTGGTGCCATGCGTGGTCGTGCGGAAGGACGAGCACGTAGCCGACGGTTGCCTGAAACCAGCGCGCCTCAGGCGCGCGAAGCGCCGAGTGGCGGGCGAGATCGAGAATCGCCGTAGCGGCCGCCCCCGCGAGAAAAAACCTGGGGTCGTTGAGCGCGTAAACGAAAAACGAATTGGCCCAAACGTAAACGATGAGAAAGCTCGTCCAGACCGTGTTGCGCGACGTCGCGAACACGTCCATCGACGGCGACGTGTGGTGCACCAGATGAAGAGGCCAGAGTGCTCTCGTGTGGAGAAGGCGGTGGTTCCAGTAATAGAGGTAGTCGACGCCCACGAAGCTCACGAGAAACGCGACGACCGGCGAGAGATGCAGCGCGCCCCCCAGCGAAGGGAGGACGTACCCCCACACGCGAATCAGCATCACGACGAGGATGAGCGGAATGAGCGCCCCTTGCACGAGGAGGCTCACGATTTCGAGAGCCCAGTCGCCGATGGGCTTTCTTCGCATTTGCGCGCGCCGCTCGGGAGACGACGCGGCGTGGGCGACAAGCCCCCAGAAAACCAGAAACGTCAGCGCGGCGCTCATAGCCAGAAGCTGATTTCGGCGCGCTTCTCGGGGAGGGCGCGCGGATCGCGGCCGGCGGCGATCTCGTCGCGTATCGACTCGACGAGGACGTGAATCGCATCGGCGGCGGTGTTGTTGAACTCTTCGCCGTACTTCTCGATCACCGCCATCTGGTCGGCCAGAGCCACCAAGTCTTGGTCGATGATCTTCTGCGCGTGCCAGCGAATGACCGGCTTCGCGATGCGCGACAAGAGCCCGTAGTTGTAGGTTACATCTGTATAGACACGCGTTCGCTCGTTCTCTTCCGGCACCGACTGCGACGTGATGAAGAGGCGCATCGTCGGGTTGAAGACGTATTCGACGCTCGTCACGTTGGGCATGTGAAAGCTATCGCGGTGCTGAATGGGGCGCCCCGTGGGGTTCAGCACTTTGGCAAAGAGTCCCAAGTTCGATGTCTCGTTGCGATACTCGATGTGCACCGAGCCGCTGGCGCGTTGCACCGAGACGTCGATCTTCTGTTTGCGCGACGAACGGAACGTCCCCAGGTGGACGAACGCCGTGTGGGGAACGTCGATGAAGTTCTCCGCGCAGTTGGTGACGTTGTTTTTGAAGACGTTGACGAGCCGCACCGTGTGCCAGCCTGGCTGGCCGTAGTAGGGCATTTTGAACGGCGCGACCCCTTCGATGGCGTCGGCCTCGGGGGCCAAGCGCACGTAGACGAAGCCGTCTTCCTCGCGCGTGGCGAAGGTTTTCGCGCTGCGCGATGCGCGCGGTTTGAACGCGTCGCCCTCGGCCGGAACGGCGACCACCTTGCCGTCGCCGTCGTAGGTCCACCCGTGGTACGGGCAGGTGAGGCAGCCGCTCTTCACGGTCCCCTTCGACAGCGGCGCGTTGCGGTGCATGCACCGGTCGCGCATCGCCGTTGCTTTCCCGGATGCGTCGCGAAAGACGGCGAGGCGCTCGCTGAGCACCGTGCGTTCGAGAACCTGACCTGTGCGGAGGGCGTCGCTCTCGGCGACGACATACCAAAACGAAGAGAGCTTCATGGAGCGTCGGGGACCTCGACACGGATGTCGGCGGCCAAGTCGAGTTGGCACGCGAGACGAGCTTTTTTGTCGCCCGGGGCGACGATATCGAGGAGATCTTGCTCCTCGTCACCGGGAGGCGGAATCACCCCTTCGACGCGAACGAGGCACGTGCCGCAAATGCCCGTTCGGCAGCCGAACAGAACAGGCGAGTTCTCCACCGTGAGATGCTCGGACAGGTTCGATCCGCGGGCGAGCGTCACGGCCGAGTGGCTCGTCCCCGGGAACTGAATGCGGCACGTCGCGCTCATGGGATGTTCAGGCGCTGGCGAAGGCGCGCCGGTTCTGCGCGAGGTGACGGCCGATGTCGCTCTTCGACATGATGGCCATCTCCTTGTTCTCTTTCCAGACGTAATCGAGCTCGGCGAGGTACGTCTTGTAGCTCTCGCAGGCGGTGCGATGCGTCGCTTGCGAAGCGTGCATTCCGTCGTTCTCTTCGCAGAACGAGCGACGAATGAGCTCTTTCGCGTCCTTCTGCGAAAGCCCGAAAGCGGGTAACCGCAAAAGCTTTTCGATGACCGGGAAGACGCTTGGGTCGTACCAGAAGATTCCGTTAATCGCGGTCGAGAAGTTCTCGTGATCCTTCTGGCAGCCGCGGAGCGCCATGTTGGCGACGGTGCTCTCGACGGCCGTCGGCTTCTTCAGCGTATTGATGACGTCTTTCGAAATCAGCATAGAGCTATTGAAGTGATAAGACTCGTCCATGAAGTGGTAATACGAAATCTTCGCGGGAGCGGGCATCGCCTCTTTGTCGGCCGACTTCGAATAATAGTGGCTCAATTGGTGCTGCACCAACTTGCCATTCAGCGTGCGCACGCCGCGTACGGTGAAGTACTGGCAACCGACGAACGCGTTCGACGACGAAAGCACCGTATAGCCGCGAAGCTGAATCCCCTTCCAGAGCGATTTCAGCCGGTCCGTGTCGGAGTGGAGCATCGTCTCGGCGTAGGGGCCGCGCATCGCGTAGCTGAAGACGCGCTCCCCGAAAACGGAGGCCTCCATGTCTTCCGAGACCTTCTTGAACGCGTTGATGTGCGCGCGCTCTTGGGACGACTCGGTGTCGAGCGTGTCGCAGACGAGGCGAAAGTCTTCGATGCCGTAGAGCGCGGCGCCCGCGGTCTGATTGAAGAAGATCGTCGCGATTTCCGCCGAAATGATCTGCGAATAGTATGCAACCCAGTAAAGCTGATTGAGGAGCACGCGCTGCTTTTGCGTCGCGCCGTCCCAAATAGGCGTGCCCCACAACAGCGAGAATGGCTCGGGGTTCCAGTACGAATCTTTGCAGTCTTCGTATCGAAAGCCGATGGCCGCGGCGTCGAGGAGCTTCGTGTGGTCCTGCTCGAGGTTCTTCTTGTGGTTCATCTGAAGGCGCTTGAGCGTCTTCGTGTCGTCGAGCAGCGACTTCTCAGCGGTCTGGGACAGAATGGGATTCATGCGCAATCCTCAGGAGATAAGGGCGTAAATGCATTTAGGGAATCGAGGTTGGCGACGATGTCGCGGGCGCGGTCGCCGCGCATGAGGGCGCGGAGCTGCGCGAGGCGTGCGCCGGAGTGGACGCGGCCGTCGAGCTCTTCGAAGAGGCGAACGCGCGCACGACGCGGGAGCGGCCCGAGAACGCCTTCGACGGCGCCGACCACGCCCTGGGGGCCGGCCTGCACCATTCCGAGAAACGGCGCGAGAACGTCGCCAATGGCGCGGGCGCTCGCATCGCTCACGGCGGCGCCTTCGAAGAGCACGCGGCCGCTTCCGTGGTGGGCCGCTTCATCGGCGAGAATGCCGTCGAACACCGTGGTGAGCGCCGGGCTCGTACAGGCGTCGCGCATCGCGCGATAGTGTTTGAGGCCCCACCCTTCGAGGACGACCTGAATCACGAATTGCAGTGTCGTGCGGTCGCCCGATTCGATGATTCCGCTCAGCAAATCGAGAAACGCGTTCTCGCTGGGGGCGTCGGGAGGCGCGACGAGAAAGCCTCTCACGGCCGAAAAGTGCGTCGCTTCATCGGCTGCGAAGAGGGCATAGAGCATCCGCTCGTCGACCGTGTCCGCGAGGAGGATCATCTTCGCCGCGAACGCGATACCGGCCTTTTCGATGAAGTACGCTTCTTCGATGAGGCCACGGCCGCACGCATCGAGAATGCGTGATTGAGCATCGACGCTCGCGTGGGTGAAGAGCCCCGTGCGATCGAGCCCGAAGTACGCCGCCTCCCAATGCGTGTGCGAGACAGGCGCGGGCGCCTGCGCGTCGGCCGCGTCGCGGAGCGCCGTCGCCAACACCGGCCGCAGCTTGTGCCCCGCCGCAAGGCTGGGCAGCCCCATCCCCGCGACGACGTCGACGGCCGTCATCGCGCTTCGCTTTGAGGCGCGATGGCGGTCACGGGGCGAGGTCCGTTCTTCGGGAAGACGCGCCGAAAGATGAGGCTCAGCGCGGGAAGGGTGATGCTGTCGGGGAGGAGCGCGCGGAGAGTCGCGATGGCCCGCGCGTCGCGGCCCACCGGAATGCGAAGGCGGGTGCTGGGGCGCTGGGCGAGGGCCGCGACCGCCGCGATCACGGCGTCGGGTGGCGTTCCAGAGCCCGATGCAAGTCGCGTGTAAAGTGCACGGTACCCGCGGGTCTGCCCTGAATAGGCGGCGGTCACGCGGTCGCCCCAGGTGACGTTCGTCGCGAAGTCGGTGCGGTGACCGCCCGGCTCGACGAGATGCACGCGCACGCCGTGGGGCGAAAGCTCGTGGTAGAGCGCTTCGCTCAGCCCTTCGAGGGCGAACTTGCTCGCGCAGTACGCGCCGGTTAGCGGAAACGCCGTCGTCCCCATCGTCGACGACAGGTTGATGACGAAGCCGCGCGCGATGCGCAGCGCGGGCAGAAGAGCCTGCGTGAGAAGGGCGAGGCCGAAGAAGTTCACTTCGAGCTGAGCGCGGAGCTGCGCCTCGCTCACGTCCTCGAGCGCGCCGAAGAGGCCGTATCCCGCGTTGTTGACGAGGCCGTCGAGGCCACGGCGCGTGGCCAATTGGGCAATCGCATCGCGGTCCTCGGCATTGGTCACGTCGAGCTCGAGCACCTCGAGGGCGTCCGGGTATTTGGCAATCTCGCTGGCGAACGATTCGCGCCGAGCGTCGGCCTTGCGCATCGTCGCGAGCACGCGAAAGCCCCGCGCGAGCAGCGCCGAGACGACGCCGCGACCAAAGCCCGAGGCGGCGCCGGTCACCAGGACGGTCCGCATGGCATTCTTCGGAAGAGCACGGCTCATTGGGACTTACCCGACTCGCCACTGGCGACGCGGAGGCGCGCGATCGACGGGGAGGCGGCTTTCTCGGCGAGCCGCGCGTGCGCAGGCGTGCGCGAGCCTGCGCGCATCGACGCCATGGTTTTCGCGTACGCTTTGGCCGTGTAGAACAGCGGCATCGTCCACGTCATGCGCGCGATGCAGCAAAGCTCCGTTCCGCGGAACCACGTGGGGTTCTTCCGCTGAAAGTGAGCGATCTTGGGGTTGTGCAAGAGCTCCGGCGTGATGTCCGCGACGCCACGCCGCACCTTGCCGTGGCACTCGTCGAAGTCGATGAGGCCCGTCGCCGGATCGTACTCACCGGGATAGAGCTTTGCCGCGAAGCCGTCGAGAATCGCCTGCGCCTCGTGGGGCGTTTGGCGGTCGACGTGGGGGTAATAGTCTTCGAAGTTGTTCGCCATCAACAGATAGGTTTTGAACCCCTTCGAGATAAGAAACCAATAGTAAGGGGCGAACGGGTGGCGCGCCTTTTTCTTGAACAGATAGGCGAGAAACGCGCGACCGAGAACGCGCTGCCCCCAGAACTCTTTGGCCACGACGGTGTCGCCGCTGAAGAGGCCGCGCACGGTCGTGCCGTTCACGTCGATGACGAGGTTGTGCATCGTCGAGAAGCCCTGGACGACGCTCCTGCCGTCGACGAGAAGGATGACATCGTCCTTATTCGCGAGGTCGGCGGAGAAAACGTCGAACGCGACGTCGTCGTAATACTGCTCGAAGACCTCGAACATGCGGGCGAGCGTGGCCGCGTCGAGGTCGCGCGCGGGGACGACGCGGGATGCGAGGCGACTCAAGCCACCACCTCGAGCGACACGCGGTCGCTCTTCACGGGGGCCCAGCTGCCCCACGAGACGGCGCGCTGCCCTTCGACGTGCTGAATGAAGTCGATAATCGCGTGGTCGGCCTTGGTGGGGGTTTGCAAGTCGAACTTGATGGTCTCGAAGACCATCGTGTCCCCCTTTGCGAAGTAGTCGCCGACGATCTTCGAGAGGCCGAGCGCCGTGCGGCTAATCGCTTTTCCGACGAGGCCGTCGCGCTTCTTCGTGACCAGAACCGTTTGCCCTTCGGTCCCCCCGCCCTCGGCCATGCGAAGCGAAAACATGATGTAGAAGTGCATGAAATCGGGGCCGAGCGTGACGGTGCCCGTGGTGCCGTACCAGTACGCCATCGCGTAGGTGAGGGGCCCCGCGTAGAACTGGCGAATGAAGCGCGTGAGCGGATTCGACGGGGGCAGCGTCGTCGTGTTCGAGAAGGTCTGAAGGTTCTCCGAGACCGACACGGCATCCATGTTGAGGTCGACGGGGAGGTTGTGAACCGAGTTGAAATGATGCTCGTCAATCGCGTTGATCATCATCACGTTCGGGTGGCACTTCTTCGTGAAGCTGCCGGCCACGAGCGCGTCGCACTCGCCGTCGCCAAGCTCGGGAACGAAGGGGATCGACCGCGTCGCGCGCTCGCCCGTCCAGACCCAAATGAGGCCGTACTTCTCTTCCGTCGGCCAGGTCGTGACGCGCGCGCGGGCAGGCGTCGACAGGCACGGGACGTCGGTGCACTCGCCATCGGGGCCGAACTTCCAATTATGGAAGAAGCAGCGGACCGAATCGCCGTCAACGCGCCCTTCGACGAAGTGCGCCCCCATGTGCGGACAGTGCGCGTCCATCGCGACGACGCGGCCGCTCTCCCCTCGATAGACGACGATGTCGCGACCCTGGAGCTTGAGGGCTTTGATGGCGCCCTTCTTGATATCCGAAGAACGGAGTGCCCAATACCAACCTTCGATAAAGCGGTCGGATCGGTTGAAGATGCTCGTTTTACGAACGGATGCCATGGCGCGAAACTCCGCAGGTGGGATACGACCCCACCAGTTAGCATTTGAGACGCGACATGCTCGTAACGCGACGCGCAATTTATGGCACGCAACTTGACGGCAGAGCCAATGAACTAGCTGTGAATTGCACTTATGCAAGGCGATGAAGGTGCGTCATTGCATGTGTGAGACCTCCCTTCATGTGATCCATCGAAATTTCTCGTGCCGCGTGTTGAGACGCCCTGTCGGGCACGTGTGGGGGTGTGAGCCCACGTCGGTGACGCGGCCGTGCGCGAAAGTCGGTTATCTTCTCTTCAATCGATGACCGCTATCCCGGAGCTGTGCGCGAAGTCCGCAACGGCCCTCGCCGCAACCGTTCGAGCGGGCGAGGCGTCGGCCCGCGAGGTCGTGGAAAGCCATATTGCGCGCATCGAAGCCGTGAATCCCACGATCAACGCGCTGGTGATTCCACTCTTCGACGATGCCCGGCGGCGCGCGGAGTCGGCCGATGCGGCGCGCCTGCGAGGCGATGCGCTGGGGCCGCTGCATGGCGTGCCGTTCACCGTGAAGGAGTGCTTCTTCGTCGCGGGGACACGCGCCACGGCGGGCGTTGCGGCCCTCGGTGCAGCCCCGTCGGCGGCCGATGGGCCACTGGTGGCGGCGCTTCGGCGCGCAGGCGCGATTCTCCTCGGCAAGACGAACTTGCCCCAAATGATCATGGGGGCCGAGGCCGACAATCCCATTTACGGGAGAAGCCGTAATCCGTGGAATCTCGATCGCACGCCGGGCGGAAGCAGCGGCGGCGAGGCCGCTCTCCTTGCTGCGCGGGGCACGCCCTTGGGCCTAGGAACCGACCTGGGCGGGAGCGTGCGGACGCCGGCGCACTTCTCGGGCGTGTGTGGTTTCAAGCCGACGGCGGGGCGCCTCACGCTTCGTGGAACGGTCGACGAGAGGATCTTTGGAAACCTCGTCGGCATTTCGGAGCAGCCTGGGCCGATGGCGCGCGAAGTCGGCGATCTCGCATTGGCATTGGGCATCTTGGCCCGCGAAAGTGAGAGAGAGCTGCCGCCCGTCCCGGCCTTGGGGGAGATGGCGGCGGTGCGCCTCGAAGGGCTTCGCATTGGCTATTACGAAGACGACGGCCACTTCACACCGCCGCCGGCGATGCGTCGCGCGGTGCGCGAGGCGGCGCGCGCCCTTGCCGATGCGGGGTGCCACGTCGAGCCCTTCGCCGTGCCGGCCATGGGCGAAGCGATGCGCATTTACGCGGGGCTCATTTCGACGGACGGCGGCGCGGCGTGGCGCGAGATTCTCGGTCAGAGCCCGCGCACGGCGAACGTGTCAGGGTTCGTGGAGGCGATGCGCATTCCGCGCTTCGTGAAGGGGCCCATGGCGCGGTTCGCCGAGCGGACCGGGCAGAAGCGGCTCGCCGATGCGATGGGCGCGCCGTCGCCGCGATCGCGCCGCGAGTACCAAGAGGTCGTCGCCGCGCGCGACGCCTACGCCGCGCGCTTCGAAGCGGCGATGGTGGGGCAAAAGCTCGATGCGCTCCTCGCGCCGCCTTTCGGCCTTCCGGCCCTCCCCCACGGGACGGATGTGTATATCGCGCCGGCGATGTCCTATGCCGCGCTCTTCAATCTACTTGGATATCCCGCCGGCGTCGTTCCGACGACGCATATTGGTCGCGGGGAAGAGAGCGACCGCCGCCTCGGTGTCGACGCCGTGGAGCTCATGGCGAGGCGGATCGAGCATGGGAGCGCGGGGCTTCCGGTGGGCGTGCAGGTTGCGGCGCGCCCGTTTCGCGAAGACGTGGCTCTCGCCGTGATGGCAGTCCTCGAGGCCCATGCGGTTGCGACCAAGGCCCTTCGTTTGCCGCAAATGGCCGCGGACGCCCGGGCGCCCGCGTCGGCGTGACGCGTTGCGTGTACCGGGGCGCGTGCTAGGCCACGACCGCTTTGATGACCTCTATCGCGCCCCTCGTTGCGGAGTCCGCGCCCGCGCTTTCGTCGTGGGACCATTTCGTCCTTCGCCATCGCCACCCCGGCAATTTGGCAGTTCATTTCGTGTCGGCCCTCATGTTCTTCGGCGGCCCGCTCGCGGCCCTCGTGTTTTGGAACGCTTGGCTTCTCACTCCGTTCTTCGCGTCGGGCATGGTTGGCGCATTTGGCCACTACGCCTTTAAAGACAGCGGCGTGAGCTTGCGCGAGGCGACGGTCGCCAAGGAAGTTCCCTATTACGTACTCGTGATGTTTTATAAAATAGCGCGGGGTACGTACAGGCGCGATATCGAGAACGCGGCGCGCAAAGCGGCATGCGCGCTCTAGAGCCGAGCCGGACGGCGACCTGGGTTGCGTTCGAGCGGGGCCTTTCGAGCGCCGGATCGAAGCCAATTCTGCACGATGCGTTGGCCGAGAGGCTCGTTCCGCAGCCGTACCGTGCGCTCTTGCGAATGGCGCGAGCGCTCCCGAGCCTCACCGACGTGGGCAATCGCATCTACCGCGCGCTCACCGCCGGCATCTCGTGCCATATCGCGTTTCGCACGCGCGCCATCGACGAAGCCATCGCCACGGCGGCGCGCCGTGGTCCGACGCAATTGGTCATTATCGGTGCCGGGCTCGACTCGCGCGCGTGGCGCCTCGAAGAGCTTTCGAGCGTCGACGTCTTCGAGGTCGACCACCCGGCGACGCAGGCTTACAAAGAGGCGCAGACGGCGGCGCTCGCCCCTCTTGCGAAGAGCGTGACCTTCGTCGCGGCGGATCTCGAACGTGTGTCTCTCGCCGATGCGCTCGGCCGCACCGCTCACGACCCGAGCAGGCCGACGATTTTCCTCTGGGAGGGGGTGACGATGTACCTCTCGCCGGCGGCCGTCGAAACGACGCTCGTCACGCTTTCGGGGCGGTCGTCGGAGGGGTCGACGCTGATCTTGAGCTACTGGGAGCCGCCGATTCTCACGCGCGCGCTTCGCCTTCTCATGTGGATGTTCTCGCGCGTCGGAGAGCCGATTCGCTCCACGTACGTGCGCGACGGCATGCGCGCACTTCTCGCGCGGCACGGTTTCGAGACGGTGAGCGACGGCGGAACGATGGAGTGGTCGACGCTCTACCTCGCCGGCCGCTTTCGGCGAGCTCCGGAGCGCGTGATCTGCGGCGAGAGAACGCAGGCGAAGTTGGCACTGGGGCGCGAATCGAGCTTCGAGTGAGGGAGAGCGACGCTCGCAGAGACCAACCCCGGGGCTCGCTGACGGGCTCGCCGTCGCGGCCGTACGCATCAGCGCGCCCGCATGACCCACGCCCCGGTCGAATCGAACGCCAGGAGAAACCCTCCCTGGACGAGAATGCCGGCGCCAACCCCTTTTACGGTATCGTTCCTTCCTAATCCAAATAGGGCGGCGCCCGTGGCGACGTAGGCGACGTCGAGAAGCGCGTTGAGCCAGAAGGTCGTATGCAGCGACGCCCGCGCGCGCTCGGCCGCGTCGTCGCTCTTCAGCGAGGGCGCTTCGCCGTTGGCCGACACGAGGGACGCCATCGCGATGACGCCGTCGACCGCGCCCCAGGCCGCGAGCTGAATGCCCATTTGCCTCGGAAACGGCTCTTTCGACGCAATGGCGAGGGGTAGTCCCGCGGCGATGCTCGCGGCCGACCACCCCGTGAGCACGTACATGAGCGTCGCGCGGTTTTGCTGAAAGCGCGCCGACGCCGCCGACGGCTCGCCCGCGTGGGCCGCCGTCGGCATCGCGAACGCGGCCAAGGTGACGAGCGCGACGGCGGCGCGAAACGGCCCTCCTGTGATCAGCCGAAGCTGCACAGATACTCGACGATGCCGCCATGAACTTCGATGTCGAATCCCGAATTGGCGGCGACGTCGAAGCCCGTGCCGGCGGCGTACTCTTTCGATTCGCTCTGCCCGTCGATACGGACCCGGCAGGCGCCGACGGTGATCTCCATCCGCTCTTTCACGCCGGTGCCGAAGTGGAAAGCGCCGGGGTAAATCAGCCCGACGCTCTTCTTCTCGCCGGCGCTCGTGACGAGCGTGTGGCTGACGACTTTGCCGTCGAAGTAGACGTTCGCTTTGCAGGTGACGGTGGCGTTCTCGAACGACGTGGGGGCGTTTTCGGACATGCCCCGTGTTTACCGGAAAGGGCGGCGGCGTACCACCGCGCTTTCCGGCTCGGGTCGCCTTCAGTAATGGCCGCCGAAGACGCCGCGAAGCCTGCGGAAGAAGCGCGAAATGCTACCGCCGACGCGCGAGAGGGCGCGCCATCGCGGCCTGAACGAGGCGCCGCGCGTGCGGGCGAGCTGCGCCGGGCGGGCCGACGGGTTGAAGCCGTACACCGAATAGAGCTCGATGAGATTGCCTACGAGATCGCTAATTCCCCGCGTTTCGATGTCGTGGGCTTGGCAGTAGCTGTCGGGTTTGTTGCGGATCATGCATTTTGCAATGATCTTCATGACGCGAGCGTCGATGAGGTCGCCGTTGCCGTCCAAGTACTGCTTGTACGAAAAGAAGCGGTCGGCCGGCGCGACCGCCGCGCCTTCGCTCCCGGCTTTGGGCGCGCGCATCGAGTCGATGACCGAATACTCGTGGGCGAGGTAGTCCTCGATCGTGTTGCTGGCGTCGGCCCCCTCGTATTCGATGAACTTGTGAAGCGCGTCGTAAAGCGACTTGGGGTTGCCGTAGGCGCCCGTCGCCAGATAGTAAAAGAGCGCACCGAGGGAGTAGATGTCGGCGGGGCGCCCAACGCTCTTTTGCACGCGCGCGCGAACGTTCTGCTCAGGCGGCTCGGCGTAGGGGCGACTGAGGATGATGCGCTTTCGCTGCCTGTCGGCGTAGAGGATTTCGTAGCTCGCCGTTCGGTTGAAGAGCGAGAACGAGTCGTTCTTCTCAATGTGAATGTAGAAGTCTTCGAAGTATTCGACTTCGGTCGACCCCTGTTGGGTATTCACCAGAATCTCAAGGATGTTCGTCTCCTGCTCGGGGCTCTGAAAGAAGAGCGTTCCCGGCACGGTCTGCAGGCGCGTCATCTCGAAGCTCACGTCGTCGTCGCTCAGTTTCGCGACGTTGAAGTCGGCCACGCGCACTTCGAGGGTCGAGCCGCGAAGGTTTTCATCGGGGAGGCGAAGAAGAATGTTCGCGGGCTTGATATCGCGGTGCGAGATATTGCGAACGAGGTGCGCGTACTCCACCGCAGAGGCAATCGGAATCATGTAATCGAGGACGCGAAAGAGGCGATCGTGCGCGTCGCACGCGAGGAGATCTTCGCGTTTTCCCCTGGCGCGCGACCCTTTGAGCCGCTCTTCGAGCGACATGTGCATTCGCTCGAGAATGAGAAAATCGTTTTCGACCTTGTCGCGAATCGACACCGGAATGAACGCGCCGTCGTCACCTTCGCCGGACGCATACAGCGAAATGATCGCCGGATGCCCCTGCACGCGCTCGAGGAGCTCTTTTTCGATTTGGAAGCGCAGGCGGTCGTCGTCGCTGACGCCGCGCTGGAGAACTTTGATGACGACTTCACGGCGAAAATCGGTTTTCGATTCGAGCCAGCGCTCTTCACCCAAATAGGCTTTTGCGAAACGGCCCGAGCCGAGCTCGATGGGGACGCCTTTCGAATCGAGCGTGAAGCTGTAGGCGCGGGAGCGCGCGACGTGGGCGGCGGCCGGCGTCGTTTCGCGACGAGCCGGCGCTCGAAGCGCGAGGGGCGCGGCGGCCGGCGTCGTGGGGTGTGCGTTCGCGCGCGAGGGCCAGGCGTCGGAGACCGGCGGCGGGAGATCGTCGAAGTCCAACGTGGCCATTTGCGGACGGGGCGTCGGGAGAACGCCCGTCGGTACGACTCCAGTGACGGGCGGCGGCGGGAACGACGACGGGCGTGGTTTGGGCGAGGCGTCCCACTGGCTCATAATCTCGAATCTCCCGGTGTAATCAGCTTTAAACTCTAATTCAGCGACGGCGCACCACGTTGCCCAACGGTATGGAGAGACGACGAAGGGACTGCAATTTTTTACTCGAAGAGACGCGCCTGGGAGCGCGTTTCGCACCCCCCCATGCGATTCTCCGCGATGGAAAAGGGGGCTTTGAGTGCGGAAACGAACGGTGCTCATCTCTGCGACGGTGATCGCGATGTCGGCGTGGGGCGCCGCATGCGCGACGTCGGAGGCACCGAACGGGAGCCCACCGGGGGGCGGTACGGCGACCATCGACGGTGGTCCGTCCGCGAAGGATGGCGGGGCGCCGAGCTCCGACGATGCGGGCGCGCCGACGTCGAGCGAGCTTTCGATTCGCCCCGATGGGCTGACGCTCCATGTGTCAGGAGCTCCCGTCGTGCAGAAGCTCGAGGCCTATTCGAGCGCGTCGCGTCGTCACGGCGGAAAGCGCGGGGCGAAGGGGGGTGGCGACCGTCGTCGTCGACGCGGCCTTCGCCGAGAACGCCGCGAACGTGAACGCCTGCCGCCGTCGATGCGCTCCGCATCGAGGTCACCTCGAACCATCTCACGTACGAAGCGTTCGTCGGCGGGTCGAGCCCCGTCCGCGCGACCCTCGACGCCGACCGATGGAAATCCATCGCCGAGAGCGCGGGCGGCCGAATCGATGCACGTCTGCGCAGGGCCAGTGAGCGGCTTGCCGCGTCAGCGGTGGGCGGTCACGCGCTCGTGGAGAATGCGAAGCAATTCGGAATACGTTGGGTTCAATGGGCCGGCTTGAATAGCCTCTTCGAGAATCCGCTGGGCCTCGCGATCGTCGCCTCGGGCGATGGCGTCGACCACGCGACGTTCGATGGGAACCCTTAGGTCGCCCATGCCCATGGCGGTGGTCGTCGTCGCGCCAACGCGATGCGTCAGTTTGGGCGCCGTGGTGGACGGCGCGGCGATGGGCTCGGCGATGCGAACAGGATTCGCGAGCGCAATTCGGGTTAGGGGGCCCGCGCGATCGGCGTCGAGGAGCGCGCCGGGTGAGGTCGCGAGGACGCGGTCCGCTACGGCGCGCCCGTCGCTTCGCCCGGGCGGCGCGTGCACGGCGTAGGCGATGGACGCGGCGATCAACAGCACGCCGGCGATGGAGGTGGCGGCGATCTCACCG
The DNA here is from genome assembly GCA_025354825.1 of Myxococcales bacterium. Taxonomy (GTDB): domain Bacteria; phylum Myxococcota_A; class Polyangia; order Polyangiales; family Polyangiaceae; genus JANXMC01. Next base: position 14,808 of record JANXMC010000772.1, read on the forward strand.
CGCGCGCCGGCTCGCCGCCGAACCTTCGTAAGCGACGAAAGGGCTTTTTTTGTAGAAGATCGCGCGAATGCGAAGGCCCGTGAGGGGAGCGTCGCGGCGCCTCGGCTCGTGCTCGCATCCGCATGAGGAGACACCCCTCCGACGGCAAACGCTTTCGACGGCGTCGCCCGCAGCACTCGGCGCGGCGATGTGGTCGCTTCGAGAGCCCGCTCGCCCTCGGCCGGCGGCTCGTCGCGCCCATCGTCGCGTTTGGCTCGTCGCAGGCCCCCCTCCAGCGAGCGGACGGTGCGCGTGACCTTCGCGCGCTGAAGAAAGACGATGCGCGCGCTTCCGAGGACGACTTCGACGGGCGCTTCGAGAATGGTCCCCGATCGCGGAATCGTGGCGCCGCTGATGGTGGTCTCGCCGACCGGCGCGAGGGCGAGGCGCTCGCCGTCGAAATGCAGCTTCGCGTGGAGCGGCAGCACGCCGTCCGCATGAATCGTCCAGGTCCCCGACGTGCCGAGCGTAAGCGACTCGGGCGGGCCGCCGAGACTGAAGACACGTGTCCCCACGGGAGACTCTCCCGCAACGACGGTGGCCCAGATCTGTAGGGCACGTACGGCCATTGGACGGTTCTCTCCCGCTCCGATTGAAATCGGTTCTCGAACGGTTTGCGGGCGCGTACTCGAGTGAGCAATGGCCACGCCAGCGCGCATCGTTCCGTCACGGGCATTCAATTCGGGCAGAGTGCGTTCGAAGCTCCGCACCCGAGTGCTGAGATGCCTCTCCGCGACGCCGCGAGCAGCGTGACGCGCATTGCGGTGAGTCGAGCGATCCGCCTCGGGTGATCCAGAAGGAGCTGGAGTTGGCTATGCGCGACGCGCTTGGTGCCTACCCACCGAAGGAACGGCGCGCGGCGGTCAGGGCACGCGCCGTGCGTAGCTCGCGTAAAGCGTGAGGGCTGCTCTCGTCGTCATCGTCGTCGTCGTCG
>JANXMC010000784.1 GCA_025354825.1 Myxococcales bacterium
TCACGAAGTGCTGCGTCCGCCCTCGCCTCCGCCGCTGCCGCCCTTCGAGCGCCTCGAAGCTGCCGCCTTCGCCGCCTGGCCCGCCGCCGAAGTGCATCGCGTGCGCGGCGCCCTCGTGCGCGTCACGGGGGGCGACTCACGCCGCGCGAACTCGGTAGCCCTTCACGACGTGGGCGCGGACGCGACCCTCGACCCCGACGCCCTCATCGCGGACGTCGAGGCGTTCTACGAAGCCCGCGGCGTCGCGCCGCAATTCCAAATAGGGCCGTGCGCTCCGGCGGGAATCGACGACGCCCTCGCCGCACGCGGCTATGCGCGCGTCGCGCCGGTCTTCGTGCAGACGGCGCCGCTCGCCGAGATTTCGCGGCGTTTGAGCCTCGACGTGGACGACCCGCGCGCCGCCTCGACGCGCGCCTCTCTTGCCGATTCGCCCGACGCCGCGTGGGTAGATATCGAAGTAACGCAAGGTCGGTATGCCGATCTCGGCGATGCGTTCGTGAAGCTCATCGTCGGTTTGGGGCCGCGCGCGGGGTTTGGCGTCGCCTATGCGGACGACGCGCCGGCGTCGGCCTGCCTCGCCGTTCACGACGACGATCTGCTGCTCGTGTCGGCGATGCGCACGCTCTCGCCCATGCGCCGTCGCGGTTCGGCGAGGTGCCTCCTCGAGTCCGCGGCGGCGTGGGGGCTCGCGCGGGGCGCCACCCTCGGATACCTGCAGGTCGACTGCGAAAATGCGCCGGCGAAGGCCCTCTACGCCGCCGCGGGGTTCTCGACGCTGTACGCGTACCATTACCGCGCCCACGAATGACGCGGCGCTCGGGCACCGTGCATTTCATCCGCAGCCTGCGCTTCTGGTAGGACGTACCCGTGAGCTTGTGCGGCCCCTTCGCGCTTTCGCCCGCCCTTTGCGCGGCGGCCTTCGCCTTCGGGGCGCTCGCGTGCGGCCAGCCTTCGGCCCCAGCCGATCCGTCGCCGCCGCCCACTGCCGTTCGGCGTGATGTCGATGTCGACGCACCCGCGCCCGTGGCGTCTGCGACGCGTACGCGCCTGCCCATCGACGGCCGCGCGTTTCCCAACAAGGTGATCGCGCTGACGTGGGACGACGGCCCCGACGCGAACACGCTACGCCTCGCGAAGTACCTCGCGACGCAGAAGGTCTCGGGGACGTTTTTCGTCGTCAACGCGTGGAACCACGACACGTCGGCCGAGCCTGGTCTGGGGCGCGACGTGATGAAGACGGGCTACGAGCACCTGCCGATCTTGGGTGAGCTGGTCGCCCTTGGGCATCGCGTCGCCAACCACACGCTGAACCACGTGCTCCTGAGCGACGCCGTGGCTTCGACCGTGAGCGCACAGCTTCGCGAGAACCAGTACGGAATCGACCCGTTCCTCGCTAGCGAAGCGCGCTTCTTTCGCGCGCCCGGCGGCGCCTTCACGAGCGCGTCGTCCGCCGCCATCGACGCCGACCCCACGCTGCGCGATCTCGTCGGCCCCGTGGGCTGGGACATCGATCGCAAAGACTGGGAAGGGTCGCTCTGGTGCTCGTCGACGCGCCCGGCTCTCGAGTGTGAGCGCTCGCCGCTCGCAGGCCACATGCGCGTGAAGGCCCACGTCGTTGCCTCGCGCTACGTCGCAACGATCGACGCCGTCGGGCACGGCATCGTGCTCCTCCACGATCGCGTGGGCCACGTCGGCTCCGACTACGCGCTCGACGTCGCACGCGCAATGATCCCGGACCTCCTCGCGCGTGGCTACGTCTTCGCGGCGCCCGTGCTCGCCTTCTCGCCGCTTACGCGCCGCATGGATGCGAGGGTGGACGACGCCGTGAGCGGTGGCCTCCCCCTCGACCTCGACGCCGAGACCGTTCGCATCGCCGATGTCGACGGCGACGGTCGCGCGGACCTTTGCGGCGAGGCGCTCGGCACGAGCACGTTCGTCTGCGCGCCTTCGTTCGAGCACTACGGCCTTGCGACGGCGAGCGCGGCGGCAAACGCAACGCCCGAGCATCGCCCCCACGCGATGTTCCGCGACCCACGCGCGTGGACGCGCACCCTCGGCGCCGAAATCGGCGCGTCGCGCGACCGCCACGCCGTGCATCTCGCCGACATCGACGGCGACGGTCGCGCCGATCTCTGCGTGCGCGCCGCGACCGGCATCTCGTGCGCCCTCGCGACCGAGACGTCGGGCTTCGGCACGTTCGAGCCCTGGTCGGCTTTGCGCCCGGGCACGGGCGACGAAGTGGCTGAATTCTCGGACGACGAAGGGTGGGGGAGCGGCGACGCCTACTTCAAGTCGGTGCGCTTCGCCGACGTCGACGGCGACGGCAAAGCCGACGTCTGCGGGCGATCTCCCGCGGGCGTCGTCTGCGCGCGAAGCCTCGGCACCCACTTCGATCACGCGCGCCTCTGGCTCGCCGACATGAGCGACGCACGTGGTTGGCTCCCATCGCATTACGGGACGACGATGCAGCTCGCGGACGTCAACGGCGACGGCCGCGCCGACGTGTGCGCTCGCAGCCGCGAAGGTCTCGTCTGCGGGCTGTCTACCGGCGCCGCCTTCGCACGCATCACCCGGTGGTCGGCCGGCCGCGATTTCGCCGACATCGACAGCGCGCCATGGAGCCCGGGGTGGGCTTCGTCGCCCTCCTTCTTCAGCACGCTCAGGCTCGGCGATCTCAACGGCGACGGTCGCGCCGACGTATGCGCGCGCACCAAAGTCGGCATCGTTTGCGCGCTCTCGACCGGTCACGGATTCACCGCCGCCACCATGTGGCTGAGCGGCGCCATGACCGACGCGCAAGGCTTCGGCGCGTCACCGCGGAGCGAGAGTATCCAACTCGCCGACATCAACGGCGATGGGCGCGCCGACATCTGCGGCGACAGCAAAGACGGCGTCGTCTGCGGCCTTGCGCCGTGAATTGCGGGGGTCGAGCCTCGGCGCCGCTTGATGCTCGCGCGCACATCTGATTGTGTTTAAGCCAGCAATGACTCTCGAAACGCTGACGGCCCTCGCGCACTCGCTCACGCGCGAGCAGTTCGTCGCGCGAGCGCCGGGGACGTTTCTCGCGGTGATGTCGAGCACCGAGGGGCTGACCATGGGTTTCCGCACGGAGATCGTCCGCGTCGCGAGCCTTCCGCGCCCGTCGACGCCGCTCGCCGTGCACGCCCTCGTGAAGGCCGAGGGGAATCCGTATCCCGATCGCATCTCGGTGGGGCGCGCGCGCAATTGCGATATCGTCTTGCGCGCACCGTCGGTTTCTAAGCTTCATGCGCACTTCCAAGTTCGTCGCGGCGGCTCCTACGATTTGGTCGATCTCGGCTCCCACAACGGCTCGCGCGTGAACGGCGCGCGCATCGCGCCGCAGGTCCCCGAGCCCGTCGCCGCGGGCGATGTCGTGCAGTTCGGCGACGTCGCCGTGCAAATGGTCGACGGCGCGGGGCTGTACTCGCTCATTCGGTAGCGCGACGACGCCACGACGGCGTAGGAGCCGACCGGCACACCGCGGCACAGCGGCTTTCGCGCCGCAGCCGCGTAAAAACCCACGTATTTCTGCGAACGGCGCGAAGTGGCCTGTGGGCACGTGCGCTGCACTGGGGGCTCGTGCGCAACGACGCGCCGACTCTCAAGGAGAAAGCTTTCCATGCCGATTCCCAACTTCCGTATTTCGTATTTGCGTATCCCGATGCTCTCGGCGCTCGCGGTCTCCGCCGCGCTCCTCGGCGCCGTCGGCTGCTCGGGCTCTGCAAGGAGCAGCGTCGACGACCCGCAGCTTCCCGAGAACACCGGCGCGATTTCGGCCAAGCTCACGAGCGCCCCGGCCGACGTCAAATGCGTTGTGATTCACACGAGCGACTTCCACGTGCCGACGGTCCTCATCGACGTCACGCCGGGTCAGTCGTTCACGCAGCGGCTCGCGCCACTGGCCACCGGATGGCTCTCGCTCTGGGGCTCAGCCTACGATAAGCCCTGCGACGCGGTGAAGGAGGCCGACCCGGTGGCGTATGGGGCCGACTCTGGCGGCGGCTACCCTCCGCTGCAGGACGCCAGCGCTCCGGACTCGCCCACGTGGACGGCCGATACGACCTACGTGAACGTGCTCGCCGGGCAGACGACGCCGGCGACGCTCCGCTTTCACCAGCCCGGCGGCGTCGACATCAACATCGACTTCGACAATTGCGACAACAGCTGGGGGAACGCATCCTGCCCGGGGCAAGATGGCGGTCCGTGGAGTGGCAACGATCAAGACGCTGGCCCGTTCCCGGGCCCCGACGCGAGCCCGCCCCAAGGCGTCGACGCGGCAATGCCCTGGTAGTGCGGCGTCACCCCGTGATTCGCGAGAACCCTTCCCAGCTCGGCGTGAGCTGAGAGCAGCTCGCGAGCGGGGTGCTCGCGGGTGTTCCGATATCGAACGTTTCGTAGCCTCCGCACACGAGAATCCCCTTATGCGGAAGGAGCGTGGCCGTGTGCCCGTAGCGCGCTTGCGGCATGCTCGGGCCGCGGCTCCACGTGCCCCCGTCGGGGTCGAAGATGGCATTCTGCTCGAGCACTTCGGGCATTTGCGTATCCCGCGCCCGCTTCGCTCCACCGAGCAGCGCAACGCCGCCGTCGAGGAGCGCCACCGCCGCGTGGCCGTCGCATGCGGGGTGGCCGTCGGCCTCGCCCCAGGTCGACCATCGTGGGTAGTAGATTTGCGAGCTCGCCATGCTCGAACCGCGCGGATCGATCCCGCCGGCAAGCAGCACGGTCCCGTCGGGCAAAAGCGTCGCCGAATGGGCCGTCGGCGTGCGCGCCGGGTTCACGCGGCGCAACCAGCGATCGGTCGCAAGCTCGTACGCCTCGCACGCATCGCCGCCGCTCGCGCTTCGCCCTGCGGCGAGCACGCGACCGTTGTCGAGGGGCGTGAGCGAGTGGTCCGAGCGTGCGCCGCGCATGGGCGCGACCTCGCGCCACGTGTCCGTTCGTGGGTCGTAAATCTCCGCGTGGGGAAGGCGGCCGTCCTCGCCGCAGCCTCCTGTAACGAGCACCGTGCCGTCGCGCAGGAGAGCGGCCGCGTGGCGCGTACGCGCGCGCGACATCGGTGCGGTGCGAAACCATCCGCGAACGATCGGGTCGAAGATCTCGGCCTCCGCCGTTGCCCCCTGCGCGCCGTGAAGACGCGTTCCACCGAGGACGAGAACGCCTCCACTCGGCAACGTCACGGCGACGTGGTGGCTCCGGGGCGTCGTCATCGGCGCGACGTCGAGCCACGTATCGGCATATCCGTCGAACAGCTCTGCGCGGGTCGTCGGTTTGCCGCCTTCGGCGCGCCCGCCAGCGATGAGCACCGTGTCGTCGCCAATGCGCGTGGCGGTGTGGTGCACGCGAGGGGTCGACATCGAGGGGGCGGCGTTCCACGTGCCGCGTCGAAAGGCGTCGATGCCCATGGCCACCGGCGCGCGAAAGCACTCGTAAACCGTGCTCGAAAGCTTCGTTCGATTGTTCATCGGGAAACTCTTTTCCGCGCGCCGCGGCCGAAGTCCCGACGTCGCGAAAGCTACCAATGGCAACATGGATGCCAGGAGCGCGTGTTCCGTCTGCGTCGCCGTAATCCCGCGAGATTGCACGCCGTCGCCGTTAGCCCGCGCACGATGCCCACACGCCGCGGGCGTCGCCGCATGGTTCCTCGAGTGGCCGGGTGGGCCTTTCGTGAACCATGCGAATGCGAACGGCGTGTAGGCGCGTCCCGCTCCTAAGAGCCCACCCGCCGACCGCTCCGGTCGTCGTCGAACGCCTGGCGAATCTCGTCGTCCGTCGACATCACGAACGCGGCCATAACGCGCCGCGGGCTCGCGGAGGGGCTTACCGGCGATTAGCAAATAGCGCGCGCCTTCGCTCTCGCAATCGGTATAGCGCGCGCGTCCACCACGCCAGACGCGCGACGGCAACGCCACCTACAGCGTTGGGGAGGAGGGCGCCGCGGCCACGAGCCACGGCGGGAGGATGACGCGCAACGTAGCGCCCGTCTGCTCGCCCGCGCTCGTGCGCGACTCGGCCGAGATCTCACCGCCGTGACTGGCGACGATGGCGTGCGAAACGAAGAGGCCGAGCCCAGTACCTTCGCCCACGGGCTTGGTCGTGACGAACGGATCGAACACGCGCTCCAACAGATCATCGGGAATCCCAGGACCCGTATCCGTTACTTCGATGACCGCGCGGCCGGCCATGTCGGTGCGGGTCGTAATTCGTATTTCGTGCCGCTGTTGCGTGTCGTTCGTCACGGCCTGCGCCGCGTTGACGATGAGGTTCAGAAACACCTGCCCGAGGCGCGCGTCGTTGGCGTAGACGAGGGGGACTTCGCCGTACGCGCGAACGACGTGGGCGTGGCCGCGGATGTGGCTCTGCGCCATCGACAGCGCGCCGTCGAGCACCGCGCGAACGTCGATGGGTTTTCGCGTGTCTTCGTCGCCGCGTGCGTAAGTTTTAAGATCGCGCACGATGAGCCGAACGCGGTCGGCCCCTTCGCGCGCGACGTCGATGAGCCGCGACAGCTCGTCGACCTGCGCGCGTGCGGCGTCGCCCTCCGACTCGAGCCTCGCGAGCTTGCGTGCGACAAGCTCGATGTTGGCGATCACGCAGGCCAGCGGATTGTTGATCTCGTGCGCCACGCCCGCGGCCAGCGTCCCCACGGCGGCGAGGCGATCGGCCTGGAGGAGCGTCGCGTCCATCTGCTTCCGCTCGGTGATGTCGCGGATGATGCTGAGGAGGACGACCTCGCCGTCGATCACCGCGCTTCGTGAGCCGACCTCGACGGGGAACGGCGTTCCGTTTCGCCGCACGTGAATCGTCTCGAACAGAATGCCGTGCTCGAACGCTTCCTGCATTTGCGCTTCGACGAACCCCACGGTGCCAGGCCCGCGGAGGTCTCTCACGTTGTGCGTGAGTAGCTCGTCGCGCGAATAGCCATAGGCGCGGGCAGCGGCTTCGTTCGCCTCGAGGACGACGCCATCTTTCCCGACGAAGAGAACGATGTCGCGCGTGAACTTCGAGAGGAGCTGGTACCGCTCGGACATCGCTTCGCGGCGTGCCCGTTCCGTGAGATCGCGCTCGACGATGAGGTCGCGATCGGGGGCGATATTTTCGGTGACCGTCAGCTCGACGTGGACTTCGCTGCCGTCGCCCCGCACGACGCGCAGGCCTTCGTGCAACGTGGCTGCGCGGAGCCCGAGGAGCGCATCGCGCGAGCGCCCGTGAAGGCCCTCCGCGGCGCGGTTCGCATCGACCACGGCGCCCGTCGAGCGGCAGCAGACCAGCATCGCGTCGCCCGCGTTCTCGAAGTACGCGCGGAACGTGGGGGCGCACGACGACGCAGACGCCGATGCGTCCGCGCCTTCCGTCGCGCGAGCTGGTTGGTCTTCTGGAATCACGTCGCCCCCCGTACCCCCGGACGTGACGTCGCCGGTGCTACGCGTCCTTCGCCGCCTGCACCACCACGCGGTTCATCTTCACAGGCGTGCGCGGACGATCGTCGCCGTCGGTCGGCGTCGCTTCGATTTTGTGAACGATGTCCATTCCCGAAATGACCTTCCCGAACACCGGGTGCTTCGATGCGCCGGGCGAGAACCAATCGAGATAGTGGTTATGGACGGTGTTGACGAAGAACTGCGAGCTGCCGCTGTTGGGCGCGCCCGTATTCGCCATCGACAGCGTGCCCGGCTCGTTCGAGATCCGCGCGTCGGCCGGATGCTCGTCCTTGATCGTCCCGTCGGGGCCGTCGCCGGTGCCCGCGCGGCTGCTCTTCGGATCCTTGCTGTAAGGGCAGCCGAACTGGAGCATGAATTTGTTGATCACGCGGTGGAAGTGGAGGCCGTCGTAAAAGCCTCCGCGCGCGAGCTTTAGGAAGTTGTTTGCAGTGAGGGGCATCTTGTCGACGAAAAGCTCGATCGTGATGTTGCCGAGCGACGTCTCGAGGATGGCAGTGGGGTTGGCCATGGCCGCGACCCTAGCACGCGTTCGCGCGGGTTTGCGCGCAACACTCCGCTGCGAGTGGCAATCTCCGCGGACAGCGCTCCGTGCCCCTGGATCACAGGTCGTACACGCGCTTCGACCAGGCTGGTTCGAGCGCGAACCACCCCAAGATTGTTCGGCGAAAACGGGATTGCGGAGCGCACGCCGCAACGAGGCATCGCGCGTAGTGGCCACTGCAGAAACCTCGTGCAAGACGAAGCAGCATGGGTGTTCTTCGCATTCCCACGAGCGGTCGTAATCGTATGAGCGGCCAAGGCCGTGTGCGGGATTTCGCCGTCACGCTCAGTGTGAGCGCCGTCGTCGCGATGTCGGTCGCTACGACGGGGTGTGGCCTCGACATGACAGGCGCCCAGGAGGTGCCGCCCATCGACACGCGCGGCGCGAACGCCCCGCTCGACGGCGGCATCACCGACCCGTCGCTCAAGGGCCTCCCTGGCGCGGCTTCCCATGGGGACGACGACGCAGGGGCGACAGGGGGCGTCGAGCCCGACGCTGGGGCGAGCAGCGTCGACGCCGATGGCGGTGCGCTCCCCTCGAGCGACGGGGGAAGCCCCGCGACCGTTCCCCTCTGCGCGCCCACCGTAGCCTGCTCGGCGAAGGCACGGGTTATCGGCGCCGTCTCCGGCGACGCCGCCTCGCCCATCGTCACGGTGAGTGGGACGACGTCGGAGTGGCTTCGTGTTCGCGTGAACGAGACGGTGCTCGCATCGCAAGACCTCCGCGCGAAGGTGACCCTCACATCGCCCCCCGGCGCGAATTACGACGTTTATGCCTATTACGACGAAAGCGACAATTCGCAGGCTCGGACGGAATGCATAAAGTCCAAAGAATCGTCCGCGTCGGGGGGCTCGCCTGAGAGCCTCACCGTTGCGTGGAAGGATATGCAGCCCCTCGGCGGGCACGACGACAGCACGAACGTGACGATCGAAGTCCGCTACGTTTCAGGCGTGTGCGGGGCCGGAGCGGCATGGAACCTCGCAGTGCAGGGAGACGCGCACTGACGCTGTAACTCGCCGTCGAATCTCACTTCACTAGCTCGGCCGCACGTCTCGGCACGTGGGCAATGTCGGAGTGGGTAGTCGCTTATTCGCGATACCCACGAAAGATCGTACTTCGATGGAACGGCCCATTTCCGTTACGTCTCCGTGAGATGTGACTGTCTCGGATGAAGCGCTCTTCACGATATCTCGTTAGCTCCGTGCTGCCCCAATGCTGGGGACTCACGATCAAGCTCAGCGCAGTTTTCGCGGAGGCCCTCCATATGCCGCGTTCCACGATCTCGAACTCGAAGCTCGCCCTCGGCGCGAAGCTCCTCTTCGTCTCCTCGATGTTCCTCGCAGCCGGCGGTTGCAGCAGCGCCGCCGACGAGAGCGACACCGCCGTCCCCGACGCGAAGGACGAGGCCGCAGCGGCCGATAACGCCGTTCTCGCGCAGCAGGCCGCAGATGCGCTTCAGCCGGGCGCCCGCTGCTCGACGCGCCCCGTGGGCCGCCTCGAGATGGAGCGGGTCAACATCGAGATCATGGACAGGCTCTCGCAGCTCGGTGTCTCGGTCGAGCCCCAGGCCGTCGCGGCCGGGTCGATCAACATCCCCGTCTACGTGCACATCATCACGAAGGGGACGGGCGCTGCGAATGGCGATTTGACGGCCGCGCAGATCAATAAGCAAATTACGGTTCTCAATGCGGCCTACGGCGCTGCGAGTCCGTTCACGTTCACGCTCGCCGGCACCGACCGCACCGTGAATGCGAGCTGGTACACGGTGTCGCCCGGCACGTCGGCCGAGACGGCAATGAAGAAGGCGCTCCGCAAGGGCGGCGCCGAATCGCTGAATCTCTACACCGCGAACCTCGGTGGCGGCCTCCTCGGTTGGGCGACGTTCCCCTCCGACTACAGGAGCGACCCGAAAGACGACGGCGTCGTCATTCTCTATACGAGCCTGCCCGGTGGCTCTGCGACGAACTACAACGAGGGTGACACGGCCACCCACGAAATTGGCCACTGGCTCGGCCTGTACCACACGTTCCAGGGCGGCTGCGGTAGCACGGGCGACCGCGTTTTCGACACGCCGCCCGAGAAGAGCGCAGCCTCGGGTTGCCCCGCCGGCCGCGACACGTGCAACGGCGGAGGCAAAGACCCGATCGATAACTTCATGGACTACTCGTACGACAGCTGCATGAACAAATTCACCGCGGGACAAGTCTCGCGCATGTCCAGCAGCTGGACGACGTACCGCTGATCGTCACGTAACACGTGCGATTCCAAAAAGCG
>JANXMC010000857.1 GCA_025354825.1 Myxococcales bacterium
CGCTGATTACGGCGAAGCGGAGCGAGATTCACGGGATTCCCGATCTCTTCGGCCAAGTCGAGTGGACCTATATCGCGATTCTGTTAATCATCATCGCCCTCGGCCCCGGCAAGATTGCCCTCGATACGATAGTCGCCCGCAAGTGGGCGGACCGTAAGCGAGAGAGAGCCTGAATATCCAAATAGGTTATTGGATTTAGGAAAGCTTCGCGCCCCGGGGAGGGAGCCGCATTGGCCGTGAAGGGCTTCTCGCAGAGCACGTGTTTCCCTTGCTCCCCATGCCGAGGGGGCTTACTTGATGATGGGCGTGCAGTTCGTAAACGCGATCGACGTATCGACCCGAAAGTTCGATTCTGTCGTGTGGCGTTCGGCCTGGAAAATCGCCAGATCGTACGTGGTACCCTTCACGATTCCGAGCTCGGTCGCGCGGGCGTCGAGGTTGAGCGATTCGGTCTGCGCCTCGTGAACGCCTCCCAGATCGATCGCAAGGGTCTTATTCACGAAGACCCAAACGTCGTCGTCGCCGGTGAAGGTAAAGATCTCGCCGCCCTTGTACTGAAACTCGGTGTGAAGCTCGTAGGTGAAATGGAAGTTGTGATTGCGCCCCTCGTTTCCGAACCCCTTGCCGTCGAGGGGGAAGAACGCGCTGTTGCTGAAGGTCGATATCCCATTGGCGCCGGGCGTGAGAACCAGCGTGTAGAGCTCGGATGTATTCACGCCGGCGGTGTCGCGGTACCACTGATCGAAATCGGTTTTGCCCGTCGTCGTGGGGGTCGTCGTGGCCGACGCGTAAACCGGTTTGAAGTCGGCACCCAGGGCCTTCGCGACGATCCCTTTGTCGGTCGCCGAGAACTTTTCGAAGTCGGGATGGGTGTCGTGAAAGTCGCGCAGGGTACCCACGAGGTTGGGCAAGCAGCCGCCGTCCTTCGAGCCTCCCGACCCGCCGCCTCCCGTCGTCGCGCCGCCTCCCAGGTCGCCGCCGCCGCCTCCCGTCGTCGCGCCGCCTCCCGCGCCGTCCCGTTTGCCTCCGTCGGCAAGCGTGCCGCCGTTCTCGAAGGCGCTTCCGCTTCCGGCATCGGTGCCGCACCCCGGGGCGACTGTGAACAGCGCAATCGCGAGGCAGCACGGGACGAAGGTGAAATTGCGAACCATTGCCTAGAAACTATCACGCCCGAGCGGTAGGAGCTGCGGATCTCGTCGGCTCCCGCGCACGCGGAGGCTGTGCGCGCACGTAAGCGCTTTACGGAGGACTGCCGAATCAAGACAATGCTACTTCGATAACAACGCTGTCTGCGCGTATCCGAGCGTTCTTCCGCTGAAAATACGATACAGCGTGGGTTGGCGGGCCTTGGAATCGATTTTGAGCAGGTGTGCTTAGCGCGGAAAATGTTGATTTGCCGCTAGCGCTCCATGCACGATGGCAATCGAACCTCAGAGTCCTAATTCCTAATTCGAAGAGAGGAACATCGATGCCGATCTCCCGCTTACCGCGGAGGCTCGTGGCTATCGCTTCCCTTGCTGCGCTCGTCGCCGCAACAGGTTGCACCCCACCGCCCAAGCTGGTCGTCCAAATCACCAATGCCCGCGACCAGATCAAATTCCTCTACGTCCAGGGGAACGGTCAGGGTGTGATGAAGTGCCAAGTCGCGCCGGACGGCGCGCTCAACCAGTGTCGCGACATTGCCGTCGCGATCGACGATTGAAGGGGCGCGCCATGACGACCAAAGCTCTCACCGCATTTGCCGTTCTCGCGCTTGCCGTCTGCAGCACGGGCTGCATGAAGCGAACGCTCATCGGCTTCGAAGACCATCCCAAACAGCCGTACACGGCCGTCGAGCTGCTCGAAGAGCACAACAACTGGATCTTCGGAACTACCGTCGAGCACCGCTTCGTCATGTGCAAAGACAGCGGTAACCAGATCGTGTGTAGCCGCTCGTGCGGCGGCGCCAAAGAGATCGAGTGCCCCAAGGGTGCGCTCACAACCCTTGCTGCAAGCAGCAACGTCCGATGACCAAAAGGGGAAATGCGACGATGAAGCGCTCCTATCTCGCGGTCTCGATCATGGCCCTCGCAAGCGTGCTGGGCGGGTGTGCGACGGTGCCACCGAAGATTTTGATAAGCCAGGCCTTCCAAGGTGACGACAAAAACCTGCGCACGCTGATGCAGGACTCGGGCAAAAAGAACGAGGCGACGAAGAGCCGCCTGTTCAACGTCTGGGTGAGCGTCTGTGACGTGTCGGAGGCGAGCGCCGAGGCTGCGTGCAAAGAATCCAAGGTGCTCGACGACGTCGTGCCCGGAAGTCTCTACTGAGGAGGATCGAGAACATGGCGAAAAACCTCTTACTCCTCCTCGCGTTCGCAACGGCCGCCATCGGCTGTTCGTCGGGGCAAGTTCGGTATCTCACCGCCACCCGCTGGACGGCATCGCCGGGGGGCCAACGCGTCTTCTACGTGACCTACTACGAAGGCACGTGCGGCAGCGGCTTCATGGGTGTCGGCAAGGGGTGCAAAGCCGGCGATTCGAAAGTTCGCCGCTGCACGCTCCTCGCCGACAACGGCGTGACCTGCGTCGATGAGGCGGAGGCGACGAAGGCGCTCGCGAAGCAATAGCGATGAAAAGGCAGCGGCGCCGCGGCTCGTCACGAGTCGGGGCGCCGCGCCGCTTCCGCGCGCGCTCTTATTTCGGCGGTACGATTCGCGGATCGCGATGCTGCCAATCGACCATCCAACCGGGGTACTCGCTCGGCAGCGCGCTCGCGGCGTCGAGCGTGGCGATGTGCTCGGGGGAGAGCTTCACGTCGACCGCGGCAAGATTGTCTTTGAGCTGATCTTTGTTCTTCGCGCCGATGATGACGCTCGTCACGAAGGGGCGCGTGAGCTGCCACGCGAGGGCGATTCGCGCGACGGAGGCGTCCGTCGCTTTGGAGACCTCGCGGAGCGCCGAGAGCACCTTGGGAAGCCGCTCTTTGTCGACGGGCGGAAAGTCGAACGACGTGCGCCGCGCCCCTTCGGGGCCGGGCTTGTCGGGGTCGAACTTGCCCGACAGGAGACCGCCCGCGAGGGGGCTCCACGGAAGGATCGCGAGCCCCTGATCGGCCGCGAGCGGGACAATCTCGCGCTCGATGTCGCGCCCCGCGATCGAATAGTAGACTTGGCCGCTTTGAAAGCGCGCGAGCCCGTTGGCGTCGGCGAATCCGATGGCCTTCATCGCCATCCACGCAGGCAAGTTCGAGAAGCCTACGTAGCGTGCCTTGCCCGACTTCACCACCTCGTCGAGCGCGCGTACCGTCTCTTCGATGGGCGTGTCTTTGTCGACTCCGTGAATTTGGTAAAGGTCCACGAAGTCGAGATTCATCCGCTTCAAGCTCGCGTCGATCGACGCATGAATATGCGAGCGCGAGAGGCCGACTTGGTTCGGCCCTGGACCCGTGCGGCCGCGAACCTTCGTCGCGACGATGACCTGCTCGCGCGGCCGCTTGAGCGCGGTGAGGGCGCCGCCGACGAGCGTCTCCGATTCTCCTTCGGAGTAGACGTCGGCCGTGTCGATGAAGTTCACGCCGGCGTCGAGAGCGCTGCCGATCGTCGCCTCGACCTCTTTCGCGCCGAGCTTGCCGACGACCTCCCAAAACCCTTTGCCGCCGAACGTCATGGTTCCGAGGCAAAGCTCGGATACGTAGAGACCCGTTCTTCCGAATAGGCGATAGCGCATGGTGCTCGTCTCCTGATTTGTGAGGCTGCTGCTCGCGGGCGTGCGTAGCCCAGTGCGAGATCGATGCCGACCCACCTCGCGCGGTTGCGGCGTTCACCCCACGAACGCTTTGAGAGAGCGCGTGCCTCGTGCGTGGGCCTCTAAAATATCGTCGACGAGGGCGCGAAGCGTCGCATCGGGAACTGCGACCTTCACGCCGTCTTCGATTTCCGCGGCGAGCTTCTGAACGTGGCGCACGCCCATCATTCCCGCAGACGAGCGCAGCTTGTGCGCACCGTCGCCGAGCACGTCGCGTACGAGAGGCGTGCGCGCGCTCCGCATGGCATCGATGACCGCGTCGGCGGAGGTGAGGTAGCTTGCGACGAGCTCGGAGAAGTCTTGGCGCCCCGCGCGGCAGAGCGCCTGGAGTGACGAAAGCGTGGCGAGATCGAGGTCGTCCTGCGACGTGTGCCCTCGCGTCTCCCCGTCGGCGTCGTCGTCGGCCGCGCGCGACGCGAACGACGACGGCGCGCCCCGGGCGGTGCCCACCTCGGCTTCGAGATCCTCGAGGGTGAACGGCTTCGCGAGGAACGCATCGAAGCCTGCCTCGACGCACGCGAGACGTGTTTCGCGCGTCGCCGTAGCCGTGACGGCGACGAGGCGCGGCCGCTCGTCGCGTCGACGGGTCACCTCGCGCGCGACCGACAGCCCGTCACGCCCCGGCATTTGGAGATCGAGCAGAGCGATATCGAAGCTCCCCTTGGTGAGCGCGTCGAGCGCCGCCTCACCGTCGCCGACCTTTTGCACGTCGTGGCCGAGCACCTCGAGCATCCGCGTAATGAGATCGAGGTTCGTCAGGTTGTCGTCGGCGACGAGAATGCGCTTTGGAAGCGTGAGCTGTTGGGTGCCGTCGTCGTCGTCGTCGGGCGATTCGTATTTGCCAGTCGTTGCAGAATCGGGGCTCACGAGGAGAGTGAGGAAGGGCGAAGCTCGTTCGAGGCTCGCGTGAGAATCACGACGCGGCCGTCGACATTGAGCACCTGGTGGCCGCACGCCGCGATGGCCAGAGGCCACTCGGCGTGGGTGTGCCCGCAAACGACCAGCGCATGGGGGGCGCGGGCGAGCTGTTCGGCGATATCCGAATTGCCGCGCGGAGCGGCCGCCATAGAGGGAATTTCGAAAAGGGGATTCGGGCGATATTCAAGAATACGCATTAGGGTCTCACGCGCGGCGAAGGGCTCACCACGACCATCGAGCTACCGGGTGACCGCAGAACGGAGCAGCAGCGCGCCCCGCGTGGGGCGCGGGCTCAGGAAGGGCTCGGTCGCGGTCATCGTGGTCTGCTCGAGCGAGCGTACGTCCAAGCTCACGACCTTCAAGAGCGTCCTGTCGTGCGGGTCCGCGTCGGAGCGCGAGAGACCGATCACGTGGCCGCGGCCGTCGTAGACGGGAGCCTGAGGGAGGGATGCCGAGCCATCGGGCAGGAGCGCGCCGAGCGTCGTGCTCGCCGAATCCCACGCGTAGACGTCGTACTCCTGCATCACGAACGAGTGGTTCACCTCGGCGTAGAGCAGTCCCCACGATTTGT
This sequence comes from Myxococcales bacterium, assembly GCA_025354825.1. Taxonomy (GTDB): domain Bacteria; phylum Myxococcota_A; class Polyangia; order Polyangiales; family Polyangiaceae; genus JANXMC01. The sequence goes on from JANXMC010000857.1 coordinate 5,275, forward strand.
AGTCCGTCGTTCGATACAGCCACGACGTCTCGCCCGTTGTGAGATTGAAAGCCTCTACCCCCTTGCCGCGACGAACGACCGTCCCCGCATCGGCGTCGCGCGGCGCGTTGCTGTCGTAGCAGCCGGTATGCGCGACCAGGAGGCGGCCGTTCGCGACGTCCGAAACGAGAGTCGACGGGCCCGAGCCTTGAAGCTCGAGAGCCTCACCGGCAGACGCGCCGTTGAGATCGACGACCGTGTCCGTGGCCGTGTCGAACGCGACGAGCACCGCCCCTTTGGGCAGGCACGCACGGCTACCATCGCCCGCCGAGAGCGCCGTGGAGACGATGCGATCGAGCAGGAAATAAACGCGTTTCGTCGCCGGGTCGAAGGCCGCGCCGCTTGCTCCGACGGTGCCGTCCGAATCATCCGCGAGCATGTACGGTGTGAGATCGATTTCTGTCATCTTTGCGCCCGTGGCTGTGTCGACCACGAGCACGGCGTTCGTCGTCGAGCGTGTGACGTACGCCTTCGTGCCCTCGTCGGCGGCGATCGCCGTAACGTCGCTGCCGCCCGTGAGCGTCACCGTTCGGGTGACGCGCCACGGGGCGGCGGAATCCATCACGAGGAGCTGAGCGAGATCGCGCTGCAAGAGAAACGGCCTGCGGCCGCTCGCGAAGGGGACGCTGTCGATGCTCGTCGACGGAAAACGGCCGGCGTACGTTCCGGTTGCGAGATCCACCACAGTGAGCTCGCTCTGCCGGTTTTCGGGCGCGATGCCCACGAACATCGCGAACGGCCCCGCGGGCAAGCCGCCGAACGGCGCGGCGGCGTCGCCCGAATCGCTCACGCCGGCGTCGCTTGCGTCGGGGTCGTGAGGCGCCGGCGCATCGGCCGCGCCCGCCTCGATCGCGCTCGCGTCAGAAGTCGCGGGGGGCGTGCCCGCCGCCGGTTCGGGCGCGCAGGCGACGATGGCCACGCCGGCGGGCGCCATCGCGATGGCGAATCCTACGTAACGCTTCATTCGAGGGCTTCGCGTCGACCGACTCAGCGCACGATTGCCGAGCCCGAGAGCCGCAGATTGGTCTCGGCGGTTCGGGGGCTTAGAAAGACTTCGCTTGCGATCATCGTGCTCTCGACGAACGTGCGCACGTCCCACGATGCGACATCGAACTCTGTGCCGCCCGCGCTAATCGTCGGGGAATTGACGCCAACCACGTGGCCGCGGCCGTCGTAGATCGAAAGCGAGCCTGCCGGTCGGGGCCACGCGGGCATCGCCGCGCCTAGCATGGGTGTCGTCGGATCCCACGGATGCAGCCCGGCGCGGTCGGTGATGAAGGCGTGGTGCGCGTCTGCGTAGATGAAGAAGTCCGGAATGAATTTGTCGGTACTTTGGTACAGCCACGTCGTCGCGCCCGTCGCGACGCGAACCGCTTCGACGCCCCGGCCCTGCCTCACGCCGGCCCAATCGTCGACCTCGCCATCGGGATCGTGGGGGAGGCCGTTGTCGACATAACATCCGTTGTGAACGATCAAGAGGCGCCCACTTGCCAAGTCGGGGACGAACCCGAGCGGTCTCGACCCTTGAAGATCGATCGCCTGTCCCGGCGCCGCGCCATTGAGATCGACAACGGTATCCGTGGTCGTGTCGAATGCGACGATGGCCGCGCCCGTTGGCAAGCACTCGCTTACTTCGTCCACGTCCGTGGTGACCGCTCTGAAGATGACGCGATCGAGCAGGAAGTAGACGCGTTTGGTGGTCGTGTCGAAGGCTGCGCCGCTCACGCCGACGATGCCGTCCGTGTCGGCTGCGGCTGCGAACGGTGAGAGATCGAGGTCGCGAATCTTGGCGCCCGTCGCGGTGTTCACGACGAGCACGCTGTTGGTCGACGGGCGGGTGACATAGGCCTTCGTGCCGTCATCCGCTGCGACGCCCGAAACGTCGTTGCCGCCGGTGAGCGTCACGGTTTGCGTAACGACCCACGGCGCATTGGCGTCCATCACGAGGAGCTTGCCGAGGTCGCGCTGTGCGAGGAACGGCTTTCGCCCGCTTGCAAAGGGAAGGCTGTCGACGCTCGTCGTCGGGTAACGGCCGGCGTAGGTTGCCGTCGCCAAGTCGACGACCGTGAGCTCGCCGCGTCCGTTCTGAGACGACCCGCCGAAGAGCATCGCGAACCGCCCGGGGGCGTCGAGAACCAGCGGCACGCTCGCGTCGCCGGCGTCGTTCGTGCTCGCGTCGAGGGGCGCCGCGTCGCCGGCGTCGACCGACGTCGTCGCATCGAGCTTGCCGGGCCCGGCGTCGCGTGACGCATCGACCTCACCCGCATCGCGCGATGTCGTTGCGTCGGTGTGGCTCGCGTCGTGCGGGCCCGCGTCGACGCTCGACCCGGGTGGGCCAGGCGTGGGGTCGTCCGAACAGGCAACGATGGTCGCGCCCGTGAGCGCTAGGAGGGAGGCGATACTTAGGAAGCGTTTCAACCGTAGAGCCCTTCAATTGAAGTGAGACGAGTCTCTAGCACTCGCGGTATGCCCGACCAGGCGGCGCGTGCGAGATGCGCTCAGCGCACGACCGCCGACGTCACCAGCAGCTCCGTCGACGGCCTCGGCCCTACGAAGGGCTCCGTGGGAATCACAGTCCTCATCGCGCCGGTGCGCACGTCGTAGCTCACGACTTTCAACAGCGTCGTGTCCAGTGAGGTCGGCGCATCGGCCAGGCCGATCACGTGGCCGATTCCGTCATAAAGCGGCGCCTTGGGGAAGCTCGGGATGAAGGGCCCCAGGGTCGTTTCCGTCGGGCTCCACGGGTGCCAACTGCCGTCCACGTTCAGCAGGGCGTGCGTTGCATCCGCATAGATGAGACCGAAGAGTCCGAGCGTTCCCGCCGATTGATAGAGCCACGACGTCGTCGCCGCCGCGAGGTTGATCTCCTCGACCCCGCGCGCCTGACGCGCGCCGGCCCAATCATCGACAGCGCCGTCGGGATCGTGGGGAGTGCCGTTGTCGATCCAACAGCCGTTTTGCACGACCAAGAGCCGCCCATGAACGAAGTCGGCGCTGAGCGCTTGGGGGCTTGCGCCTTTGAGCTGGATCGCCTCGCCGGCCGCAGCGCCGTTGAGATCGACGACCGTATTCGTGTTCGTGTCGATCGCGACGATCGCGCCACCCGTGGGCAGACACTCACGTGCATCGTCGCGCGCCGGCGTTTCGGCCTGGAGCACGCGATTGAGCAGCACGTACAAACGCTTGGTCGCCGAGTCGAAGACCGCGGCGCTCGCCCCCACGATGCCGTCGGTATCGGCCGCGGCGGAGTACGGCGAGAGGTCGATTCCGCCGGTGTTTTCCCCCAAAACCGTGTCGAAGGCGAGCACGGTGTTCGACGACAGGCGCGTCACGAAGGCCCTCGTGTTGTCGTTCGCCGCGATGGCCGATACGTCGTTCCCGCCGGTGAGCGTGAGGGTCGCCCTCGCTTGCCAGGGCGCGGCCGAATCCATCACCAGCACTTGGCCGAGGTCGCGCTGCGCGAGAAACGCCTTCTTGCCGCTTGCGAACGGAACGGTGTCGATGCTCGTCGACGGGTACCGACCCACGTAGTCGACGGTGGCAAAGCTCACGACCGTAAGCTCGCTCTTGTGGCGATTGGCGCTCGTCCCCATGAGCATCGCGAAGCGCCCGGGGTTCGGCTGGAATGCGATCGGCGGACCTGCATCGTCCGACGGCGCGTCGGTCGCGTCGGTCGCGTCGGTCGCGTCGCGAGCATCGCCAGCGTCTCCCGGCGCCTCTGCGTCGAGCTTCTGCGCGTTGCTCGGACCGGCGTCGGGCTTCGTGGCGGGAGCCACCCGCGGCGCGTCTTCGTCCTGACAGGCGACGGCAGCCGCGCTCGACAGCGCAAGGACGGAGATAAGGCCCACGAAACGTTTCACGCGAGCAACTCCTCTGACAGCCGAAGAACCGACATTGGCGTCAGGGAAGTAGCACGCGGCGAGCCGCCGCCAACCGAAGGTGCTCACGTGGCGCGCCGGAGCTAGCTCGCCGTGGATCGGCGGCAGCCCACGCGCGATCGGCGCGGCGGGCTCGTAAACCGCCGCGCGCGTCGCTATTTGGCAATCAGCGGAGGATGGCCGCCGCGACTCCGTATTTCGAAGTCGGTCGCACGCTCTGGAAGGGGTCCGTCGCAATGAGGGTCGACACGTTGCCCGTTGCCACGCTGTACCCCACGACCGACCAGGCGACACCGGCGTCCGTCGTCGTCGAGGCGAGGCCTACCACACGCCCTGCGCCGTCGTAGCTCGGAGCCGCAGGGAAGCCAGGCGCGGCGGCGCCGAGCGTCGTTTGCGTCGGGTTCCACGAATACCAAGTATCGTCGAGGGTCACGAACGCATGGGTCGCGTCGACCCAAATCAGCTTATCGAGCCGCGTCGTGTCTGCAGACGTGTAGAGCCACGACGTGGTGCCCGCCGCGAGATCGATCGCCTCAACCCCGCGGCGTTCGCGCGGACCGACATGAGCAGTCGCGCCCGCGTCCACACCTGCGTCCTCGTTGACGAAGTCGTAGCAGCCGGTGGCGGCGACCACGAGCTTGTGGTTCGCGAAGTCGGCCGTGAGCGACTGCGGGTTGGCCCCCTTCAGTTCCAGCGCGACACCCGTTGCCGCACCGTTAAGATCGACCGGCAAATCGGTCTGCGTGTCGAAGGCGACGATGGCTGCGAGCGCCGACGAACACTTGCCGACGTGATCGTTGGCGGGGCCGTACTCGAACTGATCGAATCGCTGCAAAAGGAAATAGATGCGCTTGGCTGTCGCATCGAAGACCGCGTCGTCAACGTCGACTTTCCCGTCGGGATCACCAACTGTGAGGTACGGCAGCAGGTCGAGCGTTCCAGTGGCGAGCCCCGTCGCGGTATCGACGATCTTCACGCTGTTGCTCGAATAGCGCGCGACGTACGCTTTCGAGCCGGTTGTCACGACAACCGCGTGCGGGTTGGCGGTGCCGTCCGCCGCGTCTGGAGCCTCTTTGATGTCGATCGTCTTCGACGCCGTCCACGGGTGCGTGGCGTCGAGGGTTATGACGTTGCCAAGGTCGCGTTGAAGGACGAAGCCGCGACCGCCGCTCGCGTAGGGGGCGTTATCGAAGTTCGCGAACGCCAATCGGCCTGCGATCGAAGGCGGGTTCAGGGCGACCACGGACAGCTCACTCGTCGGGTACGTCGACCCCACGAACAGCACGTACGACTGCGCGGTCGATGCATCACCCGAATCCGTCACCGTCACCGTCGCCGCGTCGCCGCCGTCGCCGCCGTCGCTTCCGGTCGCCGTCGTCGCGTCGCTACCCGCGTCGACCGTCGGCTCAGGCTCGCCGGTCGGCGCCGGCTTGGGCCCGGCGTCGTAGGGCGGCTGAATCGACGTCCCCACGTCGTCGGTGCAGGCGATCACGCCGGCCGTTGCGAATGCGAGAACCGAACCGAGAATCACATATCGTTTCATCTGCTCACTCCTATGCCGTGCCGCACGGCAAGGCCGCGGAGGCCCCGATACGCTACGTCGCCGCGGCGGGTCAAGCGCGCCCGGGAGATGCCTGAGCCCTGGCAGCTCTCCCGTGGCGCCTTTCGGCGATGCGTGCGTCCTACACGGCACATTTCGCAAATGGCGCATTTCGCCCACGTTGGCGGACGTCGCGCACCGTTCAAATCTTTACGGACTGTGGCAAGCTCACTCTCCGGTCATCGAGCACAGCCCGCGGTCTTCGGGCGCTAGGCGCGAAGCCCGCGTGACTTTCGTGAACGCGAACGGGGGCGGCCGATGGCGCAGGGGAGACCTGGTTTCGAAGAGTCGAGTTACGACGCCGGCGCTCACGCGCGCAGGCTCGTCGACCCCGAGCGCGCGGCCGACGACACGCTCGAGCGTGAGCGGCTCGCCGCCGATGCTCGCGTCTGCTCGCGCGCGCCGAACGGCGACGTCGCCGCCGAGCTCGACGTCGACGCGCCTGTCGATCCGTTCGCAGTCGTTCGAGACGAGCTCCACGCGCCCATGGCGGCGATCTTCGCAGGGGTGGACCGCCTCGCCGCCAGCGCGTCCGATGCGTCGAGCCGCGCGAGCGTGGACGACGTTCAGCGCGCATCCGCG
>JANXMC010000003.1 GCA_025354825.1 Myxococcales bacterium
CGAAGCCGTCGCCGTCGACGCGCGTGGTGTGATTGTCTCACGCGGCACGAGGCAGGCGGTGCTCGCGACGACGGCCGATAGCCAGCCGGAGATCGTAACGTTGGCGGCGGACCAGACGATGCTCCCCGGCTTCATCGAGCCTCACATGCACTTGCCGGCCACGATCCAGTCCAACACCGGCATCATGTTCTCCCTCGCCGCGTGTCGGCCCGCGCCGTACAGCGCGGGACAGGGCGACTGCAGTGCCACGATCGCGGTCGCGCTCAAGAAGCTCCTCGCTCACGATACCAACCCGCTCCGCTGGCACGTCGGGCTCAATCTGGACCCGTCGCGCCAGCCTTACGACGCGACCACAGCGAGCACCCAGTTCCGGGACCATGCGGCGCAGTATCTTGCCCGCGACGTGTCCGCGACGCGTCCCGTCGTGATCATGGATCAGTCCGGGCACGTGGCCTATGCCAACATCGCCGCGTTCGATGCGGTCGCGGCAGCCTACCGTCTCGCCGGCAAGGCCTGGCCCCCGACGTTCGTGAAGGGCGGCTCGTTCGCGCCGTCGGCCGACACTCCGACGGGCAGCGGAAATACCAAGTACTCGGGCGTCGTCTACGAGCAGGAGGCGATTACCCCGTTCCTCGAGCTCGGCTTCCTTAGCTACGGCGCGAGCGCCCTGACGCTCGCCGACATCGACGGGTACGTCAAGCGCAAGGGAAACGGCGTCATCGCGACGATGAGGCAGCTCCGCGCCGCGGGAATAACCACCGTGGTCGGCATCGCGGACACCGAGGGCTACGTTCGAGCGTCGTCCGACTTCGCGTCGCTCCCCGAAGCGACCGTCCGCGTGAGCTCTCTAACATTCCCCGCCGTCGCTACGAGCGTTTTTCAGTCCCGACCGGTGCTGGCCGCGTGCGATCCGCGCACTTCGTCCACGTGCGCGCTGCCGCGAGATCTCGGCGTCACGGGCATCAAGCTCACGAGCGACGGGTCCACGCAGGGGTGCACCGCCGGACTGGCCTCTCCTATTCTGTATACGAGCGTGGGTGAGTGTTCGGCCACGCCCGCCGGATACCTGGATTACACGGGCGACGAAATCTACGGTGCCCTTTCCGCGCTATGGAAGACGGGCCTCTGGCGCTTCGAGACGCACGCGAACGGCAACGGGGCCATGAAGCTCGTGCTCGATGCATACGCGCGCATGCAGGCGGAGAACCCGAACCCGCACCGCGCGGTCCTCATCCACGCGACAGTGGGCGACGAGAGCGTCTGGCAGTCGATGGCGGCGCTGCGCGCGGGCACGTACGTCTACAACGGCGGCACGCCTGCCGCGCTCGACGTGCGCGTCACGCACCTCATCGGCCATGTTCCTTACTGGGGCACGATCTTCAATCGTCAGTTGGGCGCAGCGGCGGCGGAGAACATCGACCCCACAGGATGGGACAAGCAGTATGGCGTTCCGTTCACCCTGCACAGCGACTCGACCGTCACCCAGCCCGGGCCCCTGTGGCTCGCTCGACAGGCCGTCACTCGCGAAACCTGGACGTATCCCGATCTGCGAGACGACCAGGTGCAGATCCTCGGCGAGAAGCACCGGGTGAGCGTTGAGGAAGCTTTGCGCGCCGTCACCTCCCGCGCGGCGGAAGAGAAGGAGCTCGAGGGGTGGCTCGGGAGCATCGAGGTCGGCAAGGTTGCTGACTTCGTGGTGCTCAGCCGGGATCCACTATCCGCGGCGGTGGTCGCCGACCCCACGCAGCTCAGCGCCATACAAGTCGTCGACACCTATCTCGGCGGCGAGAAGACACCCCAATAGCCAGCTGCGCTCGAAAGGATGTCTCGACAAATATGCTCCGTAATTTAATGGTGTTCGTGAGCCTGTGTGTCGCCGCCTGTTCGTCGGATGATCCTCCCGAATCTCCTACCGTCGACGCAGGTAGCGATTCGGGATGTACGACCTATTCATCAAAGTGCGCCAACGGGGTGTGTAGCTGCGGCAGCACAGCGGCGCACGCGAACGAGCCGTGCTGCGGCATCGATTCGCCCGCCGACTGCACGTTGACGCGCTGCTCGACGCTCTGCTGCGACTGAAGGACGCCGTGTGATGGGTAAGGGCCCCTCATCGAGGCGACAACGTCAGGGCCCGGTCTGGGGGATTGAATCGATGCATGACGCACTGTCTCGTCGCCGTTTCTTACAAGGGCTCGCCTCGCTCGGGCTCATCGCGCGGGCGGGGTTCCCCGTCCTCACGGCGTGCTCGAGCTCGAGCGAGGCTGCGTCCGCCCTCGACGACCTCGCCACTCGGCTGCCGGGCCGCGTGCTGCGGCCCGGAGCGGCTGGTTTCGACGCCTTTACCACTCCATGGAACATGCGCTGGATCGGCAAGCGCCCCACGGCGAGCGCCGTCGTCCGCGCGCAGAGCGCCGCGGACGTTGCGACCGCGCTGCGGTGGGCAGGGGAGACCGGAACCCCGATCGCCGCCCGCTCGGGCGGACACTCCTACGCAGCATACTCGTCCACCCCCGGCGCGATCATCGACGTATCGTCCATGACCGCGGTGACGTTCGACGCGGCAAGCGGCCAGGCGGTCGTGGGCGGCGGTGCGCGCAACGCCAATGTCTACGAAGCCCTCCGCTCGGTCAACCGGACCATCACCCACGGTCGCTGCTACGGGGTGGGCGTGGCAGGCCTCGTGCTTGGCGGCGGCATCGGCTTCAACATGAGGCGCCTTGGCGTCACCTGCGACCAGCTCCTATCGACCGACGTAGTGCTCGCCAGTGGCGACGTCGTTCACGCCAGCGCCACCGAGGAGTCCGACGTCTTCTGGGCCGCGCGAGGCGCGGGCGGCGGCAACTTCGGGATTCATACGTCGTTTACGTTTCAGACCGCTCCAGCCGTGGATGTCGCCACGTTCGATCGAACCTATCGCACGCGCGTGGACGAGCTCCTCGCGAAGATGTTCGAGATCGCGCTCGATCCCCCGCGCGAGCTGGGGCTCAAGTTCAACGTACGTGCGACGCCGGATGGGGCGGGTGGGGTTGCCGTCGTGCTCAACCTCCTCGGCCAGTGGGCCGGCCCGATGGGAGACTTGCAAGCGTGGCTCGCGCCGCTGGACGCGATTGCGACCGCCGACGCCAGCGTGGGCTTCCTCCGCATCGAAAAATACTGGGACGCGCAGAAGCTGCTTTCGGAAGAAGGCTCGAGCGAGTTCATGTACGAGCGGTCGCATTACGTGGTCGACAAGCTGGGCGCCGATGCGGTTGGCTCCATCATGAGCCGGTTGCGGGCCTGGCCGAGCACGAGCCTCCAGGCGAACTGGAAGGGCTTCTTGACGGGCGGCGCGATTCGCGATGTCGCTCCGGACGCGACGGCCTTCGTCCACCGTCGAGACTGGCTCCTCTCCACCATCGAAGTGAACTGGGCCGCCTCCGACGATCCCGGCCGGGTCCTCGACTCACTCACGTGGCTCGATGCCTTTCACGAAGACATGGCCCGGTTCGGCATCGGCGAGTCGTATCAGAACTTCATCGATGACAGTCAAGCCGACTGGCAAACTTCGTATTACGGCGCCAACCTGCCACGGCTAAGGGCCCTCAAGCGTCGCCTCGATCCGACGAATAAGTTCAACTATCCGCAGAGCATCCCGCTCGGTTGAGGGGAAGACGGCGCCGCGTCGGGCGCTGAGCTCGGTCCTCCGCCATTATAGGGATTCGCGTGACGCGCCAAAAGCCAAAGCGCCATGCCGGCCGTAACCGAAAAGAGCGTCAACATGACTGTTCCGCCTTTCGGTCGATCGAAATGAACGGCGGCGATGGCGAGGTGCGAAAAGAACGCGAGCACCAAAACCACCGACCACTGTCCCGCGTCCGCGTAGACGCTCCCAATTTGAAGTCGGCGCGCGCGCGCGTCGTCGAGATGTCGTCGTGTTTCTGCGCAACGTCGTCGATGTGGCGAAGCCAATTGTTGATGATCCCTTTGGCGGTGCCTCCCAGGGCCGCTGCGACACCGCCGCACCCGTAATGCCCGACGACCATGATATCGGCTACGCGAAGCACCTCAACAGCGTACTGGATGACCGAGAGGCAGTTCATGTCGGAGTGAACGACGACATTGGCGACGTTGCGATGCACGAACAGCGACCCCGCCGGCACGTCGAGAACTTGGTTCGCGGGAACGCGGCTGTCGGAGCAGCCAATCCAGAGCACGTCGGGCTCTTGCCCTTGGGCAAGCCGCGTGAAGTACTCTGGGTCTTCGCGCCGAGTACGTTCCGCCCAAGCCTTGTTTCTTTCCAATAGTGCGCGCACTTTTGCCATTGTGATTCTCCGTAGCGTGACCGTGACGAATTCGTTCGCGGGATGGTGCACAGGCGAACCGAGCGCCTTTCGACCGGCACCGTTGAGGGAGCGTAGGCTAATCAAACGCCTTATGGACATGGCCGTGAGCGTTGGGTGAAGGCGCCCGCAGGTAGGTACGTGAGCGCCGCACTTGTCCTCCGTCACCACCGCAGCGAGCCGAGGGCGATCCTCGCAGCGCGGACAGGTCGAACCGAGCGCCCGTTTCAAGTCTCGGCCGATGAGCGCTAGCTCGCGCAACACGCCGCGGCGCCCTTCTTGGCCCCGGCGTCGCATGGATGCTCGCCAAGGCTGGCGAGTGAGGGGGGATCGAGGTCGCCGCGACGATGTCGTCCTCGAAAGGGTCTTGAGGCCGGCAGTGTGCGCAACGTCCGAGGCAGCTGCTTTGTTCGATCTCCCGCTCGGTCGCGTCCCCTAATTCGCCGGGGACGCCAACGGCTGGCCTTTCTCGACCAGATAAACGAACTTGCGTCGCGGTTTTTTCCAGTCGGCGAACGTGCGCACCGGGATGCTGCGACGAATGGCCGGCGTCGCACGTGCACGGGACGTCATCGCGTCGGCAGACGAGCGAGGCTTGGCGAGAAGCCGGTCGAGCGTCGCGGCGCTCGCAGTCAAGAGCTTCGCTCGAACCACGGCGTCGAGCTTCAGATGTCCGTGACCCTCGAGGGCGGCGACCAGCGTCGGCAGCAGCGACTTGAGCCTCTTGGCCCTCCAGCTCGCTCACACGCGAATAGAGATCATACTTGGCAGTCTATGTCGATCGTCTTCAGTTTTTTTTCGGGCGGAGATCGGCGATACCAACCTCGGCGACGAAGCGCCAGCTCACCGCGCTCCGGCTCGTGCCCCGCGTCGTCGCGCCCTCCCCGACGGGCTCGAGCGAGCGCGCATACTTGCGCGTCGACACCCCCACCAGCCTCTGCTCCACGGCCCGCTCGGTCAGCGGGTCCTCGGCAGAAAACTGCTTCCAGCTCGGCAGGATCACCTCGTGGTTGTCCGCACTCCGTGCCCGCGGCCGGTTGACCCGCACCCGCCTGCCACCGAGCACAAGCTCGCCGGGCGCGTGCCCCATGCGCGTCGCCCGCCGCTCCGTTTGCCGTTC
>JANXMC010000351.1 GCA_025354825.1 Myxococcales bacterium
AAAGGCGAAGACCATCAAGAAGTACCTTGGGTCGGCGTACGAGGTCCTCGCATCGAAGGGCCACGTCAAAGATTTGCCCAAAAAGATGGGGATCGACGTCGCGAACGGCTTCACGGAGACCTACGAGGTCATCGAGGGGAAAGAGAAGATCGTCGCCGAGCTGAAGGCCGCCGCGAAAGACGCGGACCGCATCTTCCTCGCGCCCGACCCCGACCGTGAAGGCGAAGCGATCGCCTGGCACATCGCCGAAGAGCTGAAGAGCGCCAAGAAGCCGATCAGCCGGGTTCTCTTCCACGAGATTACGAAGAAGGGCGTCGAGCTCGGCGTGTCCGAGCCACGCGAGCTGAACAAGGCTCTCTACGACGCCCAGCGTTCACGCCGCGTCCTCGACCGGATCGTCGGCTACGACGTGTCGGCGCTCGTATGGAGCAAGCTCGCCTTCGGGCTCTCCGCCGGCCGCGTGCAGAGCGTCGCGCTGCGCCTCGTCGTGGACCGCGAGCGCGAGATTGAAGCGTTCATCCCCGAGGAATACTGGAACTGCGGCGTGTCGCTCACGCCCGCTTCCAGCGCAGCGGCGGCCCGTAAGCCCACGTTCATCGGCAGGCTCTCGGCGCGCGACGGGAAGAAGTTCCCCGTCTCGAACGGCGAGGCTGCGGGCGAGGTGCGCGCGCACCTTCAGGCCGCGAAGTACAAGGTCGCGAAGATCGCTCGCAGCGAACGCAAGCGCCACGCTCCGGCGCCGTACACCACGAGCAAGCTCCAGCAGGACGCCGTCAACCGTCTTGGCTTCGGCGCCAAGCGGACGATGCAGGTCGCCCAGGGTCTGTACGAAGGCGTCGATCTCGGCAAAGACGGCGGCGCCGTAGGCCTCATCACCTACATGCGTACGGACTCGACGCGTATCTCGCCGGACTTCGTCGAAGCGACGCGCGAGTTCATCGGCACGACCTACGGCAAAGAGTTTTTGCCGGCGACGGGCAACATCTTCAAGTCGAAGAAGAGCGCGCAAGACGCCCACGAGGCCATCCGCCCGACCTCCCTCGAGCTGCCGCCCGAGTCGGTGCGAAAGCACCTAAAGGAAGAGCAGTTCAAGCTTTATCGCCTGATTTGGGAGCGGTTTATCGCCTGCCAAATGAAGGACGCCGTCTATGACCAGACGGCAGTCGACATCGAGGCGACGCCGAAGGTCGCTTCGACGAAGGCGCCTACGTACACGCTTCGCACGAGCGGTCGCGTCCTCAAGTTCGCCGGCTGGCTCGAAGCCTATGCGCAGTCCGTTGACGGCGGCGCTGGCGCGGCTGCGGGCGGCAGCAACGACGTGCAGCTCGCCGGTGAAGAAGACGCCGACGCGGCCGCCGCAGCGCAGGCTGCGGGTGGCGCGGCGCAAGCGGCAGCGCCCGCCGTCTCGCTCGAAGCGAACGACGAAGGCACTCTCCCCGAGCTCAAAGAGGGCGAAGAGCTCGCGCTCAACGACCCCCCCGGTGTCATCACCGAGCAGAAGTTCACGCAACCCCCGGCGCGCTACTCCGAAGGCACGCTGGTGCGCGAGCTCGAAGAGCGCGGCATCGGTCGCCCCAGCACGTACGCCGACATCATCAGCAAGGTGCAGGCGCGCGACTACGTCGAGAAGGTCGACGGAGGCCGCACGTTCCGCCCCACGCTCCTCGGCAAGTTCGTCGTCGACGGGCTCGTCTCCAGCTCGCTCGATTTCATGGACCCGAACTTCACCGCCCAGATGGAGGAAGACCTCGACGAGGTCGGCGCCGGCAAGCTGAAGCGGGTCGATCTGCTCCGTCGCTTCTACAAGCGCTTCCGTGAGCAGCTCGACGTCTCG
>JANXMC010000068.1 GCA_025354825.1 Myxococcales bacterium
GCGCCCGTCGAGACTGCGCCCGACGACGCGCGCGTACTCGGCGAAGGCCTCCGCCGTGGAGCGCTGCGTCCAGCCGCCCTCGTCCTGCAGCGCCTGGGGGAGATCCCAATGGTAGAGGGTGACGTACGGCTCGATGCCGGCTTCGAGGAGCGCGTCGACGAGCTGCGAGTAGAAGCTCACGCCTCGTGGGTTCACCTTCCCACGGCCGGTCGGGAAGATGCGCGGCCACGCGACGGAGAAGCGGTAGGCTTTCACGCCGAGCCGCGCCATCAGCGCCACGTCGTCCCGGAAGCGGTGGTAGTGGTCGCACGCGCCCGCGCCGCTGCTGCCGTCCTCGATCGCCTTCGGTGTTTGCGCGAACCTGTCCCAGATCGACTCGCCACGACCATCTTCGTCGGTCGCTCCCTCGATCTGATAGGCCGACGTGGCGGCGCCCCACAAGAAGCGCGCGGGGAAGTTTGCTCGGGTCATCGTGGCTCCGTGGGCTCGGGAGTGGGAGGACGCGCATTGCGCCCACCGAGTAGTCGCGCGCGAAGGCGCAGGCGGCGCACAAAAGTGCGGGGCGGCCGGTCTATCGCGCGGCCGACCGTTTGTTGAGCCACGCGGCCGGAGGAAAGGGACCTATACGGGTGCCCCCTGCTCGGAAGGAACCATGCGCGCAATTCCCGTTACGCTGATGTTGGCCCCCGCACTCGTCATGCTGGTCCGAAGCACCGCCCTCGCGCAGGGGACCGCGGAGGAGCCCGCGACGACGGCCGCGCCCCCGGCGCCAACGCAAACACCCCCGACCGCCGCGGCGGACCCCGCGCCGCAACCGACGCCGGCGCCGGTCGCGTCGGCCCCCTCCCAGGTGCAGTCGCCCACGACCAGCGCGAGCCCGGCCCAGCTCACGGGCACACCAACGCCCAATGCGCTCGCGCCGTCCGAGGGCGATGAGTGGCGCTTCAGCACCCACGGGTACTTTCGCGTGCCGCTCCGAATCGGAATGGCGAAGCGGCCGGGGTGCACGGACGGCGCGGCGGCGGGGACGGTTCAAGCCGGCGTGCCGTGCGCGGGGGACGGTCAGAGCCGCATCAACTTTCACAGCCCCTTTCTGCCCGACGACCAGTACCTCGATTGGCGGTACACGCGGCAGTGGGAGCGAGACTGGACAGAGGTCTTTCTCAACTACGGAAACTCCAAGGTCGTCGCCACAGTCGGCCTGCAGGCCTACAATGTGACGGACGCATCCTACAACAACACAGATGCGCAGTTTGGGATTTCCCAAGCGTACGTGACCATGAAGCCGACGGTTGGGGACGGCTCCCTGCGGCTCGACTGGAAGGTTGGCGCGTTCTGGAACCGCTACGGAATGGCCGGGAAATACGACGCCGGCAAGTACGACACGTATCTCTTCGGCCGGACTCACTCTATGGGGGAGACGCTCGCCGCGGAGTACGACGTGGGAGACTTTACCCTCAAGGCTTCCCACGGAATCGGCACAAAAGCCGAACAAGGGTTGGCGTTCCCTCCGGGCTTCTCGCTCATCAATCACCTGCACGCGGGGGCGTCGTACAAAAAGCTCGCCGACGTCAACATGCACTATCTTGTCAGTTGGGCTCAAGACGCGCGCGCCTCGCCGACGCTCCCCGACGGCAAGATGAGCGTGGTCGGCGCAGAGGCCCGCGTGACGGCCGGCGTTGGCGGCGATCTCTACGTGGGGTTCTCGCACGTCGCGGGCGAGCACGCACAGCTGGTTGGGCCAGGAATCGAGGTGGTCCACTCGCTCGGCGGCGGCGGCATCGGCGGCGCCAACGGGATCGTCGACAACTACCTCGGACTCTGCGCGAAGTGCGCTCCAGGAGACGTCGGCACGGGGTCGATCAACACACTCTCGGTGCAGTACGACTACAGCTTTGGGCGCCTTGTGAGATACTTACAGAAGCCGAGCGCGGGGTTCTGGGGCGACGGCTCCGACCTCACCGTGAGCATCTTCGCCATGTACAATACGGTGTCGAGCCGCGACCCCGATGCCGACGGCACGAAGAAGCTCAAGTTCGGCGCCGACGTCGTCTACAGCGCGTTCTCGTGGCTCGCGTTCGGGGCGCGCGCCGATCGCGTGATGCCCACCTCGAAGGACAGCGCGCAGTCGTTCTCGGTCGTGTCGCCCAAGGCGATGTTCCGAACGCACTTCGTCACCCACGAAGAGATCACACTCCAGTATTCGAAATACGCGTTCGGCGCGAACGTTAAAGCGCAGGCGCCGAACCTCGAGACACCGCCGGATCAGAACGTGTTCGGCATCAAGGCCACGATGTGGTGGTGAACGCGCTCGCGCCCAGATGACATGGGGCGCGAGGGGCGCGTTCGGAAGCGCCGCGTATCGGCACGGCGCGCGCTCAGGGCGGCTCGATTCCCCAGACGAGCTGCCCCGCGCGGTAGAGCGTCACGAGGGGTGAGTCCTGAAGCTGAGCGTGCGTCGCATCGAACGAGTAGTCGTTTGATTGATCGTAGTTGGAATAGTCGTCTTTATGAAAGCGCGTCTGAATGAGCGCCGTCGAGGCACCGGGCGCGATGGCCCCGGCCGCGCTCGTGAAGCCGATCTCGAAGTAGGCGTCGGCCCGCAAGCGGGCGGGCGCGAGCGCGATGACCTTGCCTTTGATGTTCGCGCAGCCAACCGCCGCGTAGTCGCACGCGTAGGTCTGCGGCGCCGCGCCCACCGCGTCCGACGTGAACCAGTAGCGAGCTGTTAACTCGGCGAGAGGCTGCGGCACCGCACCCATGTTCGCGATGTCCAAGTGAGGTCGAATTTCGTTCGTCGTGGGCGCCGTCGTCCCGGCTAAGTACCTCACGCGGAGGTCGCCCGTGGCGGCATCGACGGGCGCAGACGCCTCGTTCGGCGTCGCCGCGTCGACCACGGGCGGCCCGGCGTCGGCGGACGTCGGCGGCTTCGGCTTTTCGCCGCCCGCGTCGCTCGGCTGCGGCGCGGGTGGCGGGCTCGCAGGGCCGCCCGACGTTGGCTGTCCGAGAGGCGCGGGCGGCGGCGATAGAGGTGACGCCGGGTCGCCCTTCGGATCGTCGCCGGGGTCGGCCTCGCACGCCGCGGTGAGCAGCGGCGCGACGGCACACAGGAATACTACGCGCGCGATCTTCGACGGTGACTCCATGCTGATCCTCTTCGCGGCGAGCGCTGTCGCGCGCGTCGGCTTTGTAGTGGCGCGACGCGCGCCCCACGGCTCGCGTTTCGCGGCGCACGCGTTTGGTGAGCTGAACGGCGCGCGGCGAGCAACTCCTTCGAGACCATGGCAAGTCGCACGCGCACGACCCGCTCTCGAATCGGCGCCGCCACTCTAGGCGTCGCGCTTTTGCTCCCGACGACCGCACGCGCGGCCCCGAACGACGCGGCGGCTCTCGCGCTTCATGCGTCCGCGATGGGTGAAGACTACCTCCGCACGGACTTCGCTGGGGCGCAGGCGAAGATTCTCCAGGCGCTGACGTTGTGCGGGTCCGCTTCGTGCGCGCGCGCCACGAAGTCTCGACTGCAAATGGATTTGGCGACCATCGCCTTCGCGCAAGCAGACCGCGAAGCGACACGCGCGCACTTCGCGGCGGCGCTCCAGTACGACCCCACGGCAACACCCGATGCGGATGTCACCTCCGCCGAGCTCCGTGAGCTCTTCGACGCTTCGCGCGAGGGCGCCGCCGCGCGCCCGGCGGACGCGGCGCCCACGAGGGCAGTCGAGGACGCGGGCGTCATCGCAGGCGCAGGCGCCGAAGAGTGTCCACCGGACTTTCCAGGCTGCCGCGCGTCACGAGGGGACGAAGCGCCATCGCCGCCCGACGCGGCTCCGCAGCCGGAGACCGCGGCCGCCGCTCGAAACTGGATCAGCGTAGCGTTCCAGCAAGATGTGCTCGCGCTCACTTCGGCGCAGGACGCGTGCGCGGGCGGCTCCGGCTACACGTGCTTCGCCGGGGGCGGGAGCTACTACGCGGATACGCCGCTCCGCGGCGCGGACGACACTGTGAGCGGCGGCTTCGCGCCGGCGACGCGCCGTGTGATGCTCGGCTATGACCGCGTGGTGGCGGCGCACGTGACGCTCGGGGCGCGGGTCGGCTTCGCGTTCGGCGGAGGGCCTCAGCGTCCCACCGGTGGGGGCTTCCTCCCGCTGCATCTCGAGGCACGCGCAGCCTATTGGTTTGGTCGCGATCCTCTCACGCGCACGGGGCTCCGCCCCTTCATCTTGGTCGCTGCCGGCGCGGCGCAGATCGACGCGCGCGTGGCCGTGAAGGTCTACCCCGACGCGAGCGCGTACGAGCGGGGCGAGGGGCGTGAGGTCGACGCCTGGAAGAAGACCGGGCTCGGATTCGCGGCGCTCGGCGCGGGCGCGATGCTCGCCCTCTCGCCACGGTCGGGCCTCACCCTGGAGTGCCGCGCGATGGAGATGGTCCCCCGGCCGACGACGGCCTTCGGCGTACAACTTGGGTACGCCATCGGCCTGTAGCGCGGTGTGAGTACGATTAGTACGCGAGGAGAGCGGCCCTCACGAGCTGCCCCGAGGCGGTCGGCGTGCCCGACCAGTCGGAGATGAGCGAGGGGAACGTGCAGCCCGAGACGAACCACGCCCATCCGGTCCACGACACGTTCTTCTGCTGGGCGTACTCGAGGAACTGCGAATAGTACGTCGTTCCACAGTCTTTCAGATTTCCGAACTCCGTCGCCATCACAGGATCGGTCTGCGTCAGGTAACCGAACGAGTTTTCCCACGTGACGCGCTGCTTGGTAGGCGTATCGTAGGGATGGGTCACGTAGACGATGTTATGCCCCGCGATCCGGTAGTTCCGCACGCCGGAGAGATCAAACGCGTACGAGAGCCCACCGATGAGCACGAGGTTCTCGGCCCCCGTGGCCCGGACGGCGTCGTAGAGCGCCTGCATACCAACGGCGGTAAACCCGTCGCTTGTTCGCCCGCCGTTCCGCCAGACGTCCCACGTGACGTCGTGGGGCTCGTTGTACAGCTCGAAGAGGACGCGGCCGTCGTCCTTGTACCGAGCGGCGACGTCCCTCCAGAACGCCAGCGAGTGCGCGTCGGCCATGGTCTGCTGATCGGGCGTGACCGCGTAGTCGCCGCGGTCGGACCAGTGGAGATCCAAGATGACGTCCATCCCAGCTTCGTGCGCCCATCTCACGTTCTGGTCGACCACGGCGGCGTATCCTGCGGAGTAGACCTTGGAGCTTGCGAGCCAGAACCCTTGATTCAGAGAGATTCGCGCGACGTTCGCCTTCCACGTCACCATGAGCTTGTAGTCGTCCGGCGAGAGCTGCTCGCCGTTGCGGTTCCACTCGAGCGATGGGCGATCTACTCCATGAAAAAGATGGGGCACGCCAGCGGCCGTGAAGATCGTCGGACCGTTCACGTAGTACCCTCCGGGCGCATGGGCATCCGAGCTGTTTCCGCCGATCGGTGCCGGCGGGGCTTCGCCGTCCGTCGTCGTCGTCGGTGCGCCGTCACCGCCGCTACCTGACGAAGTCGATGCGTCGAACGCGGCGCCGCCATCGCGGCGCGACGAAGCGCCGTCGGCTCCGACCGGGCCGATCGGGCCGCAGGCCGAGATGGCTTCGGCCGCAGCCGAGGCCGCGATGACGAAGAGCGCTGTCGCGAACGTGCGCGCGCTCACACGGACGAAGGAACGGTCCATCATCAAAGGTTCTCTCTCTCGCGCGCTCTCTCTCGCCACGCTCTCGTTGGCGATGAGCCCGCTGCGTGACTAGGTGCCGCGCCCTGCCCGTGCGGGCTCAAAAATGCGCGAGCGGGCAGCGCTCTTGATTTGTGCCGTTCGCAGGCGATCCGGTGAGCCGTGGCGCGGGGGCTGCGACACTACATCCCACACGGCCGCGACGCGCCTACCCGGGTGACGCATCGCGTTCGTGCTGAGGGTGCTACTTCGTAAGCCAATTGAGGTGAGCTCGTGACCATGAAAATTCCCCATGTCGTTCTCTCTTTCGTGGCCGCGGGTGCCGTGACGCTCATCGGCGCCGGCTGCTTCTCCGACGCGACGCCCGCGTCCACGACCGGCGACCCCACGCCGAACGGCTCCGGAGGTGCCACGACCGGGGGCGGCACGGGCGCCACGACCGGCGGCGGCACTGCCTCCACGACCGGCGGCGGGACGACCTCCCCGCCGGGCGACGCGGTCGACGTCATCGACGACATGGAGGGCGCCACCGGCTCCATCCTCGCGAAGGATGGCCGTGTCGGAGCTTGGTACGTCTACAACGACGGCACCGCGGGAGCGACGGAGACGCCCGGCGTGCCGTTCCTGCCGACGGCCATCTCGCCGCCCCGCGGAACGAGCACCTACGCCGCGAAAATGAAGGGCGAAGGCTTCACGACCTGGGGCGCAGGCATGGGGTTGAACTTCAACGACCCTGGCAACGGCGACGGCGGCTCGGCGAAGGCGTCGTACGACGCGAGCAAATTCGACGGGCTCACGTTTTGGGCGAAGATCGGCGCGGGATCGACGGCCGCCGTGCGGGTCAACGTCTCCACGAAGGAGACCGATCCCGCGGGCGGCACGTGCACGCCGGTGGCGAAGTGCAGTGACCACTTTGGCAAGAACATCAACCTCACCGCCGAGTGGGTGCAGTACACGATCAAGTTCGCCGATCTGACGCAGCTCGGCTGGGGTCAGTCGGTGCCGAAGTTCAACGCGAGCGCCGTCTACGCGGCCCAGTTCCAGGTCGCCAAGGCGACGACGTTCGACATCTGGGTCGACGACATCGCCTTCCACGTGATGTGAACGGTCGCGCGAGCGCCGCGCCGAGAGCCTCGTTCCGTGCTGTTTCCGTGCTGTTTCATCCTCGAGGCGATTTCGGATCCGTTTGGGAGGAGGTGGACATGGATCGAGCATGGACACCCAGAGCCTGCTCTCATGTCGCCTCGACGACGCCGCATTCGTCGAAGCCTACGAGGCTGTCGAGCCCGCGCCCGAGTCGCAGGTCAGGCTTCGCGCGCCTTTCGCGAAACCACGGCTTCATGGAGCGCCGAAGCGCGCGACCGACGCCGAGCTCGCCTGCGCCGCGGCGGGCGGTGACGACGGGGCGCGCCGGGCGCTCTTTCGGCGCTACTGCGCCCTCGTGCGGTGGAAGCTCCGGAGCTGTATCGGAACCCAAGATCTCGAAGACCACGTTCAGGAGTCCTTCCTCCGATTCTTCGAGCGACTTCCGAGGCTCCGCGAGCACGCCGCCGTCCGGAGCTTCCTCATCGGTATCGCGCTTCGAGTTGCGGCGACCGAGATAAGACGCCGCCGGCACAACCGCGTTCGCGTGACGGACGACGGCGACGTCCCCGACGGGGCGGGCGTTCCGACGCCCGACCACAGTGCACGACAAGCCCTCGTGCGCTTCGACGCCGTGCTCGCGAGCATGGACCCGCGCGCACGCTCCGCGTTCGAGCTGCGCTACGTCGAGGAGCTCGAGCTCTCCGACGTCGCGCTGAAGCTCGGGACGTCGATCGCAACGACCAAGCGCCACCTCGCCCGCATCACGGCGCGCGTGTTTGCGATGGTCGAGCGCGAGCCCGCGCTGGCGGACTACTGGGGCTCGTCGTCGTGCGCGAAGGCGCGCGCGACGGCGGCGGTCGCGTAGCCCAGGCGGGGCAACCCGCTCGGCCGCAAGCTCTGCGCTTTTACGGCGCGCCTCTCGGCGTGAAGCGCCAGGCTTGGATCAAGACGATTCAAGACGTGCGCCTTGACGACCCATCTCGTCGAGCCGTCACCACGCGCAACTCGGCCTGCTCATTCCTACCGGCACCAGCGGAGCCTGTTAGATCGCGCTCCCTATTGATCCAAACGCTCTAAACAGCTCCTCCGTCGCGGCCGGCGGCGCCATTCGCCCGGCGAGCACGTCGGCCTCGATTCGCGCAAGCTCCCGGGTCACCGCCGGATGGCTGCGAAACGTGCGCTCCAAACGATCACTTATGAGCGACCACATCCACGACCGCTGCTGTTCGGCGCGCATCGCGGCGAGCTCGCCGGACGCTTCGAGCGTGCGCCGATGCTCCTCGATGACCTCCCACAGCGCGTCGAGCCCTTCGCCCGTCTGACCCGAGACGGCGAGAGCTCTCACAACCCAGCTTGCGCGCCTTCGGGGCAGGTACCTGAGAGCCGCCTATACATCTCCCAACGCGACGCGGGCACGCGACGCGCCGTCGCCATCACACTTGTTGACGCCGATGGCGTCGGCGAGCTCCAAAACACCTTTTTTGATCCCCTGTAGCTCGTCGCCCGCGCCGGGGAGGGCGAGGACCAAGAAGAAGTCGACCATGTCGACGACGGCCGTTTCGCCCTGGCCGACGCCGACGGTCTCGACGAGGATCACATCGAAGCCGGCCGCTTCGCACAAGAGCATCGTCTCCCGCGTGCGGCGTGCGATGCCGCCCGGCGAGAGGCCGCTGGGGGATGGGCGGATGAACGCTTCGCGCTCGAGGGAGAGGCGCGCCATTCGCGTCTTGTCGCCGAGGATCGAGCCGCCCGAGATTGTACTGGAGGGGTCGATGGCGAGAACGGCGACGCGCTTTCCGCGTCCCAAGAGCCGCATTCCGAGCTCGTCGACGAACGTGCTCTTTCCAACGCCAGGAACGCCTGTGACGCCCACCCGACGCGCGCTTCCCGAGTGAGGCAGGAGGCGCGTGAGAAGCGCCTGGGCAAGGGCGCCGTCGGTCTCGTCGCGGCTTTCGATGAGCGTGATGGCCTGCGCGAGAACGGCGCGATCGCGCGCAAGCACGCCCCTCTCATACGCGTCGATGGAAAGGCGTTTGAGCTTCTTCGTCATGCGCCGGCTTCCAACTGATCGAGCAGCGCGCCTGCCGCCTCGGCGATCACAGTTCCCGGGCCGAAGATCTCACAGGCCCCCGCATCGCGCAGCGCTTGGTAGTCGTCGGGAGGAATGACGCCTCCCACCACGATGAGAATGTCGGGGCGACCAAGGGCCGCGAGAGCGGCGCGCAACGCCGGCACGAGTGTGAGGTGGCCCGCCGCGAGGGAGCTTGCGCCGACGACATGGACGTCGTTCTCGACGGCGGCTTGGGCGGTCTCTTCAGGTGTTTGAAACAGCGGGCCGATGTCGACGTCGAAGCCGAGATCGGCGAACGCCGTGGCGATCACCTTTTGGCCGCGATCGTGGCCGTCTTGGCCCATCTTCGCGACGAGAATGCGGGGCCGCCGCCCCTCGCGCTCGAGGAACGTTTTGGTGCGCGCGCGCGCCGTGGCGACCGCCATCGAGCTTTCTCCCACCTCGCCAGCGTACACCCCGGAGACGGCGTGGATCGTCGCTTGGTGTCGACCCCACACTTTCTCGAGGGCGAGCGAGATTTCGCCCACGGAAGCGCGGGCGCGGGCGGCGTCGATGGCGAGGGCGAGAAGATTCCCCCCGCGCCCTTCGGCGCAGGCCGTGAGCGCGTCGAGCGTGCGTGTCACGTCGTCCGCGTTACGCTCGCGACGCAGCTGCTCGAGCCGCTGAATCTGAACGCGGCGCACAGCGGCGTTGTCGACCTTGAGAACAGGGACGGTCTCTTTCGTGGTTGGCCGAAAGCGGTTCACACCGATGATCGCCTGGCGGCCCGAGTCGATGCGCCCCTGGGTGCGCGCTGCCGCCTCTTCGATGCGCAGCTTGGGAACGCCCGCCTCGAGCGCTTTCACCATACCGCCGAGCGATTCGACCTCGGCAATGTGCGTACGAGCGCGCGCCGCGAGGTCGTGCGTGAGGCGCTCGACGTAGTAGCTCCCGCCCCATGGATCGACGGGGCGGGTCGTTCCCGATTCGAGCTGCAGTTGAAGCTGCGTGTTGCGCGCGATCCGCGCCGAAAAGTCCGTGGGAAGGGCGAGGGCTTCGTCGAGCGAGTTGGTATGGAGGCTCTGGGTGTGACCCTGCGTCGCCGCCATCGCCTCGATGCAGGTACGGATGACGTTGTTGTAGACGTCCTGAGCCGTGAGAGACCATCCAGAGGTTTGGCAGTGGGTGCGGAGCGCGAGGCTCTTGGCGCTCTTGGGATTGAATTGAGCCATCAGCTCGGCCCATAGAAGGCGCGCCGCGCGCAGCTTCGCGACCTCCATGAAGAAGTTCATCCCGATGGCGAAGAAGAACGAGAGGCGCGGCGCGAAGGCGTCGACGCTCATGCCCGATGCGACCCCCGTGCGCACGTATTCCATGCCGTCGGCGAGGGTGTAGCCAAGCTCGAGATCGGCCGTCGCTCCGGCCTCTTGCATGTGGTAGCCGGAGATCGAAATGGAATTGAATTTCGGCATCCGTTGCGAGGTGTACGCAAAGATGTCCGCGATGATCTTCATCGAGGGTGCGGGCGGATAAATATAGGTGTTCCGCACCATGAACTCTTTGAGGACGTCGTTCTGGATCGTCCCTGCGAGCTTCTCGGGGGGGACGCCCTGTTCCTCGGCGGCGACGACGTACATTGCGAGAATCGGCAAGACGGCGCCGTTCATCGTCATCGACACGCTCATCTTGTCGAGGGGGATGCCGTCGAACAGAACACGCATGTCCAGAATCGAATCGATCGCCACGCCGGCCATGCCGACATCGCCGGTCACACGAACGTGATCGCTGTCGTAGCCGCGGTGGGTGGCGAGATCGAACGCGATCGAAAGCCCCATTTGCCCAGCGGCGAGGTTGCGTCGATAAAAGGCGTTCGAGTCTTCTGCCGTGGAAAACCCGGCATATTGGCGCACGGTCCACGGCTTTTGCACGTACATCGTCGAGTAGGGTCCGCGCACGAACGGCGGAAAGCCGGGCATCGTTCCCAGATGGGAGACGTCGCCCAGATCGGCCGCCGTATACAGCGACCGGTGGGGGATCCCTTCCGGGGTCTCCCACTGCTCATCGAGGAGTGCACGCGCCGACGGCTGGGAGGCGATCGCGTCGAAATCGAGGGTGGCAAAATCGGGCAGGTGGCGGCTCATCGGAGATCCTCGAAGAGAGCAGTGAGCGTGCCGATGACGTCGCTACCGACGAAGATGAAGCCGTCGACTCCGGCCGCGCGGAGCTCGCTTTCGTTGGCGCCAGGGCGACCGGCCACCAGGACGCGGGCGACGCCCTCTTCCTTCAACCTGCGCGCCACGGCCGCGCCTTCTGCCGCGTACCGTTCGTCGGGGCCGCAGAGGCACGCGAGCTTCACGCCGCGCCCTTCGGAGCTCTCGTGGGTGGGGAGGCCGCCGGCGCCGAAAAAGCCTGCTGCGAAGCCTACGCGCGCGCGCGACTCTTCGAGCTTGCCGAGGGGGACGAGGGTCGCGCTGAGGCGCTCGGTGCGCGCTTCAGCGGCGGTGCGGAGCGCCTCGAACGCCTCGGAATCGCGGTGAATGGGCAGGGAGCCGCTCCGACCTTCGGCGGGCGCGGACGGCACCGGCAGCACCTCGCCGAGGTTTGCGAAGTCGGAGACGCCGAGAATGGGAATCTTCCGCTTCGTGACGGCCTCGGCGCG
This sequence comes from Myxococcales bacterium, assembly GCA_025354825.1. GTDB lineage: Bacteria > Myxococcota_A > Polyangia > Polyangiales > Polyangiaceae > JANXMC01. The sequence continues at coordinate 11,469 of JANXMC010000068.1, forward strand.
TACTTGCCAGTCGTGGGCGAGCTTCGTTTGGATACGACCGCTCTTCAGACCGTCGACGATTCCGCCTCTGCTCTCGATCTCACGGAAGCGTTTCCAGGCCTCGCGCGCGAGAGAATCCGTCAGCGTCTCGAAGTAGTAGGAGCCGCCAGCGGGGTCGAGGACCTTGCCGAGAAAGCTCTCTTCGCGGAGAACGAGCCCGGTGTTTCGCGCGACGCGGCGTCCGTGATCCGAGGGGGCACCGATGGCCTGATCGAACGTCGCGGGTGTTACCAAATCGGCGCCGCCGAGCACGGCCGAGAAGACCTGCGTGGTGACACGCAACATGTTCACCCACGGATCGCGAACTGTGAGGGTTCGCGACGAGCAGACCGCGTGCACCAGTGGGAACGCCGCACCCGCGGTGGCGTCGCCATCGGTCACGCCGCTCGCCGTGAGAAGCTTCTGCCAACACGTGCGGAGTGCACGCACTTTGCAAAGCTCGACGAACGTGTCGCGCCCGACGGCAATCTGAAGCGCGATGTGCCGCGCCGCCGCGGCGACGCTCGGCATGCCGGCGCTCACGAAAGCTTCCAACATGTGCGCGCCGGTCGCGAGGGCGAGGGCGATCTCGTCCGCCGCCTCGG
>JANXMC010000142.1 GCA_025354825.1 Myxococcales bacterium
CGCGGATCGACCCGCGGAGATGCGGTCGATCCGCGAGGCGTCGATGAGTACCTGGGATGCGATGACATCGCGCTCGAGATCCTCGACAATGCGCACATTCGCGGAAGCTCCGCCGCCGGTAAGGGACATCAGCCCACCGAAGTCTCGCAATTGAGAGGCACCCACACCGGATTGCGCTTGCCAATTTTGCCAAGGAAAGCGGAGCTCTTTGAGCAACAGCCCGCCGTTGGAGTGACACGTCGTGCAAGCATGGTCAGGAAAGGGGGGCTGCCGGACTGCTATCTCGTCCGTCCGTGCCTGCTCGAAAGAGTTGCCATGGTAGACAAATGCTTCCCCTCGTGTTCCGACGTTCGTGCTGTAGAAGTCGAACGCTTTGGCAATCGGGTCGAACGCGATCACGTGAAATGCGGCCTCGGGTCCGGCGATGAAGATCTTCCCCTCTATGCCGTCGCCCCCGCATTGAAACGATTCAACAATGCGTGGGTCGAGCCCCGAGATTTTGAAGCGTTCGCTGTCCGTCTGGGCGACCGAATCGCGCGTGCCTTTCCGATAGACGCCCTTCTCGGATACGAGACTGCGACCGAGACGCTTACAACCCCGTTGCGAGAGCGACTGCATGATCGCAGGAATCTGGGTATTCGCGATGTTGCGCGACTCTTTAAAGGGACGTCCTGCCACGTCGGGGCAGGGCCCGCGCCTTAGGATAAGCTCCTTAAACGGATCCCTCGAGGCGTCGAACGTCGAGGACACAGAGTTCGGAACTTCAACGGTGCAGCCCCCCAAACTGGCGGTGTGCGTGATTGCGGAGGAGGCCGCCTGAAGAGCTTCCGGGGCGTCCGTTTGCCCGGAGCAGCCCCCGACGACACCGAGTAGGACGAACGTGACCGCGGATGCGATGCGGGTTGACCGCGCGATACAGAACATAATTTTGGCTTGGGCTTCTCAGCGACACCCTAAAACACTAGGCTCGCTGCGTGAGGTCTAAGAGTCAGAATCAGCGAAAGATGGTATTGAGCGTCCGACGGACGTCGTCTGTTTCATTTGCGGCTCTACGAGAGACCCCCATTGAGAAGCCGGGGCCATACCCGAAGTTCCGAAAGTTGAACGTGCTCCGGTTCGCATCTGCAAAGGGCGGCCAGAGAGTTACCGCCGGATAGGCCCCTACCGTGGACGGGGTGACGCCCTTGTTCTGAAGCTCAGTGCGCGACTGTTGCGTCATGTGACAGGAGATGCAGTTGGTTCCTCCTTGACCAATCCTGGAGGGATGTTCAATGGCGTTCAGATCAGCGCTCGCCTGGGCTGCGAGAGTCACAGCTTCGGGGGAGAGTGCGCCCTCGTGCATCAGTAGATCGGAAGTGAAAAGCTTGGCTGTATTTAGAAAAGAGGCGGCGGACACCCCTCTATTGAAAGGAAAGGTGTCCCCGAAGTTGAAAATGTCGCCGCTGAAATTGTCGAATCTGTCGCCGGCACGATCGGCGATTGGCGAGAACGTGCCATTCGTCGCGTTCATCGCGCCGAAGCTCCATTGTACCTGCGCCGTGCTGCTCGTCATGAAGGCAACCTGGCGTAACAGCGCACTGTTCGTATGTTTTGCGAGGAGTGCTTTGTACGCCTTCGAAACAGGCCCCTCGCACCGCTCCATTTCAAGTCTCAATCCAGGGTGCGGCCTTAGCACGTTGGGTTGACTATCAAACGAATCCCACGTTTTTCCTTGAGTTGCTTCGCGCGTGACAGCCGCGAACGCGAAGAGATCCGCGACCAGCGCTTCCGTGTTCGGCACCCGGTAGATGAGATGCATGGAGATGTCGTCTGGAAATGGAATTCCTTCCGTGTTCCAGGGCTGCACGACCAAACGTGCTTCCGCCGTGCACGATGTCAGGTCGGTACGGGTAGAGAGCGTTTTTCCCGGTCTCTCAAAGCACGGCTCGAAGCGGAAGCCGACGATGTGCCAGGCCGCGTAGTTGCAAGCACGGCCCGGTAAGCCCCGCAGCCGAGCGAGCTGTTCGCTAGGCTGCCGCGCGAGAACTGCGGCGTCATCCCCACCCGCGCCGCCCGCGCCCGCGGTGTTGCACCGAAGATCGGTTCCACGGCCAAAGGCCGATGCGGCGAACGCACTAAATTGCGCCTCGGTGAGGAGGGGTGAAGTCGTGCCATTCAGCGGAACGGCGTTGCACAGGCCGGTGCCGCGGGCTCGAAAGACATCATCTACGTCCGCGTTGGCCTTCAGCGGGACGAGGATTGAGACGTCGCTGTTGACGAGGGGCGTTCGAAGCGAGGGGGGCGCGGCGGCTGCCGCCGGATCTTGAACCATCGCGATGGCCGAGTAGACGAGCGCCACGCACGCAACCCCGACCGATGCCGTCCTGGCACGCACGCGCTGAGCCCATTGGGAGGCGCGTATCACTGGCACGCGTCCGGTGTGAGGCCGTCGAGATCACGACGAACCGTTGCAAAGTCGCAAGAGGCTGGATTCGAGATCTTGAGGCGTGCGCCAACAGTAAGGCTTCGTGCGACGTCGTCACACTTCTGAATGTTGGGCATCTGACCCTTCGCAAAGTAGCAGCGCACGTACGTCTTTTCGGTCGCCGGATCGACCCCGGAGACGACGACGTCCTGACCTGCCAACGAGCGCTGCTGCTTGTAAAAGCAGTTGGAGGCAAGCGTCCTTGGGATCTGGAGTTGAAGGGCAACGATGGGCTTCGGCTCTTGCGTGCCCTTCGGTGCCGCCGCGGTTCTCTGCGCGGATGCAACCACCTGCGCCTGACACCCATCGCGGGCGATCGTCCCAAGAACGGCGCAGAGCTGTGGGTCGGACTTTCGCCCGCAGACACAATCTGGCGCCACACACTTACCCGCGCGGCTCGTGCACGAAGGGACGAGGCCATTTCGCCGTTCGCCCGTCGGTTCTGTTCCGCCGACGAGAAACTGTTGGCTATTCGAAAAGGTTTGCGGAAATCCGCCGGACGCCTCGTTTTGTGTGAGGAAGAACGGCCGAGTGGCGTCGAAGTTCGAGTTGAAATCGCACTGAAGCCCTCCGTCGACCGGCCGGGTGCGCCGAGTCCACTCGCAGTACTCTTCCTGTGAGTTCAGTCCGCTGCTATCGGGGCGGTTTCCATGACAGGTCCACGAGACATCAATTGATTTGTCATCATCGTGCACTCGAGTGAGCGCGTCCTCGGTGCCGGAAGCGGTCTCGCCTTCGTCGGCAATCGTGCAGGCGGCGAGCCCGCCGACCATTAGAAGAGCTCCCGCGATAAGAGCAGAACGAAAGGTGACACTTTGATATTGCGACATGCGGATCTCGTTCTCTGGACGCCCCTATGGCCTTCTCCCGTGGAAGGTCGTTGGGCGTCGAGGAAAGGTACGGTTGGGGGAAGGGAGTGATGTCAAGGCTCACTCCGTCAGCGTTGGGGAGGCTGGGGTCGAGCTGGTGCTTCGAAAGTCACATGTGACTTTGGGAGCACACCGTGCTGGATACACTCCAGCATTGAATTGGCTTCTACGGCCGTGAGGTTAAGGGTGGTCGACCGCATCTTGCGATGCCGTTGCGATCTGCACCGCGTCATCGTTGCGCTGCGCCCGGATTGTAGGACACGTCGCCTATATGGCCACTAAAAGTGAAGTTGGAATAGTTTTTTTCTACGCTGTCGATGGCGTCGCGCAGAGACGAATCGATCGTCTCCGCGACGGATATCGAAGCGCAATTAGGCGTAAAAACTCGTGTACACGAGGGCGACGGCGAGCACGTGACCGATCCTATTTTCGGCTTCGCCGTCAAATAGTTGGCCTATGTTTGCGACGATGGGGATAGCCGGGGGCTCCAGAATGGCTATCCGTTCTGGAAGGCCTCGTTTCGGGCACAGTGAGGGGCGCCTGGTCCTGGGCGACGGCAGTTTGGAGGTATCGGTGAAGGGGCGACTCCGACGCGCCGAGGGCCCCGCGCCGGACCCTACGGCGTCATCGCGCAAGCGCGTCGTTGGGCACGGATACGCGCACTGTGCACTCTCAGATCACAGGAGTGTGCACTAAATGCGCGCATCGGAGGCTGAGCGGGGCGCGCGTGAGCCGAAAACGGGGTCGGGCGCTCGCGCGACGCGCCGGGTCGCGAGATTGCAGACGAGCTCTCCCGAATCGCCGCGTTGTTCGTGGGCGCAAGCAAACCCCAACGAGAAGAGGCTGTTTCATGAAACGCGAGTCGTCCTCCTCCTGGATCCAGAGCCCGTCGATTTTGGACAACGCTTCGAAGATCATCGCATTCTTCGATTCGCACGATCTCGGCTCGATGTACTACCCCAATGGCGCCCCCGGCAACCGCCCTACGAATGGCGTCGTGCAGAGGTGCATGCTGGGACTCTGGGCGACGATCCTTCCCCCGTCCGACAAGCGCAATGCCCTGTTGCAGCAACTCTGGGACGACACGGGCAGCGAATGGTACGGGGCGCAATACTGCCTCCTCGGCAAGGTGATCGCGGCCGGGCTCTTTCATCTCTGAGCTGATCCGACTCGCAGCGAGGCAAGTCAGGCGGCAAACCGAGGACGGGCGGACACGCGCATGTTCCCCCATGGTGTGCGTTCCTGGACCGTCGACCCAACCACATTCTTTTTTGCGTTCGCCGCCAAACGAAACTTGAGCCGCTCCGGCCCGTCTCTCACTCTTCTCTCCAATGAGGAAACCCATGGCGAATTCCCTTCAAGTCCACACGAAGGCCCGCGTGGCCATCGTGCTCGCGCTCCTCGCCGGCTGCTCCTCCGCGAACGACGTCCCGGGTGCCGGTACCGGCGGAGCGCCGTCTCCGGTCGGCGGGAGCAAGGCGGGCGACGGTGGCGCGACTTCGGCGGGTCCCACGGCGGGCGAGGGAGGCCCTGGTGGCGCCGCGCCGGACGGCGGCCGCGCGGCAGCGCCGGACGGTGGTGCGAGCGGCCCTGCGGGCAAGCCGGGCTCGTGCGTCGCAGGCGTCCCCGCGCGCGGCACGCCGGTGGACACGTCGAGACCCACCACCGTGGTTGGCACCGGCGACCCCGCCAGTTGCACGTTCGCGGCACTCTCGAAAGCCGTCGCGAAGGGCGGCGTGATCACCTTCGCGTGCGGGCCCGCGCCCGTGACCATCGTTGTGACGTCGACGCTGGACCTGCCCGTCGACAAAGACACCCTGATCGACGGCGGCCGGACGATCACGCTGGATGGGGGCGGCGCGGTCCGTATCCTCAGCTTCGCGAGCCCGAACTTCCGCGCCACCGACTTTGGCGTCACGCTCCAGCACCTCACACTGACCCACGGGAAGACGACGCCTACCAAGGCCATACCCGTCGCGCCCTCGCCCTGCTCCCAAGGCTGGGACGATGGCGAAGGGGGGGCCGTGTACGTGCGCGACGGCGGGCTCACCGTCATCGACGCCATCTTCGTGGACAACCAGGGCGCGGCCGTTGGCCCCGACACCGGCGGCGGCGCTATCTACGCGCTCGGAAGCAAGCCAGGGGTGATGATCGTGAGCAGTACGTTCACCGGCAACCGCGCGAGCAACGGCGCCGCCGTGGGCACGCTGTTCGCTGAGCTCGACATCTACGACAGCCTCATTTCAAACAACGTGGCCGTGGGCAATGGTGCCAACTCCGACGACGCCAGCAAGTGCAGTGTTACTCACAACGGCCAACACGAGGTTGGATCAGGTGGCAACGGCGGGGCGATCGCCAACGACGGGCAGTCCGTGGACGTGACCCTCTGCGGGGACGAGATCGTCGACAATCACGCCGGGGCGGGTGCGTTCGGCGGCGGCCTCTTCTTCACAAGCAACGACATGATGGGCACGCTCTCCATCGCGGACACGACGATGACTGGAAACACGGGCGGCTCGTGGACACACGTGAGCACGGGCAGCGTCACCAACGCCGGGACCGCCGTGGGCACGAACGCCAAGAGCATCCGCATCGACCACTCGACGCTCCAGGGGCTGCCGTGATTGCCCCCTAGGTCGCACGGGTGGGCCGCGCAGGGGGTCCACGCACACCCAAGCGGCTCGGATACTTCCGCACTTGCGCTCGACGCCTACGCGCTCTTCAGCCCGCGTGTCGCCGAATGTCCGGCGACCACACCGAGATTTGCTGCGCCCGGACGACGCACATGAATCGCGGCCCACGGGCTGTCGCTCTTGCCGCGGCCACATTCCGGCACGAGCATGCTCAAATGCGATCCAGATCAAACGCGGCGTACGCGGGCGATAAAAAGTGGTTCGTCGATCAAGTGCTCGCGAATGCCAAGTGCACGGATTGGACTCCCCAGTGCCGCGCGCGCGACCGGCAAGCTTTGATGAACGGGAATGCAGACTTCGGCGTATCCGCAGTTTGCACCGGTCGTCCACGCGTGATGAGACCGCCCGAGGCAGGAGGCCCGCAATGAAAGCGGTAGGGGCCGTCGACTTCGCGAGCTCGCGTCGCTTCGAGATCCTCGCGCGCCTCGGGTCGGGTGCCATGGGGGACGTCTATGAGGCGCGTGACGTCGTTCGCGACGCGCGCGTAGCGCTCAAGACTGTGCGCACTCCGAGCCCCGCCGGGCTGCGAATTCTGAAGCAGGAGTTTCGGTCCGTACAGGGCCTGCAGCACCCGAACCTGGTGAAGCTCGGAGAGCTCTTCGAAGAGGACGGACGCTGGTTTTTCACGATGGAGTTCGTGCGCGGGGAGCCGTTCCTCGACTACGTGTGTCGAGACGCGGCAGCCTCTCTCACCTCGGGGCGACGCTTCGACGAGACGCGCCTCCGCGCCACGCTACCTCAACTCGTACAAGGGCTATGTGCGCTTCATGCAGCGCAAAAAGTACATCGCGACATCAAGCCCGCGAACGTGCTCGTGACGAGCGACGGGCGCGTCGTCATCGTGGACTTCGGTCTCCTGTTCGACGCCCGCGCCCTGGGGCACCACGACGAGGGTGGGATGGTCGGGACCCCGGCGTATATGGCGCCAGAGCAAGCTATGGGCGACGAGCTCGTCGGCCCCCCCGCAGACTGGTACGCGATGGGTTGCGTGCTGTATCAGGCGCTCACGGGGAGCCCACCCTTCGGGGGAGACTTCACCGAGCTGCTCGAGAAGAAGATCTCCCTCGCGCCACCGATGCCGAGTGAGGTCGCGCCGAACATCCCCCACGACCTCGACGCTCTGTGCGCCGAGCTCCTAAGTATCGATCCGTCGAGCCGCCCGGACGGTCGCGAGATCGCCAATCGGCTCCGCGGCGGATCGGCCCTGGCGAAGTCCAATTCCGCTCCCCCGAAGTCGGGTGTCTTCGTCGGCAGGCGCACAGAGCTCGCGGCGCTCCGTGAGGCGCACGACGCTGCGGCGGCAGGCGCCGCGGTTGCGGTGTTCGTCCACGGCGAATCAGGGGTGGGAAAGAGCGCGCTCATCCGCCACTTTACGAGCCGCGTGCTCGCGCATGATCCCGACGGCGTCGTCGTGTTGCGAGGCCGCTGCCACGAGCGCGAGTCGGTCCCCTTCAAGGGGCTCGACGGGGTCGTTGACGACCTGTGCCGCTTCCTTCACACGCTCGACCCCGCCAGTGCCGCCGCGCTCTTGCCGGACGACTTCGACCTGCTCTGTCGTGCGTTCCCTGCCCTTGCAGACGCGGCCGTGAGCGCGGCCGTCGCCTCGGAAGTCGACATCGACCGCATCGCAAACCCGAACGAGCGGCGCGCGCGCCTCTACGGAGCCGTCCGCGAGCTCGTCGCGCGGATCGGGCGCCGGTGGCAGCTGATCGTCGCCGTGGATGATCTGCAATGGACCGACACGGACAGCCTCGCACTCCTGCTCGAAATCCTTCGCGGTCCGTCTGCGCCGCGGCTTCTGTTCGTCGCGACGATGCGCCTCGCGGCGGGAGACGGCGAAGCCACGCAGACCGTTGTCGACCACATCCGTCGAATCCAAGGAGACGTCCGCCACGTCGACGTCCAAAAGCTTCCAAGCGAGGATGCAGAGCGCCTGACGACACTGCTACTCGGCGACGACGCCCTCGGCGTGACATCGGACGACGCGCGTGACATCGCGTGTGAGGCGCGCGGGCACCCCTTATTTATCGACGAGCTCGTGCGGCAGCGCGCGATGCAAGGCACGGCGGTCGGTCTCGTCCGCCTCGACGATGCGATTTGGGAGCGAGTGGAGGCCATCGAGGCGGCGCCACGTCGCCTCCTGGAGGTCGTCGTCATGGCGGGCCGTCCCCTCGGCCTCGAGAAGGCAGGACACGCCGCGTCGCTCGAGCCCGCTGCGCTCTTCTCCGCGGCCACGGCGCTTCACGATGCGCACCTTATCGCGGCGATGGGCGTGCACGCCGCCGACACGCTCGAGCCGTACCATGACCGTGTTCGTGAGTCTGTGCTCGCGCACTTCGACGCCGACACGAGGCGCGCGCTGCACGCGCGTCTGGCGCTCGCCGAAGAGAAGGCGACCAGCCCGGACTTCGAGGCGCTCGCGGCGCACTGGGAAGGGGCGGACAACCCGGGCCGCGCGAGCGAGTACGCGGTGCTGGCCGGAGATCGCGCGAGTCGTGCGCTCGCTTTCGACCGCGCCGTCGACTGGTACCGCCGCGCGCTCACGCTCGGCGCTCCCGACGTCGCGGCAGTGAGGTCGAACCTCGCCGAGGCACTGACCGATGGCGGGCGTGACGCCGAAGCGGCTGATGCGCGCCTCGAGATGGCGGCGGAGGCGCCAGTCCTGGACGCGCTCGACCTGAGAAGGCGCGCCGCAGAGCAGCTCCTCTTGAGCGGCCACTTCGAGCGTGGCTACACGCTCCTCCGCGCCGTGCTCCTGGCGGTGGGCGAGCGCTTCCCGAAGTCGCCGCTCGCGGTCGTCTTTTGGGTGCTCGTCGTGCGCCTCGCGCTCCGTGTGCGCGGCCTCGACTTTCGCGAGCCGCGCGCCGGCCGGCTCGGAAAAAAATTGCTCGTCCGCATCGACAGCACCTGGTCTGCGGGGGCCGGGTTCGCGATGACCGACAACATCCGCGGGGCGTACTTCCAGACGAAGAACCTGCTGCTCGCGCTGTCTGCAGGGGACACACGCCGCATCGCGCGCGCCCTCGCCCTCGAGGTCTGCTTCACATCGGCCGGCGGCTCGACGAAGCGAACGAGGACTCTTTCGCTGCTCCGCGTCGCGAAGGACCTCGCGGCGCGCGTGGGCACTCCGGACGCACGCGCGCTCGGCGACACGGCCGCAGGCTACGCGAGCTACATGGTCGGCGAGTGGGCCGCCGCGAAGGCCGCACTGATCGCGGCGGAGGCCCGCTTCCGCGACGAGTGCATCGGGGTGAACTGGGAGCTGAACTCGACCCGTACGATGCTCTTTCGGACGCTGGTCTTGCGCGGCGACTTCAATGAGCTCGGACGGCGCGTTCCGCCGGTGCTCCGTGAAGCCAAGCAGCGCGGCGATCGCTTCTGTGAGCTCAACGTCCGGAGCATCCCGGTGACGATGCTCATGCTCGCGGCGGACGAAGCGACCGAGGCGCGGCGCGAGCTCGACGAAGTGTCCGCGTCGCTTCCGACGGGCGTCTTCCTGGTGCAGCACTTCTACACGCTCATCGCGCGCGGTCAGGTTGATCTCTACGAGGGCGACCCGACGACGGCGCTCAAGCGACTTCGCGCCGCCTGGCCGATTGTAAAGCGGTCGCTCCTCCTGCGCGTCGAATCGCTTCGAATTTCGGCACTCGAGCAGCGTGGGCGTGCAGCAGTCGCCACGGCCCTACGAATGCCCGCCTCAGAGTCCGAGATGATCAAGATCGCTCAAGCAGATGCCACGGCGCTCGAGGGCCTGGGTGTCGCGTGGGCGGCCGCGTTCGCGCTCGTACTTCGCGCGGGCGTCGAGGCGATACGTGGGGACCGAGCGGCGGTGCTGACACGGCTCACCCTCGCGAGCTCTCGCTTCGCAGCGGCCGATATGGCGCTTCATTCGGCCGCTGTGCGGCTTAGACTCGGTCAAGTCACGGGTGGCGACGAGGGGAGCGCGCTCGTCCGCGAGGCCACCGCGCATATGAAGAGCGAAGGGGTGATGAGCCCGGAAAAAATGGCGTCCCTCTTCGTCCCCGCGGTCGAGCGGATTGCGCGCCCGGAACGGGTGCCCGCGCCGTGAATGTCGCGCGTTCCCTAGACTGTCCTCCTAAGGCCTAACCGATTCTTTTGTCGCGCATGCCTTCTCGGTATTCGAGCAATACTGTTATGGGGTGATTTCGGCCGCCAGGCGTGCCGAGACGGTCAGATCCGCTCGCCGTCCCCCCGCGGTATGCTCCGTCGCCGCATCCGGCGTGCCGCTCTCTAGGAACTGGGTACACTCGGGAGGTGCGGAGCATGCTCGTCGATTACCCGGTCGCCCGCACCAAGCTTCCGGCAGTGACGCTCGTGAAGAGCAGTCTGATCAATGCGAGCATCGTCGGCCTTCGCGAGAATGGCAATTACGATAGATACCTCGCTCTCGTCCCGACAGGCGCGCGCACAGCGCTTTTGGCGCTGCCCGTAGGCGCGTGGGTGCCTATCGACCTCGCCGTAACCCACTACCTCGCATGCGACCAGCTCGGAATGGCGGCGACCGAGATCATTGCGATGGGCTCCCGTGTCACGAAGAAGACAGTGCTCGAGCTATTTCTGCGCCTCGCGAAGGACGCGGGGAGCACGCCGTGGGCCGTCCTCCCGCAGCTGCCGCGCCTTTGGGCGCGCCTCTATACCGGCGGCGGCGTCGCCGTGTCCGCAGTCGGCCCAAAGGACGCCGAAATTCACATCGTCAAAAACCCGTTGGCGCAAATTGGGTATTGGCGCACTGGCCTCCGGGGGATTGTGCACGCGCTTGCTGCGCCCCTCGCGACGCGTCTGTACGTGCGCGCCGCGTCGCCCCCCAACGTCGACGATCTCATCACCTACCAGATGTCCTGGGCGTAACGCCGCGCGAGTGTCCTCGACTCGGACGCACGACCAACGACGACGACGACAAACCTTCGATCGCCCTCCCAGGAACCTCCCGCCGAAGTGCGCCCCGGCAGCCTCATGGAAGGCGCTGGGGACGCGCGTGCTCGGGAGGCTCGCGGCCGCCACCGCCTTCCTAGACGGACGTGGGCCGCCCCTGGCGCGGGAATGGTAGGCTCCGCGCTCCATGACCCGAACGACTCCCACTCCGAAGCCCGCTGCGACAACGAGCAACGCTCTCCTTGCGCCGTGGGGCCGCGATGTGTGGACGGTCGCCGCGCCACTCCGGATGCTCGGCCTCCACCTGGGAACGCGGATGACGGTCATACGCCTCCCCGGCGGCGGGCTTTTGCTCCACTCGCCCGTACCCATTTCTCCCGAATTGCGTCGCGAGGTCGATGCGCTCGGCGCGGTCATCCACCTCGTCGCTCCGAATATGTACCACCATCTCCATATAGGCCCGTGGGCCGAGGCCTACCCGAACGCCATTCTGCACGCCCCCGCGGGTCTCGCGAAGAAGCGGCCCGATCTGCGCGTCGACGCAGCGCTCGGATCTACTCCGCACGCCGATTGGCAGGGCGCGCTCGTGCCGCTTGCGGTCGACGGGTCGATGCTCGTCGAAACTGTTTTTGTGCATCCTGCGTCGCAAACGCTGATTACGTCCGACATCGCGGAGAATTTCGCGACGTCCGACGACTTCTTCACGCGGATGTACCTCAAGCTCGGGGGCGTCCACGGGAAGGTCGGGTGGAGCCGGCTGCTCCGCTTCGTGTATCGAGATCACAGAGCCGCTCGGCGCTCCATCGACGCGATCCTCGAGCACGATTTCGAGCGACTGATCCTCGCGCACGGCGCGCCGATCGACCACGCCGCCAAAGACGCGATAAAGAGCACATTCGCCTTTCTTTGAGCGGCGGCTCGCCACGCCCGCGACCTATCCGAGCGACTCCTTGAGCAGCGCCGTGAGCTCGCCCCACGCCTTTTCCGCCGCGTCGCGGTCGTAGACGTGAGAATCGGGCGGGCACCAGCCGTGCTTCGTCGTTTCGAACACTTCGACGCTCGCGGGGAGCGACGCCTGCCCGAATGCCGTTTTCAATGTCGCCTTCGCGTCGGGTTGCTTCGCGTCGTCGTTGCCTGCAATGGCGATTAGGAAATGCGCTTTCATCTTTGGAATCAAAAGATGAGGGCTGTCGGGCTTGTCCGTGACGAGCCCACCCCCGTGGAACGTCGCCGCGGCGCCGATGCGCTCCGGAACGGCCGCCGCCGTACGGAAAACGATAGGCCCGCCCATGCAGTAGCCGGTCGTCCCCATCTTGCGCGCCTTGTCGACAGCCGGCTGTTGATCGAGCCACGCCGTGAGCGCCTTTGCGTCCGTCACTTCGGTCTCCTGCGTGAGGGAGCCCATGAGCGCCATCAGCCCTTCGCGCGTCGCCTTGTCTTCGAAGTCTGCCTGGGGAGCCGACGTCGGCGCCTTCTTCGTTCGATAAAACGGATTCACCACGAGCACGGCATATCCCGCCTCGGCCAGCCGCTTTCCCATTTGGCGAAACGCGGGGCGAAGGCCAAAGATGTCCGGCCACACAATCACCGCGGGCGCGGTGCCGCTCGTTGGATGAACGAAGTACGCGTCGCACGTGCCGTCGGGCGTCGTGACGCTCACTTCGGCCTCGGCCGTCGTGATCGCGCCGCCGGCCGCCGCCGCCCCCGTCGGCGCTGCAACGGCCCCGGACGCGGCGTCTGTCGACTTGCAGCCGATGGGGAGGAGCGACGCGAGGCCTGCGCCGAGCGAAAGCGCGCCGAACCCACGACGAGAGAGCTGCTCTTGGCGAAGGCGGTACGCGACCATGTCATCGAAGGAATCGTTCTCACACATGGCAGCGAGTAAACCCGCTCTTGCGCGGAGCAACAAGGCACTTGCGAGCGTCTGAGATTACAGCGGCCGCTCCCATTCCCACCCAAACGTCTGTGGGGCCAACGCGCGCAACCTTGAGCTCCCTCGAGCGGGCGCGCCGAAAATTTCGAGCTCTGGCAGAAGATGGCTCGCGAAAGAGGCGTAGACCCCCAAGCGCTGCGACGCCTCGTCGCGCTCTGGCGTACGCGACCCACGATCGCCATCTCATCGCCGCTCCCGATGCATCTGGTTTGCCCGCGCCGTCGAAGGGTTCTCCGTACGCAGCCGCGGCATTGCGCCGTGTGCACGCGTGCATTCCCTCCCCTTTGGAGCTCGCCATGATCCGTACTTCCCCTCGCGTCGTCGCTCGTCTTGCAACGTTCCTGCTTGCCGCATCGAGCATCGGGCTCGTTGCATGTAGCTCCGACACCTCGACGACGAGCACGCCCCCCACGACGCCTCAGTCCGGCTCCGTGAAGGACATCGTCGACACCGCCGTTGCTGCAGGATCTTTCAAGACTCTCGCCGCCGCCCTCACCGCTGCGGATTTGGTCGCGACGTTGAAGGGCGCGGGCCCCTTTACGGTTTTCGCGCCCACGGATGCGGCGTTCGACAAGCTCCCCGCGGGGACGGTCGATACCCTCCTCAAGCCTGAGAACAAGTCGAAGCTCGTCGATGTGCTGACCTACCACGTCGTCGCGGGGAACGTTAAGGCTGCCGATGTCGTGAAGCTCACGAGCGCGAAGACGGTCGAGGGTAAAGACATCTCAATCGCCGTCGTCGGCGGCAAGGTTGTCCTCAATGGCAACGTCAACGTTACGATGACGGACATTGCCGCGACGAACGGCACGATTCACGTCATCGACGCCGTGCTCCTCCCCAGCACCATGTGAGCTCGGCGCCCCGAGCAGCCTCCGCATATCAAGATACAAGAGGCTCATTGCGGGCTCGCGCGGCCCCGGGCGCGCGTTCAGCCAATCGCCATGGTGGCTTGCCGAGCGCGTCGCGGGGGGGGTGGAGCGAGGTGTCATCCATTCGGCCGACGCGGAGGAAATAGCGGCGTGGGCAGCGTCGTGCCATGACCGGGCGATGGCCATTCAAGCGCGGCATCTTCCGGCACTCACGCTGACCCATCTTTTCAATATTGTGATTAATAACGGGGCGGCCGTCTCCGAGGCGTTCATTCAACGCCCTGTCGCCGGTCGCGCGGGCACGAGCACGAAGTTCGGTTGGGAGGCGGGCCTTCCCGCCGGTGGCGGTGGCGCGGGCCGGGACCGCCTCCTGCGCTTCACCGAAGCCGCGCGAGTCACCTGGTGGAGAGCCCACCACGTTGGCGACAACAGCTACGCCTTCGAGCAAATCGTCGTCCGCCGATGCGCGCCGTGCGCGGGAACCGGCGACGCACCCTGCGCGACGTGCAACTCCCTCGGCATGCCTCCCGTGCCGACTGTGGGAGTCGGGCAGTGCGCAGCGTGCGCCGGGCGCGGATACAACCCATGCGCGGGGTGCCGAGTCGACGCCGCTACCCCGCCCAAGGTCATCGATGGCGTCGCCGTGAGCCGCACCAGAGCCGATTGGTGAGGTAACGGCGACGGTGATCGCCGCGTTGCGCGTCGCGGCTCGATATGCGAACGGAAGCGATGCGTATCGAGCGTGACAAACCCCGCGCCCACCTCGTGGTGGAAAACTTCTTCGAAGAGGCGACGCTCGCGACGATCTTCCGCGAGGTGCACGGCCTCGAAGGGGAGATGAAGGCGGGGCTCGTTCGCGAGGTGGGGCACGACGGGCAGTCCGTGTTTTTCGAGCACGAACGGCGGCAAAATAAGGCTATTTGGATTCACGACCCCTCGCCGACGCTTTCCCTTTTTCGCGAACGCCTGTGGTCGCCGGCGATGCTCGAGGCGTTCGACGAGGCGCGCGAGCCGCTCTTTCAGATCATCCCGAGCTGCTCGGCGCCGCACCTTCAAGTGTCGACGTACATGACGGGCGACCATTACGACTTTCACGAAGACGAAGGGGCCGGCGTCAACCTCACCGCCGTCGTCTTTCTCGCCACCGACCCGAAAAGGGTGCGCGGCGGCGATTTCATTCTCGCCTATCGCGGCGAGCAGACCACCATAGGCTTTCGTCACAATCGGCTCCTCGTCTTCCCGAGCAAAACGCCTCACCGCGTCACCAAGGTCACCGTCGACTCGAGCGACACGAAGCACGCGCGCGTCTCCCTTCAGTGTTGGCTCACGTATGGGAAACAGGAATCGAGCGCCAAGCCGCGTGCGCCCGAAGCCGATCGCCCCACGTTCCTGCTCGTCGAGCCGTCGATCATCGCGGCCGCTCAGGCGATGATCGACACCGGCGGCGCCGCCGAGCAGACGGTCGAAGACGTGTATTGGGGTGCATTCTATCTAAGTAGGATCCTCACACAAAATCTCCGCTGCCTCGTCGCGGGGCTGAGCGAGACCGAGCGCGGGCGCGACGCCCCGAGCACCCTCGACGAAATTCGTATTCGGCGCGGCGGCGTCCTCGAAGTCTACGGGCGCGTGACGACCTCGGCGGCGCGTGCAGCGGCGGTGCGCGTGGGCTTTCAGCTCCGTGGTGGGAAGGTGCCGCTGGGCGACGCGCTGAGCCTTTTCGTCGAGACGGGGACCGGGCGCACCCGATCGCGAACCGAGGGTGCGGTCCCCGCGGGTGCGACGGAAAAGGTGACGATTGGGATTCTTAGGCGCCTGATGGGGCGCGGGCGGCCGTGAGCGTTCAGCCTCTGCGGGCGCTCTAGGGCTTGGCACTCCGCGACGCCGCCCGTATGCCCATTCCATAGGTGACGCACGCGCCTAGGATCGACGTCGCAAAGCCGACGGTGAGCTCGTTCACCCCCGCGATGCAGCTCCGAGGAATTACAAATCCGTACCCGATGACGACCGTTGGAATTACATACCCCGCGAGGGGCAGAAGAAGGCGCAGCTGCATCGCGTGAGGAGCCGTCTGCGGGCGCGCGGCGTCCACCCGCAATCTCGTGGGGCTCGAAGTTACGAATACGTCTCTAGCCCGCATGGGGCCTGGGCGATCGACCACGCGGCGATCCCCGAGTTAGGCGTAGCGACGTAGCGACGCTCTGCGGCTCGCGGCGTCAGGTGTGCGCATGCGGACGGGTCTGCGCCGCCGCGGGTGGAGATGCGGGTGCGCGGCTCACGAACGACTCCTTCACGGGTGCGAAGATCCGCAGCACGTGCGCCGGGTTCTCGACCCCTTCGGTCGCCATCCACGCCTTGGCCTCGGCGGCCATTCCAACCCCTTCCGCGTCGTCCCGCAGCTCGCCCACGCGGATGCGCGCCGCTGCGGCGTAGAGGCGCATCGACGCCGCCGCGAACGCCGTCGCGGCGCGGGCGTACCGAATGCGCGCTTCTTCGCGCTCGCCGCGCGCGGCCGCGATTCCGGCTTCGAGCATGGCGCAGAGCCCGTCCGCCCACGACACACCTTCGCCTCGAATCTTGCGCGCGCACCGCGCCGCTTCGGCGAGATGCTCTTCGCGCGCGCGGGGCTCGCGCTCGACGAGAGCCGCGGCCAACGCCACGCGACCGCGCTGTTCGGTGGCGGTCACGCGTACGGTCTGCACGCGCAGGAGAAGCGACCTTTCGAGCGCTGGCCAGACCGCGCGAATATGCTCGTGGGCGACGGCAGGCTCGCCCACGTAGAGACCAAGCTGCGCCTCGGCGATGCTGCAGAAGTAGTGCTGCACGTGGAACGCGCTCGACGCTAAGCGCGCGCGCGCACGCTCGATCTCTTGCCGCGCACGGGCCGGTTCGTCTTCCGCCAACGCGAGCATCGAGGCCGATCGTCCGCACGTTGATCTCGGCGTGAATGTCCCCCTGATGCACAACCTCGCGGAGCACCGGCGGCACGCGCCGCCCGAGGCCGCGCACGTCGCCTAGAAACGCAATGGCGCGGTACAGCAGCGTGCGCGTCGACTGCACCTCGAAGGTATAGCCGACACACTTGTCGCGAAGAATTTCTTCGCCGGCGCTTAAGGCTTCGTAGGCCAGCTTGAAGTGGCCATTCATGTAATCGGTATATCCCCGCGCGACGAGCACCGACGCATGGGCCTCGGGGGTACCGAGATCCCGCGCCATCGCCTCGGCGGCGGCCAGCAGCCGGTCGGCACGGGCGCGGGTGCGTGAGCCGCCGGACGACGTAAAGCAGACCTCCATGCAGAGCGCGTGGACGATGCGCCCCGGCTCGCCGACGCGGAGCGCCGCGAGGAGGCAGCGCGTTTGGAAATACGACCCGCGAATGTTGTCGGACATCGCAAAGCCCGACCCTGCCGACCGGAGCGTGTCGACATGCACGAGGGCTTTGCGATCGATCTCCGACGCAGGTCTCGACGTGAAGCCCAGGCCGCGGATGCGAAAGAACGCGCGGGCGACGATCAACCAGAAAATAAGCACAATGGGCGATCGCGGGAAGCGCTCGCCGGTCTCGGTCAGCGCCGCACGGAGGAGGACGAGCCCCTTCTCGAAGTGCCCGCTACACAAGAACTGCTCCGCCGCGCGGCGACGAAGATCGAGCGACTCGAGGGGCGGCGCATCGTGGGCGAGCTCGAGGCGCACCTCCGCGGCCTCTGCGCGGCGCCCCGCGTTCGTGAGCGCCTCAGCGAGCTTCGTCTTGAGCGCTCGGACCGGCAGGTCTTCAGACGCACGCGACGCGGGCGACGCACCTGCGGCGGCCGCGCGGGCGTCGAGCGCGAGCCGATAGAGGCGCGCCGCACGGTCGAAGGCCAACGCCGCCGCGGCTTGATCGGCCGCGACCTCGGCGTATTCGGCAGTTCGAACGTGATTGCCAATCTCCGACCAGTGACGCGCGAGGCTCTCGGCGTCGGCCGACGTCGACCGCTCGAGGGCAAGGGCCAAGCGTTCGTGGCACGCCCGACGCGCGTCGCCGTCGAGATGGCTCACGACGGTCTCGCGCACGCGGTCGTGGTACGGCTCGATGAGGTCGTCACGGCCGGGCCCCGTCGCACGCGCCAAGTTGGCCGCGCGTAGCGTCGAGCTCAAAAAGAAGAACTGACCTTGGGTCAGCGAGGCGGCGTCGGCCGCCGTCCCTTGGTGAATCGGCACGCCCGCAAGCGCGACGACCTCGAGGAGACTCCGCGCGGCAGGCTCGAGCGCCTGCACGCGCTCCCACAATGCGTCGTCGAGGCGCATCGGCGGCGCGCCCGCGCCTCGCCGAATCCGCTGGCGCACGAGCTCGTCGATGAAGAGTGGGTGCCCCTTCGTCTCGACGGCGATGGCGCGCGCCTCTTCGGCGAGGGTCGGATGGGCGTCACACTGCGAGAGCGGATCGTTGCCACTGCGTGCGCTTACCTCGCCGCGCGCATCGAGGAGCCGCGTGATGAGCTCGGTCGCGTGATCGGTGCCAAGCTGCCCGAGCTCGAGGAGCCGCACGTCGCCGGGAATCTCATGCATCGCAGGGCGCGCGCGTTTGCCCGACTCGGTCACCACGCGCGTCGTCGCAAGCAGGAGAAGCGGCGGCGCGTTGGGCGGCCGCATCACTTCCGCGAGAAGCGCCATGCTGTCGGCGTCGGCCCACTGCAAGTCGTCGATGGCGACGATGAGCGGGCGCGACTCTGCGAGATAGGTGAGGATGCCGCGGAGCGCCGCGAAGACTCGCTGCCGCCGCTCCTGCGGATTGACGATCGCGTCCGCCGGATCGAGCACGTCCATCCCGAGACCTACCGTCGTCTCGACGCCGATTTGGCTAAGCACGGGGAAGACGCGCGAGAGCATCTTCGCCGCACGCCCCACGGCCGTGACCGTCTCGCCGTCGACCGAGAGGCGCCCGAGGTGTCGCGCGAGGTCGTCGATGACGCCGTCGACCGCTTTATACGGCACCGACTCGCGCTCGTAGCACCTGCCCGCAAGCACCAATGGGCCGTCTGCCGATTCCTCCAAGTCGACGCCGGACAGGCGCTCCAGCGCGCGCTGCGTGAAGGCCCACGCAAGGTGGCTTTTGCCTACGCCCGATTCACCACGCACCATCACGGTGACGGCATGGCGCGTCGACTGGGCGCCGCTCGTCGCGGCGAACGCGTCGTCGAGAATGCGTAGCTCGTCGTCTCGGCCTATGAGCGTGCGCGTTCGAACCGACGACGGCATCGCCTCGTCGTCGACGAGTGCGCCGAGCATCGCGAGGATCTCCGTCGCATTTGGGCGCTCCGTGGGCTCCATTCGAAGAAGGCGCGTGCACAACAGGGCGAGATCGGCCGGTGCCGCGGGAGAGAGCTCCGAAACGCTCGGCGCTTCGCAGCGGAGCTTCTGCTCCAGCATCGACGGCACGGTGCCAAGAAACGGCAAGCGCCCCGTGAGCGCTTGGAAGAGGATCACGCCCACGGCGTAGAAGTCGATCGGCGGGCCGGTCTCTTCGCCGGCGGCTTGCTCGGGCGCCATGTAGCTCGCCGTCCCGATGAGGCCGCCTTCGTCGGCGTCGCCGAACGGAAGGAGATCGCTCGCGACGCCGAAGTCGAGAATGACGACGCGCCCATCTTTTGTAACGAGAACGTTCGAAGGTTTGATGTCGCGGTGAAGCTTGCCGGCGTTGTGAAGCGCGGCGAGACCGCGCACGAGCTGCGCCAGAGCCGCGCGGAGACGCCCCTCGTCGAGGGCTCCTTGAATCTCGTGCGAGCTCAGTCGCTCACGCATCAGCGAGACGGGCGGCACCGCGGGCTCGCCATCGGAGCGCGACGGCATGCGTGACGGGTGCGGCGACGGCTTTCGTGGCGGCGCATTCGAGCTAATCGGACGCGGCGGCCGCGAGGCGCTCTGTTTGCCAATTCCGGCGGCGCCGTTCCACGGCCTCACATACCGAAGAAAGTCCTCCCCCTCGACGAACTCCATCGAAAAGAAGAAGACGCCGTTCGCCTCGAAGAGCTCACCGAGCGAGACGAGGTTGTCGTGCTGAATGCCTTGAACCGAGCGGAACTCGCTCTTCAGCGACAGCAAGAAGTCGGGGCTGAGCGTGCGGAGCGTTTTGAGCGCTACGCGTGAGCGAAGCTCGCGGTCGTAGGCGTCGTAGACAACCCCAACGGCCCCCTGCCCTACGCATGCGCGCAGCTCGAACCGCGCCGTTCCTCGAAACTCGGATGCGGCAACTGCGTGCACTCAGCGCGACCCCCAATGAGGAAGGATGCACGCAGTAACGAGTGACGCACGCGGTAGAAACCCCGCTAGAGCTATTTTTGTAGGGAGGCACGCGGGATATCCGGTTCTACGAATATCCACTTTACCTCTGGGTGCACTTTCCGGAGTCGTGCTTCGAAGTCGTTTATGCTCCTACAGACATCATCGATTCCCAGCTTGGAATCGAAGGCGAGCTTAATCGCGAGCACCACCTCGCCGGGGCCCTGCTGCAACGTAAGAACGTGGAGCACCTTGATGACGTGTACCGTCGCGGTGGCCGCCTCGACGGCGGCGGCGTGAATGGCCGGATCGGCCGATTCCCCCACGAGAAGCGACTTCACCTCGACGGCGAGGAAGGTCGCCACGCCCACGAGAATCAGCCCGATGACGAGGCTGCCGGCGCCGTCCCAGCGGCCGTCGTTGGTGATGGCGGCGAGGGCCATGGCACCAATGGCGAAGAAGAGGCCGCACACAGCCGCGGAGTTCTCCGCGAAGATCACGACGAGATCCGAATCTTTCGTATCGCGGAGATACTTCATGAACGGCGTCGTCTTGCGGCGCTTGTTCATCTCTTTAATGTTCGAAAGCGTGGCCGACCCTTCCAGCAAGACAGAGACGGCGAGCACGGCGATGCCCGCCCAGACGTGGCTCACAGCCTCGGGCTCGCGCAGCTTGTGGATGCCCTCGTAAATCGAGAACACACCGCCGCCGGTGAACAGCATGAGGGCGACGAGGAACGACCAAAAGTAGAGGTCGCGCCCATAGCCGAGTGGGTGCTGCGAATCGGGATCGCGCCGGGCCGTGCGCACGCCGATGAGCAGGAGGATCTGATTTCCGCAGTCGGCGAAGGAGTGAATCGCTTCGGCGAGCATTGCGCCCGAGCCTGTGAAAAACGCCGCAACAGCCTTTACGAGGGCGATTGCGACGTTGACGAGCAACGACTGGATGATGTGACCGGAACCGTGTTCTTCGTCCGCCATGGCGGCTCGAAGATCTACCAGCTTTGCGGGCCTACCGAGAGCCGGTGATGACCCGTCCGAGGATCGACATCGTCACGTAGGCGAAGGCGCCGCTGAGCGGCAGCGTGAGAACCCACGCCACGAGAATGTTCGAGGCGACGCCCCAGCGAACGGCCGAAATGCGCTTGCTCGCGCCCACGCCCATGATGCAGGCGTTGATGCAATGGGTGGTCGAAACGGGGACGCCGAAGTGGCTCGCCGCGAGGATCGTCAGCGTGCCGCTCGTCTCCGCTGCGAACCCTTGCAGCGGCGTGATGCGGATGATCTTCGTCCCCATCGTCTTGATGATCTTCTGACCGCCCGCCATCGTCCCAAAAGCGATGGCACCGGCGCACGAGATGATGACCCACGTGGGCACCGCGCTGCCGACCGGGAGCATCCAGGCGGGAAAGCCGGTGTGACCCGACGCGACCCACGCTGCGAGCGCGAGGGTGATGATGCCCATCGACTTCTGCGCGTCGTTCGAGCCGTGGGAGAACGCCATCGCGCATGCCGATACGAGCTGGAGGCGGCGCGAGCCGACCTGCACCGTCGACGGGCGCATGCGGCGCGTGATCCACAGCAGCGCAACCATGACGAGGAAGGCGGCGATGAAGCCCAGGAGCGGCGAGAGCACCAGCGGCACGAGCACCTTCTGAACGAGGGCGTGCCACTTGAACGCCGAGACGCCGGCGTGGGCGACGACCGCCCCCGCGAGGGCGCCGATGAGCGCGTGGGACGAGCTCGACGGGATGCCGTACCACCAGGTGATCAGGTTCCAAACGCACGCGCCGAGGAGCGCCGACAGAACGACGACCTGCGTGACGACGCTCGTGTCGGCGAAGCCGGACGCGATCGTCTTGGCGACCGCGGTGCCCGTCATGGCGCCGACGAAGTTGAGAACACCGGCGATGAACACCGCGGTTCGAATAGGGAGAACGCCGGTCGACACGACCGTGGCGATGGCGTTTGCCGCGTCGTGGAAGCCGTTGATGTAATCGAAGACGATGGCCGTAATGATTACGGCAACGAGCAGACTAACCATGTTTGACCGCGATGTTGGTCAGCGACTCGGCGACGTGGTCGCAACGGTCGATGGCGTTTTCGAGATCCTCGAGGACCTCTTTCTCACGGAGCAGCGTCTTCGCGTCGACGCTCGGATCGTGGAAGAGCACGCTCACCGCGCCGCGGTAGACGGCGTCGCCCTCTTTTTCGAGCTTACGAATGACGCGACTCGCTTCGATGAGCTGCGCGTACTGGTGCTTTCGTAGCTTCGGGACGCTCGCATTGAGCAGCTCGGTGCACGCCACGAGCGTGTCGATGAGCTTGGCCATCGGCTCGGTAGGGCGCGTGACGCCGTAGAGAACGCACGCGCGCACCGAGAGGTTCAAGAGATCGAGCACGTCGTCGAGCTCGGTCGACAGCTTGTGAATGTCTTCGCGGTCGAGGGGCGTCACGAAGGTGCGCGTGAGCGCGTCTTCGATCTGATGAACGAGCTCGTCCCCCTTGTGCTCGATGATCTGCACGGCCTCGCGCACGTCGGCCGCGACGGACCCCTTCTCTTTGAACTTCGCGAGGGCCAGCGCCGCCTCGTGGGCGACCGCCGCTTGTCGCTCGAGCAAATCGTAAAACTGATCTTCCTTGGGAAGGATCCAACGGACGAGACTCTGGAGCGCCATGGCGGCTCACCTCAGTGGGTTCGGGGCACTTCGTCAAGGTGGGTCGTGTGACGGGACGGTGACGAACGCGCGTCGTTTCTGCGAGCGAATCGAGGCGACTTACGGGCCTTCGCAACAATGTCGTGGCAACGCCGCGAGACATTCATGGCGTCGTCGCACACCCGTCACAAAGGGCGTCCATCTTGCCCTTCAGCACCGACCATGAAGCACCCCCCGATCGACGCACCTGCAGACGCCAAGATGCGCGCCGTTGGATTGTCCGTCCAATATGGCGAAAAGGTCGCCGTAAATGAGGTCTCGCTGTCGCTTCTCTCCAATGAGGTGCTGGCCTTCATAGGCCCCAGCGGCTGCGGAAAGAGCACATTCCTCCGAACGCTGAATCGGATGAACGACAGCATCGAGGGGGTAAAGGTCAAGGGCTCGGTCGAGCTCGATGGCGAAGACATTTACGCCGCAGATGTCGACCCCGTGCTGGTGCGCCGGCGCGTCGGGATGGTCTTTCAGAAGTCGAACCCATTCCCCAAATCGATTTTCGAGAACGTCGCCTACGGCCTCCGCATCGCAGGCGTACGCGACCGAGGCATTCTCGCGGAAAAGGTCGAGCGCGCGCTCACCCAAGCGGCCCTTTGGGACGAAGTGAAAGACCGCCTCGACGAGTCGGGACTAGGCCTTTCCGGCGGGCAACAGCAGCGTTTGTGCATTGCCCGCGCCCTCGCGGTCGAGCCCGAGGTTCTTCTCATGGACGAGCCCGCGAGCGCGCTCGATCCCATCGCCACGGCGAAGATCGAAGAGCTGATTTCCGAGCTTCGAAAGACGCTCAGCATCGCCATCGTCACCCACAGCATGCAGCAAGCGGCACGCATCTCGCAGCGAACAGGCTTTTTCTATATGGGAAAGCTCGTCGAGCTCGACGACACGACAACCATCTTCACGAAACCGAACGAGCGGGCCACAGAGGATTACATCACCGGCCGCTTCGGATGACGACGATTCCCAAATTGGAGACAGCTATGGCAACTCGCGCACCGAGCTACCAAATGTTTGCGAACCGCGCCGTCATGGGCGGCCTCACTGTCGGCCTCTGCGTCGCCGCGTTCAGCACGGCCGGCTGCAAAAAAGAGACGACCGAGAACGAGGCGAACGCGAAGTCGACGACCGCCGCCGCGACGGAGACCAAAGGGTCTAGCACCGTGCGGATCAGCGGGTCGAGCGCGCTCCAGCCCCTCGTGAACGCCGCGAAAGAGAAGTTCGAAGCCGACGCCGCGAACAAGGGCACGAGCGTCGAAGTCTCGGCGGGCGGCTCGAAGAAGGGGCTCGCCGACGTGGCGTCCGGCGCCGTTCATATCGGCAACAGCGACATTTTCGCCTCGGGCGACCTCAAGGCGCAGCTCGTCGACCACAAGGTCGCCGTTGTTGGATTCGCCGCAATGGCCAACAAGGGTCCGTTCAACGAGGGGATCAAATCCCTCCCGATGGCCGACCTGGCGAAGGTCTTCTCGGGCACCATCACCAACTGGAAAGATCTCGGCGGCCAGCCGCAGCCCATCGTCGTCATCAACCGCGCGGCGGGCTCGGGCACGCGCACGGTCTTCGGTAGCGTCGTTCTCGGCGGCGACACGTTCGTCGAGTCGCAAACAGAAGACAACTCGGGCGCCCTCGTCGCCAAGTTGAAGCAGACCAAAGGCGCCATTAGCTATTTGGCACTCTCGTTCGCCGACGAGTCGCTCAAGACGGTTTCCCTCACAGTCGACGGCAAGATCATCGAGCCGACGACCGAAGCGATCACGACGGGCACGTACCCGATCTGGTCCTACGAGCACATGTTCACCAAGGGCGAAGCGACGGGCGGCGCGAAGGAATTTTTGACCTACGTGCTCTCGCCGACGTTCCAGAACGACGTGCTTCCGAAGGTGAAGGGGTTCATCCCCGTTGTCTCCATGAAGGTCACGCGTGAGCACGATTAATAGCTGAGGAGCGAGCCATGACGATGCGAGCCACCTTTGCCGAAGAGAGCGCGCGGTCGCGATCAATCGCGCCGAGCGCACGCCGTGGAAGCGGCGCCGCGGGCGTCCGTTGGGGCGACATGCTCGCGCGTGGATTCGTCATCACCTGCGCGGGCGTGGTCGTCCTCGCCACCGCGACGATGATCGCGTTCCTCGCGCAAACGGGAATTAAGGGGCTCACAGAAGTGGGCTTGTGGCCGCTGCTTCACGGAACGAAGTGGAAGCCCGAGGCCGATAGCTTCGGCGGCTTCGCGCTTCTCTCCGGCACGCTCGTAAGCGCCTCGGGTGCGGTGCTCTTCGGCGCCGTTCCCGCGGTACTCGCGGCGGTGTGGCTCAGTGAGCTCTCGCCCAAGATGATCCGCACGCCCTTCCGGCGCGTGATGGAGATCGCCGCGGCCGTGCCGAGCGTCGTCTACGGGTGGCTCGCCCTCGTATACCTCGTGCCGATCATGGAGCACGTGGCCCACCGTCTGTACGGCGCCGACGCGGCCGTCGGCGGCGAAGGGCTCGCATCGAGCGCGATTCTCCTCGGAATCATGATCGCGCCGACCGTGCTTCTCCTCTCGCTCGATGCCCTCTCGCGCGTCCCCGCCGAGCTTCGCCAAGGGAGCGCCGCTCTCGGCGCTTCCGAGATGCAGACCGCCTTCCGCGTCGCTCTCCCGGGCGCGTGGCGCGGCATTCTCATCGCGGTATTCTTCGGCCTCGCGCGCGCGGCCGGCGAGACCATGGCCGTGCAGATGGTGATCGGCGGCGCGCGCAAGCTGCCGGACAACCTCTTCACGCCCACCACGACGATCTCCACGCAGATCGTCATGGACATGCAGAACGCATCGCCCGGTACGACGGCGAGCAACGCCCTCTACTCGATGGCGCTCGTTCTGCTCGTGGTCTCCGTCATCATCGTCCTCGCCACCCGCCTCCTAAGTCGGCAGACCGCCACGTGACGATGCCCGCGACGCTGCCCGAAGGCTCCACGCCGCCGAACGAGGCCAACGAGGCCAACGAGGCCCGCGTGCGCGCGCCGCTTCGCAAGGCAGATCGCAAAGGGCGCCGTGTGGAGGTCGTGTTGGCGCGTGGCCTCGCGACGATGGCCGCGCTTCTCGCAGGCGCCTACGTGGCGGGGCTCGTCCACCTCTTGATGCGTGGGAGCTCGAAGCTCCTCGCAGTCTCGTCCACGCCCGTCCCGCGTGCCGGCGTCGAGAACGAGTCGGTCGTTCGCGGCTTCGTCTCGGTCGCCGTCTTCGCTCTCCTCGCGTGGGCCGTCATCGCCACTGGGCGCATGGTCGTCGGCCGCGTCACGCGCATGCGCACCGCCGACGAGAATGCCGCCGATCCGAAGCTCGGCGGGTGGGCCATCGCCGCGATCGCTGGCGCCGTCGTCGCCGTCGGCATCGTCCTCCGCGACCACGTTCCGTCGTTCCTCGTGACGCTACCGAGCGAGACGACGGCGGGCGGTGGCGTCGGCCCGGAGATCTTCAACACCCTCTACTTCGCCGTCCTCAGCACGGCGGTCACGCTGCCCATCGGTGTTGGCGCCGCGGTCTACATGGCCCGCTTCGCCCGCTCGAAGCCGATGGTCGGCGCGCTCCGGACGGCCCTCGACACCCTCGCGTCGCTGCCGAGCATCGTCTACGGCCTCTTCGGCTTTCTCGTCTTCGTCGTTCAAATGCAAGCGGGCTATTCGCTTTTCGCCGGCGCGTTCGTATTGGCACTTTTGAATTTGCCACTCGTCGTCGGTATTTCCGAAGAGAGCCTCCGCGCCGTCCCGCAGGAAGTCGAGGACGCAAGCATCGCCCTGGGTGCGACGCGCGTGCAGACGACCCTTCGCGTGACGCTCCCCTACGCCTGGCCGGGGATCCTCTCGGCGTTGGTGCTGTCCGTCGGACGCGTCTTCGCCGAGAGCGCGCCGCTCATCATGACGGCGGGAACGACGATTTCACGCGGCAGCGCCTACTCGCTCAATCCGTTCCGCGGCGGCGAGACCCTCGCGGTGCACCTTTGGTACGTCAATTCGTCGGGCCTCAGCCCCGACAAGGCCGACGTGAGCGCGGGCACCGCCGCCGTGCTCGTCGTGCTGATCTTCCTCACGAACCTCGGCGCAAGCCGCCTGGCCCGCTTCGGGGGCGCCATGGGGAACAAGGCGACGAGCCGCCTGGGCAAGGCGACGCGTTAGGTTTCGCGCGTATTCGCGCTTATTGGCGATTAGCCGAGCTTCACCGCGATGTTCGACAGCGTCCCCGCGACGTGGTCGCACTGATCGATCGCGTGCTCGAGGCCGCCCAAAACCTGCTTCTCGCGTACGAGAACTTTGGCGTCGATCGCGTCGTCGTGAAAGAGGCCACTCACAGCCGCGCGGAAGATCGTGTCGCCGTCTTTCTCGAGCTTGCGAATGAGGCGAACCTCTTCGAAGAGCGCTTCGTATTCGTGATTTCGAAGCCGCGCGACCGCAATCGCGAGAACGCGCGTCGCCTCGGCAAACGTGTCGATGAGCTCGCTCATCGGCGCCGTGGGCCGCGTGACGCCAAAGAGAACGCACTCGCGCACGACGACGTTGGTGAGGTCGATGACGTCGTCGAGCTGCGACGCGAGCCGCTGGAGATCTTCGCGGTCCATCGGCGTCATGACGGTTTTCGCGAGAGCCGCCTCCATCTCTTGAACGACGCGATCACCGCGGTGCTCGATGTCCTGAATCTCGGCGCGTACGTCTTCGGCCGCCATGCCGACGGTCTTGAACTTCACGAGCGCGGTCGATGCCTCGTGCGCGAGCGTGCCGAGGCTTTCGAGCATCGTGAAGAAACGGTCCTCCTTCGGGAGCAGTCGCCGCATGAACTGAGGCATTTCCATGGGCTCACTCGACCCGTGCGCGGGTGCCTCGTCAAGGGCGAAGCGGGGCGTGGCACGCGCCACCGCGCCCGCATCGCCTCAGGGCGGCGGCGGCTTCCACGTTTGCGAGCGGTGCTCAATCTCGGGCGGGGCTTGAAAAAAGGCGTTTCGCGACGGGTCGTTGTACGCCGCCCAGTCGGGCGCCCACGGCGTGACGAGCGTTTCTCCCGACGTGCCGTCGATGCGAATGGTGAGGGCCATCGGTGTGACCGACCTGTAGCTCGAGTCGACGGGAAGGTCGCCGTTCTCGCGACCGCCCGACGAGAACAGCGTGAAGAGCTTGGCGTGCTCGTCGTCGTAGGTCGCCTGAAAGCCGGCGGTCACTTTCTCGTGGCCACGCACGATCGTGTGGCAACCGAGGCGCTGCAAAAACGCCCGCGCCTGCAATTTGCCAAAGGGGAAACGCGCCGACTTCTCTTGAAGCTCCGCGGGGATGACGTCCGCCGAGCTCGGGTCGCTCCACATCATTTGGAATCGCATGTCGGCGTCGTTCAAGCTCGAGAGATCCTTCCAGCGTTCTTTCACGAGCCGATCACGCGGA
>JANXMC010000158.1 GCA_025354825.1 Myxococcales bacterium
TACGAGGCAGGAATCAAAGTCCCCGATGACGTCGTCAGTGCGTTGCGAATCAAGCCGCACAAGTTTCACGGCGACTGGAACTACAACGTTGAAGCGCACTAGACATATGCGCGGGCTTTATTTTCGCGCGGTGCCTAAGCACGCCACGTGCCCGCTGGCGCGAACGACCCGCGAGGCCGGTCCCCACGGGGTTAGCGCGTGTGCTCGGCCCCCCGGCACCCCAGCGCGCTGCGATTGCATTGCAAACGCCTCGCATTCCGGCGGACGCCGTCGCGTCATTTTCGACCTGCACCGGGAGTCCGTCGACGGACTCACCTCGTCGGGTGCTGCTTGGACCCCCGGCACGAGCGTTGCGATAGGCTCGCGACTCGATTGCCGGGACCACGCACGGGCATCGACCAGGAGCACCTCTCGTGATCACGCTTTCGTTTCGTGTCATCGCCGACGCCATCCCTCGCGAGGGGCAGCGGGTGGTCTCGTTGAGGGGCGATGAGGCGCTCACCCAGCCATACCGGTATGCGATGCGACTGGCGTTCGCCGCCGGGGCGGCGGTGCCCGAGATCGACGCGGCCGTCCTCCAAGCTCCCTGCTCGCTGACCTTCCTCGAAGATGGGCAGGAGGTTCGGCGCGTCTCCGGCATCATCTGC
The DNA here is from genome assembly GCA_025354825.1 of Myxococcales bacterium. Classification (GTDB taxonomy): domain Bacteria; phylum Myxococcota_A; class Polyangia; order Polyangiales; family Polyangiaceae; genus JANXMC01. The sequence continues at coordinate 648 of JANXMC010000158.1, forward strand.
GACGCCGAGTGGGCGCTGACGGGCGAGGGCACCTCAGGGCACGGGCTGACGCTCGGTCTGACGTTGGCGCCGCGACTCTGGTTGCTGTCGGAGTTCACGACGACCGAGCTCTTCCTCGACCGCACGACGCCGGAAATTCTCGCCGATCGACTCGCGGTCATTGGGCTCCGCCCAGACGAGGACTTCGTGCTCAGCTTGCGAGCGACCTATCCGCGGCGCGAGATCGTCGTCCAGTACGAGGAAGATGGACTCGCGTTCATCAATCGGCTCTGCGAGCACTGGGGCATCACCTATCACTTCGAGCAACGCGGCGATCGCGACGTCGTCATCTTCACCGACCACCCGTCGCCCTTCGGACGCTTCGATCCCGACGCTCCGCCAGTACCGCTGCACGCGCACGGAGACCCCCTCGGGATCATCCGGCAGAGCAGCACGCTGCGACGAACGCCGCGCCAAATCGCCATCAAAGATTACAACTACCGCACGCCGCACATGGCGATGGCCGCGACCGCGTCGACGACGCCCGACGCCACTGAGGGCGAGCACTTCTCCTACGGCGACCACGCGAAGAGCTCGGCTGAGGCCACGTTCCTCGCGCGGGTACGCGCCGAAGCGGTCGCATGCGAGCGGCTCGTCGTACGCGGCACCAGCCTGAAGATGCGCTTTCAGCCAGGGCGCACCTTCGTCTTCGAGGATCCGCAGGCCCACGAGACGGAGCTGCTGCTGACGCGCGTGACGCATCACGCGGAGCTTGCCCCCGGCGATTCGGAGCCCACGTATCACAACGACTACGAGGCGATCCGATCGACCACGCCGTTCCGACCCGAAAGGCGAACGGCGAGACCGCGGATCCAAGGCTTCGTTCACGGCGTCATCGATGGCGCAGTGCGAGGCCCCTACGCCGAGATCGACGAGGCCGGGCGCTACAAGGTGCACTTCCGTTACGACCGGTCGGGGCGCACGGACCTCACTGCCTCGCACCCTGTTCGCCTCATGCAAACGCACGGCGGACCCGACTATGGAATGCACTTTCCGTATCGGCCGGGCACGGAGGTGCTGGTCGGTTTCGTTGAGGGCGACCCTGACCGGCCGATCATCGTCGGCGCCGCGCCGAACCCGCAGATGTCGAGCCCCGTCTCACGGAGGAACTACACGGAGAACGTGCTGCGGTCGCAAGGGCGCAACGAGATGGTGATGGAGGATCTCGAGGGCGAGAATCGGATTCGCCTGGCGACGCCGCACTCGAACACGGTGATGCAGCTCGGATCGATTTTCGAGCCCGAGTCGGGCGCGCTCATCCGAAGCGACAACAACATCACGAGCGCTGCAGGGCGCGCCATCACGGAAGCGTCGCCGATTCGAATGACGTTGGCCGTGAAGGATACCGCGCTCGCTTCGAGCAACCTGGTTCACCTCGCTGGGCTTACCGATCTCGGTCCAGTCATTGGCCAGGGCGGGCAAGATCACGGCAAGGTCGACCGGCGCGCAGGCGACGTGCTCGGCGCGCTCTCGTCGTTGAGCGCGTTTCCCGCAACGTCGTCGCCGCCTGCGGCGCCGGTGCCGCCCACCAAGACATGGAGCCAGCTCGCGGGAAATCTATCGACTCACGCGCACCGCCAAGCCGAGGACGCCGTGCACCGGATGACGTTTCGCACTCGACGTCTCTCCGCGACGTCCAAGCCGCGCAGTGGAGGCCAACCGCTCGCGAGCGGGCTCGGACCGCACGCCATCCTTGGAAGCGGGAGCGGTTCGACGGTCTTTGCGCGCGATGAGCTACTGCTCTTCGCCGACCATATTGCAACGCTCTCCTCGGACGAAGTCACGCGTGTGGTGGGCGGTCAGCAGGTCGAGATTCAGTCCCCCGAAGAGATCGAGATCGCGGCACGTCGCGTCGCACGGCTGACGTCCGCCAGCCTGGTCGACGTCCAGGGTGCTCAGATCTACCTGCGCGGCGCCGAATCGCCGGCGCAAGCCGAGGACGCGCTTCCGGACGACGTGTCGATCGCAATCGTTGCCGACCACAACCTTCGGTTGAAGAGCGCGAACGGGGCGCTCGTCGCTTGCGCGGAGGAAAAGCTCGTCCTGCACTCGCACGATGGATCGGCCGATCTGTCCGCGAGGCACGACGTCAACATCGCTGGCGGCTCGATTCACGAAACCGGTGGAACGGTGAGCATCAAGTCGACCAACGGCAACGTCGCCATCAAGTCGGTCGCGGACATCTCGCTCGCCGCCGAGGCGGACGTTCGCATCGACGCTCTGGTCAACCTCGACGTCCACGCCACGAGTATCACCGTCGCGGCCGACGGCGCGATCATCATCCGCGGCGGAAAGATCACCATCGAGGGCGCGACGACAATCGACGGCCCGCTGACCGTCACTGGCCAGATCAACTCGCAATGAGCGCATCGACATGAGCAACAAACCCAAGAGACCCGTCGTCGCGCAGTGCCCGGATGGGCCGTGTGCGAGTAAGGAAGAGGCGGGGACGACGGACGTCGTCATCGAGGTGCGCGAGGCGGGTGTGACGCAGCAGGCGCCGCTCGATCCAAGCTCCGTCACGGTGACGTTGACCGCTCTCGACCAGTCGGCGCAACGGCAGGCGGACTCGGTGACGAATGGGAGTGCGGGGCAGGTCTTGGCGAAGTTCAACGCGGTGAAGAACGGCTGGTATCGGGCGCTCGCCGTGCGGCCGGATTCATCGGGGAAGATCGAGTCGAGCGCTGCGCGTAACGTGCAGGTGAGCTCGGTTAAGCCGAAGACTGCCAATGACGTGCAACGGGTCTTGCTAGTGCTGTCGAAGCAAGGGGTGGCGAAGTTCGTGTTCTTCGACGACTTGAGCGAAGCGCCGCTCGTCAACGCAAACGTCATCGTGCGGCATCCCGACGGCGTCGAGCGGCGACACACCACCGATAGCGCGGGCGAAATACGCGTGCCAGGAGCGACGGGTGATGTCTTTACGATGCTGGGACTCGAACATCCGAGTGGGGTTGGCGTGACGCGCACCACGATCGAAGGAGAAGGCTGATGGCGCACTATTTTGCGGTCATCAAAGAGAACATGATTTTCGCCTCCTCGGGAGGCACGATGGTGACGATCGCGCCGAACGCCGATCGGATCATCAAGCCGCCGCCGCCAGGGGTATTGCCCAGCGCTTCGAAGGGCATGGACGATATCGCGAAGAATGCCTGCTTCTCCTGGCGTCACGAGGGTTCGAAACCGAATCGTGTTGCCGAGGCGGGGTGCCGAATCCGGGGCATGGGTATGGACTACCAGCATGTGATGCCCGTATTCGACGAAGTCGTGCTCGAGCGCGCAACCGTGGTTACCCTCCAACAGAAACGAATCGATTTACCGCTCAAGCCCGACTTCGTCCTGGACAAGCGAGCAATCGACTCTGGCCACATTCCAGACGCCAACAAGGGGCTATGGCAGCTCGAGACCGAGCTGGACGAGAGTTTGCTGGTGGTTTTCGCGTATCAAATCACATCTGAGGGTGTCCTTCCGCTTCCGCAGCAGGACGTCCTGAAGCTCGGCGAGAAGTTCATGCCCGACCCCGGGGCGCCAATCACGGAGGCCAAGGTCGATCAAAGCCTCAAGGTGGCGACTGGACCGTTGCGCGTTCTGGTCTGCTTTGCGCCGACGTTTTGCAAGGAGCGACCGGACTTCGAGCCAGGCGGCGCCGTCGGCATGAACCGGATCTATCCGGTCGTGATGACCATGGCTTCGCAGGCGCTTGCCTCCATCGAGGTCGACATCATCGTTCGACGGCAATCCAAGTCGCCACACGCAGGAGCGATGCCCGATCCCGCGCCTCCTCCAACCGATCTGTCGCCGCCGAACGATCCAATCCAGGCGATGGATACGATGCTGCCGGATATCCAACCGAATTTCTTCACGGACTCGAACCGCAAGCGCGATACGGATCCGCTACCGCCACTACCGTTTTGGGACATCATCTTCGACTACTACGAGGTCAACTCCATCAAGAACGGCGTGGGGACGACGACGCCCGTCACGATGGTAGATCGTAGCAAGTCCGGATTTCGCGCCGACTTCGTCGTGAAGAAGCAACAACGCGGCGACACGTTCTCCACCAACGAGACACTCTCGCCGGTCAAGGTGCTGAAGTTCCCATTTCAGGGAGAGTTCGACAACATGCACATGGCGCCGCCGATGAAAGTCGGCATTGGCCCCATACCGACGTTGCCGCCCGAGATGCTGGCGGAGCGCATCGCGATGGCGCCTTTTTGCGTACACGACTGCTTGCACATGCACACGCGATGGGGACTCCTCCTCCCGCAGAAGTTCAACAAGGGCTTCGATGCGCAGGGCAATCCGCACCGTGTCGAGGGCAGCCCACTCGTGCCGAGAAACCAGACCGTGAAGTTACTGCTACTGCCCAGTGCGGGCCAGATTGGCTATCGATACTCGGTGGAGGCTGATGCGCCGCGTGCGGGTGAATGGACAGTGTGCTTTCACCATGGAATGGCCTATCCCAACGACATGTGGGGACAACAGGGCGACAGCAAGGTCTTCGCGGCGCGCCTGGGAATCGAGAAGCGCGCGAGGGCCGACAACGAACACGACTTCGGTTCGCGCGACGCGATGAGATCCTGGGCCACGTTCTACTGGCGAATGCGCTACGGCGGCACGCAGGGTAAGCCTGTGGAGCGAATCGATGCCGACCTTGCCGCGGCTCGAAAGCTATGACGTCTCGTCCTCGAAGCGAAGCGAGCGATGTCGGCCGGCTGGCGGGACTGCTCGCAGCAGCGTCGAGCCTCTTCGCGATGTTCTCCGAGGCTGGCGGCTACTCGCCGCTCTGGCCGCTCCTTGCCTGGTCGAGCATGGGCTTCTGCTGGATCACATCTGCGGCCGGCGGGCTTGTCTCCGTTTGGCGCCGGGGAGTCAGTATCGAGGCGGCCCTTACGCCCGCTCTGCTCGGATACATGGCTATCGTCTTTGCAGTATCAGGTCGGTTGGATCGCGCCGCATTGGGCTCGTCTCGCGAGCTGCGCATGATTCTTTTTGGGGCCTGCGGGGCTCTCGTTCTCGGCGTGCTCCTTCTCGTGCTTGTGACCGGAGGGTTCCGTATCCGGCGAACCCGGGTCGTGTATGTGGCAACGGCCTGCCTGGCTGGTCCCGTATTGATGGCTGATGCCACGGGTCGTGCGCTCGAACGGACGTACACGGGCGCCTGGGAGTTCGCGACGCTCGCGTTTTGGCCATTCGTAGGAAGTATTCTCGTGGGCTACGCGGCAAGTGAGCAAATGCGTTCACGAATGCTGGGTGAGTCGACGCGCTCCGTCATTGCAACCGTTTCGATCGGCGCAGGCCTGGTGACTACAGCCATGGCAGCAATAGATAGGCTATCGGTGCTGCGAGCGCCCGCCGTCGATGGTTTCCACTTCAACGTTCTCAGGTGGATCTACGTCGCAGATGCCGGCGATGGCCGAGGTGCGCTCCAAGCTGGGTATGCAGTTGCTGGAGTGTTGCTCATGACTTCGGGCGCATTGGTGCTTCAAGACCGCGGTGTCGACATGGACAAGAGCGCGGCCGAATCAACCGCGTCGTCCGAGACTGAGAGTGCGGGGCATGGATGAGGAGGCCGTTGAATTCTGTCACCGAGACCGCCACTCACGCTCCGTGCGTAGCCGGAGTCAGGAGCTGACGTTGTTGGGAGATCTTGCCGAAGTCGCTGACGAGACCAGTGCGGGCGCATTTGTCGCGCTCGCGGCAGCCGTCGGCGTCTATGCACTTCTGCCGATGCTCTACAGCTATTTCAACTGGATCATGCTTCCTATCGCGGGTCTGACGTTCCTTGCCGGGTCGGTCGGCGGGCTCACTGCACTCCTTTCGGCGCACGCGCAGCGACGAGGCGTGGCGCTCTTCGGCCTCATCATGCTCGCGATCGTGCCGTGCTCCTTTCTCTTCGTCGACAATGTCGACCCACGATCGCCGTTTGCTTTGGGCTGTCTCGTCGTCGTCGGGGTGCTGGGGGCCATCGCGATCGTCCTCGCGACTTGGCGGCGCTCGAGGTGGCTCGCCCTACTCTCCGCCTGTGTTGTCGCGCTGGCGCCGCTTATCCTCGCCACGACAAGCCATATGCTGGTCGCGCTGCACCGAAATCACGATGCGCGCGCATCGCAGATTGCGCTCAACGTGCTCGTGGCATCGTTTGCAGGTCTGGCAGTGATGCTGACACCCGCCGCATTGATCTGGAGGTCCGTGGACATCGACGACGCTGGCGTTCGTCTGCTCGGATGGCTCGAGCTGGTCGTTACCCTCTGCGTTGCGATGCTGGCGCTGTTCGCATCGGAAGTCTTGCCCCGTTCCAACGGCGACGTGTGGTCACCTCTGACGTTCCTGCCTCGATGGCCAATGTTTACGGCGAGTGCGCTTGGCGCGATTCACGGCATTGCGCTGCTTCGTGCCGCATGGTCGGTTGAGACCTGAGCAGGACATGCCCAGCAACCCGCCCACTCGATTCGCGAAGGCCTCCGCCGTGCTGGCAATAGCTGGCGGGGCAACGTCTTCGGCTGTCTTCGTCGACAGTTCGCTGCTGTTCGTTTTCCCGCTTGCGACGTCGGGCCTTTTGATAGCGAGTTCTATTGCGCTCGGCATCGTCTCTTGGACGATGAAGGACTTTCATCCCCTGTCGTACCTGGGCGCCGCGGTTCCTCTTTACGCAATAGCAGCTCGGTGCGCGGCGTCACTGATTGCCTCTTTCGCATGGAGGAGCCTTCTTCTATTCGGCGCCGCGGGCTTCGTCGTGTCGTTGGCCGCAATCATCGCCATCAGAGGGTCTCGGTCGCGATGGATCTACCTCGTCTGCAGCGCCTTTGCCTGGCCCACGTTCTTGGTCGAAGCAGCCGGCCTCGCCACCGACCGAGCCCTGTCGTTGGCGTGGAACCTCAGCGTACTTTCCTTCGTACCCTTTGCGTGCTGCGTCCTCGTAGGCTGGGTCGGCGCTCAGCTTGGATCCGACCGAGTAGCCGAATCGCGAACCATCGCCGTGCTGACCATTTGCGGCGCGGTGCTCGGCTTCTGCGTGGCGGCATCCGCAGCGAGCGACGCCCAGCCAAGTTGGCTCGCGGCTTTCCATATACTGAGCCTGAGCCGTGCGCACTTGACCGATCGGGGAGCATCCAGCATGACGATTGCCGTTGAATATGGCGCAGCGAGCCTGTCGATGTTGGGAGCCGCACTGACGATGCTTGCGATTTCGCGAACGCCCGGCCTCGAACCGGCGAACACCACCTCATGAGGGCCGAATCCATGACGAAGCTGTCCCTTGCGAGCTCGAGTCCTGCCACGCCTCTGGCCGTGAAGGAGGCCCACTATGTCGGCGTCTCTTCGACGGGCGAGGTCTTCGTGGAGCTCGATGGGCGACGACAGGTGGCGATCTGCTCGGCGTATGTACCGAGCAAGGTCGGGGAGCGGGTCTTGGTCGTCGTTCTTGCTGACGAGCGGCTCGCGCTGCTCGGAACCTGCGACCCTGAAGCACGCCCCACCCACGCGAGAATCGACGCGGCGGGAGACCTAGTGCTACGCGCGCCCAACGGAAAGATCGTGCTCGAGGCTGGCGAGTCGATCGAGTTGAGGGCCACGGAGTCGCTTCGGATCGAAGCTGCCACCGTCGATGCCACTGCAGACGCGGCCACGCTTCACGTTCGCGACGTGAGCGTCATCGCCGACACCATCCGTACCACCGCCGATGAAATCGCCACCACGGTCGGCCGCTGGGAGCTTCGTGCTCGCCGCATCGTCGAACGCGCCACTGACGCCGTTCGCAGCTACCAAGGCCTCCTCCACATCGGCGCTGGCCGCGTGCGCACGGTGGTGCGCGAAAACTTCGCCATCGCCGCCAAGCGCACCTCCATCACTTCCCAAGAAGACACCGTCGTCGATGGCAAGCGCGTTCTACTCGGATAGGAGCTCGACGATGTTCGCTGCCTGCACGGTCGAAGGGGGAAACTGCATGGCGTTTCCCGACGTGTGCCTCGTGCCGGCACCTCCAGGACCGGCGGTGCCTACGCCGTTCATCAATACCGGCGCCTGCGCCCAAGCGACGGGCACCGTAGCGTCCGTGTTGATCAAGGGCAGCGCGGTCATCGTCGAGTCGTCGCGAATCCCGATGAGCACGGGCGACGAGCCTGGGGTCGCGGGCGGCGTCGTCTCCGGAATCAACCTCGGCGAGATCTCCTTCAAGTCGGCGAGCGAGAAGGTCCGGGCCAAGGGCAAGCGGGTGGTGATGCTCACGTCGCGCACCGCGCACAACGGCTCGAACGCGAACGCGCCGATGGGTTTCGTGCAGACCCCCTCGCAGGCGAAAGTGCTGCTGGGAAGCTGATGTCCGAGGGGACCAAGCCGCCGAAGGACGAGGAAGCGCCGCGGGCCGACGCCGAGAGCACCGCGCCGGTGAAAAAAGCGCGCGCGAAGTTCGAGGACGAGACGATGGTCGGCCTGACGCCCATCGCGCCGATCGACGAGCCAGCAGCCGCGGCCGAGCAGGCGGTGCCGAGCGACGATCGGACGATGATGCATGTGGCCTCGGCACCGAGTCCGGCGCGCGGCAAGTACGACGACGAGACGATGCGGGCGATGAAGCCGATCGCCGCGCCCGACGAGGCGCCAACCGAGCCTCGGCTGATGGTCGACGAGACCATGATGGTGCTTGGGCCAGTGCTCGATCTCTCGAGTGGGGAGTCGCCTCCCGCTGAGATCGGCCCCGATGACGCCGTGGAGCCGGTCTCGCTCCTCGAAGTACCGATCGCGGAGCCGACCTACCCGCCCGCTGCGCCCGTGATGCGGCCGACGGCGCGATTCGATCCGACCATGACCGCGGGGCTTCGACCGATCGAAGACCCGGAGGCGGAGTCGGGGGCCCAGCCGAGGCGCGCAATCCCCGCCGATCCGACGCGAACTTCGTACGTCGCGCCGATCGAAGAGCAGCCGCCCGTCGCTGCGCCGAACGCAGCCCCGCCAGAGCCTCGTGGCACCGTCGAAGCGATTGCCGCCGCTCTCGCCCGCAAACATCCGCTGGCGCCTTCGGAGCCCGTCGCAGAGGCGCCTCCTGAGCCTCCCAACCCGTGGGGCTCACGCGAGGCGTTCATCTCCGAGTCGCTTCCTGCCGACCCCAGCCCCGAGCCACGCGTCCAGGCGATTGGCCCGCAGGTGATCTCGCGGGCGAGAGGGCGGCGCATTGGCGACACCCTCCCCATCGTCCATCAGACCCGCTTCGCGCCCTTCGTGATGAACTGGCAGCTACGGCCGCCGCGCAACGCGATCGTCGTCGTCGTCAAGACTACAGCTCTCTACGATCCGAACGCGCCAGCGCAGCTCGTGGCAGCGGATCCACCGAGTGGAGACGTCTTCACGAACCACGATTCGAGCGCGAGCATCCGCTATCCGTCCGACTTTGCGGTCTTCAAGCCGTTGGCCGATGTGATGCTCGTCGGCGATGCGCGCACGCCGCGTGGGGGCGGTGCAGTGGCGAGTGTGCGGCTCCGCGTCGGGACCCACGATTGGCACCTCGCGGTCGTCGGCAACCGTCTCTGGGCCGGTTCGACGCCCACGCGCCCCGAGCCCTTCGACCGACTACCCCTGGAATGGGAGTACGCCCTCGGTGGGCCCCTCTCCAGCGAGAACCCGGTGGGTCGCGGGTACCGGACGGGCACTCTTCTGCCGAACCTCGAGCGACCTGACGCGCTGATGAAGAGTCAGCGCGACTCGCCACGCCCGATTTGTTTCGCGCCCGTGTCGCCTCGTTGGCGCTCGCGAGCGATGCGCGTCGGCAAATACGATAAGAAGTGGCTGAAATCTCGCTGGCCGTATCTGCCGGAAGACTTCGACTTCGGATACTTCAACGCCGCGCCGGTCGACCTGCAGGTTCCGTATCTCAAAGGCGATGAGCCGTACGAGATCGCCGGCGTGCACGCGAACAACGAGGTGCTCAACGGACGGTTGCCGGGAGTGCGCCCGTACGTCTTCGCGCAGAAATCCCTCGCGGCGGGCGGTGAGCTGCTCGCGTTGCACATGAACCTCGACACGCTGCTCTTCGACACGAGAGATCTGACGCTGACGATGACCTGGCGGGGGTTGCTCGAAGTCGACCATCGCGACGCGCTCGATCTGGAGTCGCTCTACATCGAGGAAGGGCGTCTCGAAAACGCGCCGAGCCTGCCTTCGGCGCTCGAACGCTTCCATGGGCTCGTCGCGTCTCGAAAGCCGGCGACGGACGAGGCCACGGGCTCCGCTAGCCCAGCGAATGCGCAAGAGGTCGGCGTTCCGCCCGACGTCCGCGCCACCCTCGAGCGTGCCAAGAGCGCGCGAAGACCTCTTCCCCCCGGGCGACCACGAGTCGGTCGAGGCCGAGCGCCATCGACGAAGATTCGCGCGCGCTCGCGCGAGGAAGTCATCGCCTGGCTCTCCGAACGACGTCCGCTCGCTGGCGTCGATCTTTCGGGAGTCGACCTCCGCGGTGTCGATCTCCGAGGAGTCGATCTCGCCGGCGCCATCTTGATCGGCACCGTGCTCGACGGCTCTGCTCTCGACGGCGCCTCCTGCGTCGGCATCGTCGCCCATCGCGCTTCCGCCATCGGTACGACGTGGGTGGGCTGCGACCTCACCGAGGCCGACCTCAGCGTCGCTATCTTGGAGCAGTCCGATTTCACCGACGCCAAGCTGACTCGCGTGAACGCACCACAGCTACGGGCCACGCAAAGTCGCTTCCTGCGCGCCAACCTCGACGGCGCGTCGCTCACCGACGCGTTGCTCGACGGTGCATCGTTCACGCAAGCGATCGCACGCAAGAGCGACTTCAGCGGAAGCGCCCTCGCCAGCGCCCGCTTCGACGGTGCCGACCTCACGGACGCCAAGCTCTACGACATCGTCGCCCCTCGTCTCGTCCTCGACGGCGCCAACCTCGCCGACAGCCGATTCGAGCTCGCGCAACTCCTCGGAGTCTCCGCGCGCGGAGTTGCTGCGACCGGATCCGTGTGGGATAAAGCAGACGTGACGGATGGCACGTTCGAGGGCAGCGTGCTGTGCGAAGCGAGGCTCGTTTCGCTCACCGCCAGCCGCACGCTGTTCAACAAGGTCGATGCGCAGCGCGCGAGCTTCCGCGGAGCCCTGCTCGGCGCCGCCAACTTCCTCAAGGCCAACTTGACCGGCGCGAGCTTCGAGCAGGCCGACCTCCGCGGCGCTGACCTTCGCGGCGCGCAGCTCGACCGCGTCGACACGTGGGAGGCCAAGCTCTCCGACGTCGACCTGCGCCTCGCGTCGACCACTGGCTCGAAATTCTGAGCAACGCAATGACGGCCGAGCTCCCTCCCAACGCACCCGATCTCAGCGCGACGCAGTACGTGCTCGAGAAGCTGATCGGCGAGGGAGGATTCGGTCAGGCGTACCTCGCGTACAACCAAGGACTGCGACGCCGCTGCGTGTTGAAGGTGCTGACGGACACCAGCAACACCGGGTTCGTTGCCCGTTTCTACCGAGAAGCGCAGGTGATGGCGAATCTGGAGCACCCGACCATCCCGCGCGTGTACGAGGTGGCGACGACGAAGGCTGGCCAGCCGTATTTCGCGATGGAGTACATCGACGGCAAGTCGCTCGGCGATCACCTCGCCGACGAGGGCGGCGTACTGCCGCTTTCGGAGGCCTGCCGCATCGTTGCCGACGCGGCCGAGGGCCTCGCCGCCGCCCACGAGATCGGCGTCGTTCACCGCGATGTGAAGCTGGCGAACCTGCTCATCAACAAGCGCGGGCAGGTCAAGGTCATCGACTTCGGCATCGCCAAGAAGACCGTGCAGGATGGGGAGAAGACGGCCGGGATCATGACCGTCGTCGGTCAGCTCTTCGGGACGCCACGATACATGTCGCCCGAGCAGGCCATGGCGAAGCCCCTCGGGCCACCGTCCGATCTCTACTCTCTCGGTGTCGTGCTCTTCATCCTGCTGACCGGCCGCTCCCCCTTCAACGGCACGCCGCACGAGATGATGACGGGGCACGTCCGCGAGCCATCGCCCACGCTCACCGGTGCGTCCGGAGAGCCCTTTCCGCCGGCGATCGAATCGCTGATGGCGCGCCTGCTGGCGAAGAACCCGGCCGCACGATTCGGCAGCGGCAATGAGCTTGCGGCTGCGCTTCGGTCGGTCGGGGCCGTAGCAGCGGCAGGAGTCGGCATCGACGCGGGCCGGCCGAGCGGCTTTGGAGGCCCCGACGTCGTCACACGCGAATCGATGCTGAGCCCGCAACCGGCACCGACCCAAGCGGCTCCCATGCAGGCAGAACCTTCGGTCGCCGTGACGAGCCGAACGGCCCCAACTCGCCGCACCGATCTGAAGCTGGGAGAGACCGTTCGTCAGATGCTGGTGCACGAGCCGAGCATCGCAGTTGCGGCGATCGGCGCGGCGCGACCCGACGTACCAACCCTCGATCAAGGCTCTGCCTACGGTCCGACAGCGATCTCGCAGGCGATCGTCACGCCTCCGCCCAACGCTGCGTACCTGCCGCCAGGAATTGCGGACGGGTACATGCACACGGAGCTCGACATACGTGCCGTGCCCGATCCCGAGGCCGGAAATCTGCCGCGTCCCACGGTATCGACCACATGGAATAGCGGGAACGCAGGGCCGAACGACGCCACGGTTCTCTTGCCGAATGCGGCGCCCGCCCAACACGCAGCGACGAGTCAGCCGTCAAGGCCGATGCCGACGCCCATGCTTCGTCGCGAGGACTCCGCCTCGGCGCCGCTGCAAGTGATGGAGCAATTTGCGGAACGGGCCCCGCCGAAGCGTAACCCCGCACGCGTGCCACTCCTCGTCGTGGGCGCAATCGCGCTGGTCGCTGGGAGTGTTTTCGTCACGAAGACGTTGCTGACCTCGTCTTCTCACGCGAGCGACACGCCGTCCTCCGGGCCAGTGGCGACTTCGACAGCCGCTCCATCCCCGACCGCACCGTCCGCTGAGCCGCGGCCTAGCTCGACGACGCTGACGAACACGACGGCCGCAGCGACGGCGTCAGACGTTGCCGTTCCTAGTGCCTTTGCGACTGCCATTGCCGCAGCCCCTCCGCCGTCTTCGAGCACGAAGCCGCTCGCCATCGGACCGGCAAAGCCCAAGCCCACCGCCGCGGCCGCGATGACCACTGTGACTGCGACCGCGACTCCGACTGCGGCGACGGCGAAACCGACCGCAACGCCCACCGCAACGGCAACCGCGCAGCCGGCGACCACCGCGATCGACGACCGGAACTGACCGACGACTGGCCGGGGTCGTTCGAGACGCTCCCATGCATGGCGACGACAGCACCACCAAAGAGCAGGCCTCGACCGTTCGAGAGGAGTCGCGGCCCGAACCGGGAATCCTCGTCACGTTCGTTGCCGGCGCCCCACACTTTCGCGTTTGGCCGGTCGGCAAGACGCCGCTCATCGTCGGGCGAGGCGCGACGAGCCAATTCGTGCTCGCGGACGAGCGGCTCTCGAGACAGCACTTCAGCGTTGCCTACGAGCAGGGCGTGTGGAGCGTCGCGGAGCTCGGGAGTCGCAACGCCACCTATGTGGATGGAAAACGCATCGACAGGACGTGGTCCGGTCGAGGCGCGCGCACCGTCCGCGCGGGGCAAACGGTGCTCTTTCTCGAGGAAGACCTTCAACGCTTAGGTCATCCGCATCGCCTCACCGACGAGAAGGTCATCGTCGGGCCAAGCTTGGAGACCGCACTCGCGCGCGTCGCGCAGGGAGCGAGAGACGGACAGAACGTGCTCGTGGTCGGCGAAACGGGCGTCGGCAAAGAGCTGGCTGCGCGCACGTTCCACGAGGCGGTGCGGCGCACCGGTCCCTTTCGGGCGTTGAACTGCGCTGCGGTGACGGAGCACCTTCTCGAAAGCGAGCTGTTCGGCCACGCACGGGGTGCGTTCTCCGGCGCGGCGCAGGCGAGGATTGGCCTCTTCGAGGCAGCCCACGGCGGCACGCTCTTCCTCGACGAGTTGGGCGAGATGCCGCTCGCGATGCAGGCCAAGCTCCTGCGTGTAGTGCAGGAGCGGCAGGTGCGGCGCGTCGGCGAGAACGACGTCCGGTCGGTCGACGTTCGGCTCGTCGCGGCGACGAATCGCGATTTGCCCGCTCGGATCCGCGAGGGCTTGTTCCGTGACGATCTCTACTTCCGCATCGCCGAGAGCATCGTCCCTATTCCCGCGCTCCGAGCAAGGCCCGAAGAGGTTCCGTACCTCGTGAGGCGAGCCTTGCGTGAGTCCACCGATCTCGTGGTCGATGCTTCGCTCATCGACGCGTGCCTGGTTCGAGCTTGGCCCGGCAATGTTCGGGAGTTGCTCGGTGCGGTGCGCTCGGCCGCCGGCGCGGCACGTTTGGAGGGGCTTCGCGTCGTCTCGGCGGGGCATCTTCTCGCGCAGGCGTGGGTCGGGGAAGGTCAGGCGGATGAAGCAGAAAGCGCCGACGAGACGAACGCGGCGCCGGCGCGGGCTGATGTTCCAGACACGGTTCGCGTTGTACGGACCATGAGCCGTCAAGAGCGCGAGGTGAAGATTCTCGAGGCTGTGCGCGCCAATCCCGGCGCGGATGTGACCTCGGTCGCGGTCGCCTTTGGGGTGAATCCGGCGACTGTTTACCGAATTCTTCAGCGAGCGAAGCGCGGCGAGTGAAGGCTACGTATCGGGATGAGACCTCGAAGGCTCGTGGACCCAAGCGGCCTCTTCACGAAGCGCACTCGCCCGAACCGTCCGTCGACGGAATGCGCCGGCTTGATGATGTACGAACACGAGGGCGCCAGAATCAGCGACAGGCCTGCTTCACCTGTCGCACTGCAAGCGTGCTGCACTCTGACAGGCTGAGGCAAGCCTTCGTCACCTTGCAGTCTCGCCACGGCGCGGACAGCCCACAGACCGGTCCGGTGCCGGCGGTCTCCCAATAAGGTCCCGTGCAAACGCGCGTCCCCGTGAAACAAGTTCCCGTCGACATGCAGCCCGCGAACTTGCGCGGCGGGAACTGCGGTTCTTCCGCGCGACTGCAGTCGAAGTCGTAGCCACCGCAGGTGCGCGGCTCGGTGAAGTACTGCTTCTGCCCGGGCCAGGCGCGCGCGTCGGAGTCGCAACAGTCGCCGCCGATGGCGACCTGGCCGGGCGGACGAGTCCCGCAACGGCGCAGCGCAGGAGCGGCGCCGAAGCCGTCGCCGTCGCCGTCGACGTAGGAGGTCGTGCAGACACCGGTGCTGCACTCCGCGTTCGACGTGCCCGGTTGCCCGTCGAGGCGCGGGTACCGATACGAGCGCGCCGCGATGTCGAGCCCGCCGTAGCCCGTCGATCCGAGCTGCTCGTGGGCAAGCAGCAGCTCGTCGGGGCTAGCCGCGAGGGATTGGTCGGCGAAGGCGAGCGGCACGGCGACCAGCGAGACCGGCACCGCGAAGCCGTCGGGGCCGCACGAAGCCGTCCACCACACGGTGCTGACGTTGGCGCTCGCGTTCTCGTCGAGGGCCGTGAGGTGCAGGCAATCGAAGCCACCGGCGACATAGCTCGCCGCCGACGGTTTACCCCGCAGCACGGTGGTCCCGAAGCCCATCGAGATCTTCTCTGCGGCCGTCCAGCTGACGCCGTCGAAGGAGGCGTGCAACACATCGCCGTAGCCGTCCGTCGACCAGCCGCTCGGCCATGAGCGATAGAACGCGTGGAGGTGCCCGTCGTGCGACGCGAGCGATGCGCCGATGCCGCCGAGCGTCGTCGTCTGTGCAGGCTGGAAGGTTCCCGCCGCGTCCATCGTCGCCATCCACAGTGCGTGCGTCACGCCCGGCTGGCTGCCGAGCAGCACGAGGCGGCACCGTGCGCGGTGAAGCCCGGCAGCTCGGCGCTCTGAAACGGCAGCTGTGAAGCTGTGGTCCAGGTGTCGGTCGTCGGTTCGTAGCGCGACAAGAAGAGCGTAGTCTCGTTGATGGGCTGCGTGAGCAGGTAGAGCCGCCCGCCGAATGCGGCGAGGCGAGTCTCGATCGCGGAGACGCCAGCCAGCGGCTGGGGGACCGTCCACGTCCCACCGGCCAGGCGCCTGGCGAAAGAGACGTTCGTCACGCTGGTGAGTGTCGCGTAGGCGTTGCCGTCGAGGAACGCGATAGAGGCCGTGTGGTAGTTGATGGTGCCGTTCGCCACGGTCGGCGCCGCGATCCAATCTTGCGCGGCGAGCGCCGACGCGCGGCTCGCCACCGCCTCCTGATCGCTGGTCGCCGCCCCGCTGACACAACCCGCACCGAGGACCGCGACGACAGGACCGAGGAGGCCGACGACGATCGACGAAGTCGGAGAGAGGCGACGACGGTGCTGGCGGGTGATCGGCATGAGCGTTCCTTTGCGAAGACGACCTGCGGCGGTCAGCAAAGTGCGTGCCCGATGCTCGGAGAGGATCGCGGAGCGAGCTCGGGTCACGGTTCGCGCGATTTGCCGAGTGTTCGCGATGCGGTGGAGAGCCCGAAGGTGCCGGTTGGTGCGGGTGCCACATTGCATGCGACACCGCGAAGGTGGCAGGCGACGCGCGAAGAACACATGCGCTTCCTCGCATCCGTCTAAGGGGCTCCGAGCTCACGAGGGCGCTCCTGCCCTCAGCGCTCCCCTTGACCGAGGTCTGCTGGCGGCTCGGCTCTATCCGGCGGTCGTTCAACTCGCCCGAACCGTCCGTCGACTCGCTGCCAAAGTTCGACGAGCCGCGGTCGGACCGACGCGGCTCCGTCGAAGGGCTCGACGGGTGAGCTCGAGACTGAGCCTACCGTCCCTCGGAGGACCGCGAGTCGCCGCGCGACTCACCCATCTCGCCGCGAAGCCTCGACGAGTCACCTTGCGACCGACTGCGTTCAGCCAAATGGCTCCGTGAGTCGCCTTGCGACCGACGAGTCTCGGCCAAACGGCTCCGCGAGTCGCCGTCCTACCGACACGTCTCAGGCAAAACTCTCGACGAGTCGTCGTTTGACCGAGTCAGCTCGCCCGAATGAGTCCACGCGTCGGCTTCGCGCTCACTCGGATAGGTTCCGAGGACATAGCGTCTACCTTTTGGCGCACTCCTCGTCGGTTTTTTCCGACTCGATCCAAGCTCGCCGCTCAGTCGGCTCGGGATCCGCC
>JANXMC010000161.1 GCA_025354825.1 Myxococcales bacterium
GGACCTCTTGAGACTCGTCACCCGCATGCAGGGGGTGGCCGAGCGCAAGAGCACCATGCCTGCGCTGTCGAACGTTCTCTTGAGCGTCGATGGTCCCAACGCCCTGCGGCTGTCGGCGACTGACCTTTACCTCGCCATCGCCGGGCGCATCCCCGCCGAGGTGGTCAAAGGCGGCAGCATTGCGGTCTCCGCGAAAGACCTGTTCGAGCGCGTGAAGATGATGCCCGACGGCCCGATTCACATCGCCACGCACGACAACGCGACGACCACGCTCAAAGCCGCAGGCAGCGCGCGCCGGTACACCCTTCGCGGCATGCCGGGCGACGACTTCCCGCCGCTCCCGCAACCGGCCGAAGGGGCGCCCACGTTGGCCCTCGAGGTCGACGTTCTCTTGCAGCTCATTGCGAAGACGTACTTCTCGATCTCGACGGACGAGACCCGCGCGCACTTGAACTCGGCGCTCTTCGAGTGGGACGGCGACGTGGTCCGCATGGTCACGACCGACGGCCACCGTCTGTCCAAGATGGAAGTGCAGGTCTCGGGGCGCCAAGCGTCGGCGACGATGCTCATCCCGCTCAAGGCGATTCACGAGCTTCGAAGGCTTTGTGAAGACGTCGCGAGCATGAAGGACGTGGACGCGAAAGAGGCCGCACACGAAAAGGGGAAACCGCAGCTGCAGATCACGCAGAGCGCATCGAGCGCGTTCTTCCAGAGCGGCGGCACGATGTTCAGCGTGAAGCTCGTCGACGCGCAGTTTCCGCCCTACGCGCAGGTCATCCCGGCGAACACGGACAAGAAGGTCCGCGCACCCCGCGGCGCGCTTGCGGACGCGATGCGCGCCGTTTCCATTGCAGCGAGCGAGCGCACGGGCGGCGTGAAGCTGTCGCTCACGAACGGCACGTTGAAGATCTCGAGTGAGTCGCCCGAAAGCGGCGACGGCTCCGACGAGGTGCCCGTCGAGTACGAGGGCCCGGCGATGACGATCGGGTTCAACGCCAAGTACTTCCTCGACGTGCTCGGCTCGCTCGAAGAAGAAGACGTCGTCCTCTCGCTCAGCGGCGAGCTCGACCCCGCAGTCCTTCGCCCCGACAGCGATCGTCAGTTCTTGGCGGTCGTGATGCCGATGAGGATTTGAGCCTCTGAGAGCCGGCGCCTTTCGCGAGTCTCCCTGGCGGCCGCTCTTCGTCGAGACCCTCAGCGTTCGCGCGTTTCGCAACCTCACGAGCGTCGACGTCACGCTCGGCGCGCGCTTCAACGTCATCGCGGGCGACAACGGCCAGGGGAAAACCAACTTCCTCGAGGCCGTCTACGCGGTCCTCACGTCGAAGAGCTTTCGCGCGTCCAAGCCCGGCGATCTCGTCGCGCACGCCGAGCCGCTCGCTAGCGTGCGCGCCGTCGTGCGCGAAGACGGCGACGCGCGCGAGCAGTCGATCGGCCTCAAGGTCGGCGCGCGCATGGTCCGCATCGACGGCAAAAAGCCGAAGACGCTCGCGGCCTTCGCCGTCGCATCACCCGTCGTCGTCTTCCATCCGGGCGTCGTCGCGCTGTCGATGGGCGGCGGTGCCGAGCGCCGTCGGCTGCTCGACAGAGTCGCGCTCTACGCCTCGCCGGCGTATCTCGAAGAGCTCGACTCCTACGATCGCGCCCAGCGCGAACGGATGAAAGCCTTGGAAACAAGGGGTATCCACGCGCGCGACCTCGATCAGTGGGAAGAGCTTGTGGCCCGTCACGGCCACGCCGTCGCCGTCGCCCGCGCCGAAGCCGAGGCCCGCTTGGGCGAAGCCGCGAGACGAGCGTTCAACCGCATCGCGGCGCCGGGGCTCGTCCTCGAGACATCGTACGTACGCGGCGCGCCCGCGGCCGAAGCCGACTTTCGCGCCAAGCTCGAAGACCGCCGCGCAGTCGATCTCCGTCGCGGCGGCGCCACGAGCGGCCCTCACCGCGACGACATGGGGCTCGCCATCGACGGCCGCTCGGTACGCGGCGTCGCGTCGCAAGGGCAGCATCGCGCCGTCGTCCTGTCGCTCAAGCTCGCCGAGATCGAGGTCATCGCCGAGACGCGCGGCGTGCGCCCCGTGCTGCTCCTGGACGACGTTTCGAGCGAGCTCGATAGGTCTCGCACGGCGGCGCTTTTCGCCTTCCTACGGGATCACCACGGCCAAGTTTTGCTTACAACGACGCGCCCCGAGCTCATCGATCTCGGCGCCGTCGCGGCCCCCGAAGAGCGCTCCGATTTCGTGGTTGAAGCGGGGGCGTTCCGAAAGGCCTAAGGCTGTTCGAAAAGGTACAGCCTGACGTCGCGTAACTGCTTGAAATCAGGCGGCTATTTATTCCGTGAATGCTTGCGATCACGGCCTTCAGCGCTTATAGTGACCAGACGTCTTTTGACGCGTCCCGTGACCGGGTCGATCCGCGAGGCCACTCAATGGCGGAAGCGGTCGCTCGGCTCAAACGGCCTGGTCAAACGTCTGAATCAAACGCGCCAATCGCCAATCGCCAACCGTTTCGCCCTGCCACGCGAGCTCGTCCCAAGAGCTTCCGAGGGCTGCCTGGAATTTCCTCCATGACCAACGTGACCACGCCGCAAGAGAGTGCACAGCCGTCGCCCGCCGCTTCCAGCTACGGCAGTGACAACATCACGGTCCTCGAGGGGCTCGAAGCGGTGCGCAAGCGCCCCGGCATGTACATCGGCGACGTTCACGACGGCTCGGGCTTGCACCACCTCGTTTGGGAAGTCGTCGACAACGCCGTCGACGAGCACCTCGGCGGCTACTGCTCGCGAATGGACATCACGATCCATTTCGACGGCTCGATGACGGTCGACGACAACGGTCGCGGAATCCCCACGGGCATCATGGCCGCGCGCGGAATCTCGGCCGCCGAGGTCGTCATGACGGTCCTCCACGCCGGCGGTAAGTTCGATCACTCGAGCTACAAGGTGTCGGCCGGTCTCCACGGCGTCGGCGTCAGCGCGGTCAACGCGCTCTCCGAAACGCTGAAGCTCGAGATCAAGCGCGAAGGTCACGTCCACTTCCAGGAGTACCACCGTGGTGCTCCCGTCTCGCGTCTCAAGGTCATCGGCGACACCGACAAAACAGGAACGAAGATCACCTTCAAGCCCGACGTCGACATCTTCACGAACATCGATTTTCAGTACGACCTCCTCGCAAGCAGGCTTCGCGAGCTGTCGTTCCTCAACGCCGGGTTCACGATCACGCTCACCGACGAGCGCACCGACGACGCGCGCACCGAGCCGCGCGTCGAGGTGTTCGAGTACAAGGGCGGCATCGCCGAGTTCGTCGAGCTGCTCAACAAAAACAAAGAGCCGGTCCACGAGAAGGTCGTCGCGGTCAACGCCGAGCACATGCCCGAAGGCGGCACGACGCCCATCGCCGTGGAGATCGCCCTTCAGTGGAACTCGAGCTACGCCGAGCAGACGTTTTGCTACACGAACAACATTCACAACCGTGACGGCGGCACGCACCTGACGGGCTTCCGCGCGGCGCTCACGCGCGTCTTCAACAGCTACGGCGTCGCGCAGAACCTCTTCAAAGAGGTCAAAAACGGCCTCACCGGCGAAGACATTCGCGAAGGGCTCACCGCCGTCGTCAGCGTGAAGCACCCCGATCCGTCCTTCGACTCGCAGACGAAGTCGAAGCTCGTGTCGAGCGAAGTGAAGGGCATCGTCGAGGCGATCGTCGTCGACAAGGTCGGCCAATTCCTCGAGGAGAACCCCAGCACGGCGCGCAAGATCATCGAGAAGACGATCATCGCGGCGAAGGCGCGCGACGCCGCACGCAAGGCGCGTGAGGTCGTTCGAAAGAGCTCGCAGGACTATACGAGCCTCTCGGGCAAGCTTGCCGACTGCCAGACGAAAGACCCGGCGCAGGCCGAGATCTACATCGTCGAGGGAGACAGCGCCGGCGGCTCCGCGAAGCAGGGTCGTAACCGTAAGTACCAGGCCATTTTGCCGCTCAAAGGGAAGATCCTCAACGTCGAGCGCGCTCGCTTGGACAAGATGCTCTCGTCGGCCGAAATCGGGACGCTCATCACGGCGCTCGGGTGCGGCATCGGCGAAGGGAGCTTCGACGCCGACAAGGTTCGCTACCACCAGATCATCCTGATGACGGACGCCGACGTCGACGGCAGCCACATCCGAACGCTGCTTCTCACGTTCTTCTACCGGCAGATGCCCGAGCTCATCGAGCGCGGCTACCTCTACATCGCGCAGCCGCCCCTCTACCGCGTTCGTCGCGGCAAGAAGGACCGCTACATGAAAGACCAGGCGCAGCTCGACAGGTTCTTCCTCGACCAGGGCGTGCAGGGTCTCGGCGTGCGCGGCTCGCGTGGCACCATCATGACGGGCGATCCGCTGCTTCGCCTCGCGGAGCGCCTCCGCATGTTCCGCCGCGCGCTCTCGCGGATCGATCGCCGCGCCGACGCGAAGATCGTCTCGGCGGTTCTTCACTCGAGCGGCATCGGCAAAACCGAAATTCGCGATCGCGCGTTCGTCGAAGCGGCTGTGCCGAAGATTCGCGCGCGCCTTCAGAAGAAGCAGCCCGACATCTTCCCGATCTCCATCGAGGTCCTCGGCGAAGAGACCGAGCACGGCTCGGTCACGCTTTCGATCGTGCCGCGCCCCGGCGCCAATGCGCGCCCGGTTCTCGTCGACTGGAACCTCGTCGAGTCGGCCGAGTGGGAAGAGCTCTATGCCATCCGTCAGGACATCCTCGCGACGCTGGGCGACGCGCCCTACATCGTGGGAGACGCGGCGCGCCTCACGAGCGACGACGACGAAGAAAAGAGCGATGGCAAGGAGACCGAGCTCGAAGACTCCGACGCGCTCTGGGATCACATCGACGCGCGCGGCCGCAAGGGGACGCAAATTCAGCGGTACAAAGGCCTTGGCGAGATGAACCCGGACCAGCTCTGGGAGACGACGCTCGACCCCGATGCCCGCGTTCTTCTGCAGGTTCGCGTCGACGACGCGGTGCAGACTGACCAGATCTTCACCATCCTCATGGGCGATCAGGTCGAGCCGCGCCGCGACTTCATCGAGACCAACGCGCTCAACGTGTAGAACCTCGAAATCTAGCGAGCGGCCGAGCGACCGACTCGACCGAGGGGAAACCCTCGGCTCTGCTCACCGAACGACCTTTGATCCGTAGTGGTCAAAGGTCGTTGCTATTTAGATTGAGACCTAAAGCTCGAGTCGGTTGTGCATTGGCAAGTACGAGGCTTGCTTTGAAGATCTCTCACTGTGGGGCGTCTTCACTGCACGACCGCTCTCCTCACGCTGCTGGCCACAATGCCGAGCTGCGCGGCGGGAGCCCTCGGCGCTGACGACGCGAATGCCAACGCGCCCGACTACGGCTTTCGCACGCCGAGCGCGCTGGAGTCGCCTTCGAAAGACCCGTACGAAGCGCGTCTCGTGGCCCTTCGCGACACGGCGATGCCCGCGATGCGCGTCCACGTCGTCTACATCGGACGGCCGGGCGAAGACGCGCCGGTGAGCGAGAGCTTCGATCCGTTCATCGCATGGCTCCTCGGCAGCGCGCATTGGGGCAATCTCGCCGAGTACGGCGTGCGTGGCGGGGCGTTCGTCGACAGCGTCTTCGTCCCCGCCGAGCGGTTCTTCGTAAAGGGATCGATTGAGGACGGCCTCGTCGACACGATGGCGTTCGAGGAGCTCGCGCGCCGGCACATGCCGCGGTCGCAAGGCGTCCTCTTGCCACGCGACGGCGCCGACGCCGAGCTCGCGCCGGATGCCGAGGGGTACGTCTTCTTCCTCCCGTCCGGCGTGAACATCGCGATGGGAACACGGGGAACCTACACGTATTCGACCTGCGTCGACGCGCTCGGCTACCACCGTTTCAACGGGCGCGAGCCCTACGCCGTCATCGGCTCGTGCGACAAAGGTCGAAGCGGCTTCGTCGTCTCCCACGAGCTTGCCGAGATGGCGACGGACCCCATCGTTGGCCAAGGTTTTTTCAGCGCGGGCGACCTCTCCAAGAGCGGCGGCGAGGTCGCCGACCTGTGCCGAACTGAAGGCGCCATCGACGTCGAAGGGCGCAGCGTCACGCGCTACTGGTCGAACCTCCACGGGGCTTGCATTCCCCGGCTCTGACGGTGCTCTCGCGCGATTCGTCGCATGAATCGGTTGAGAGCTCGAATGGAGCGGCCCGACTCTTGCGCGGGCGTTCGAGAAGCTTAACTTCGGCCTATCCCTGAAGCCCACCGCGCAAAACGGCGGCCGTGCATCCCATCGCTGCGAGGGGCCTTTGGCTTGGCCGTCGAGCTTCGCAGTAGGCGAGTCCCAACGGGAAGACGTGCGCAAGCTTTGCGCTGACGAGGAGAGTTTATGCGCCCCGACAAGATGACGACCAAGAGCCAAGAGGCCTTCCGTGACGGCCTCGAGAAAGCCGCCCGCAAAGGGAACCCGGAGCTTTTGCCGGAGCACCTTCTCGCGGCGATGTTGAGCCAGGAAGACGGCGTCGCACGCCCGCTGTTCCAAAAGGCCGGCGGTGACCCGGCGGCTCTCCTCGCCCAGCTCGACAAGCGCATCGAGGCGCTGCCGCGCGTGTCGGGAGGTGCCGAGCCCGGTCTCTCACGCCGCACGCTCGAAGTGGTGCGCCGCGCCGAGGACGAAGCGAAGCAGCTCAAGGACGACTTCGTGTCTGTCGAGCACTACGTGCTCGCGATGGCGAAGCACGACCGCGAAGCGCAGTCGCTCTTCGAGGCCTCTGGCGGCATCACCTACGACAAGCTTCTCAAGTCCCTCGCGTCGGTGCGAGGCAGCCAGCGCATCACAGACAAAGACCCGGAAGCGAAATTCCAGGCCCTCGACAAGTACACGCGCGACCTCACCGAAGCGGCGCGTAAGGGGAAGACCGATCCGGTCGTGGGGCGTGACGAAGAGATTCGCCGCGTGATGCAGGTGCTCTCGCGCCGCACGAAGAACAACCCCGTGCTCATTGGCGAGCCCGGCGTCGGCAAGACCGCCATCGTCGAAGGGATCGCGATGCGAATCGTGCGCGGCGACGTCCCCGAGTCGCTCAAGAACAAGCGCCTCGTGTCGCTCGACATGGGCGCGCTGGTGGCCGGCGCGAAGTACCGCGGTGAGTTCGAAGACCGGTTGAAGTCCGTCTTGAAAGAGGTCGAGTCTGCGGCGGGGCAGCTCATTCTCTTCATCGACGAGATCCACACGATCGTCGGCGCAGGTGCGGCCGAAGGGTCGATGGACGCGGCGAACCTCTTGAAGCCCGCGTTGGCTCGCGGTGAGCTTCGCTGCATCGGCGCGACGACCCTCGACGAGTACCGAAAGCGTATCGAGAAGGACGCCGCGCTCGAGCGCCGTTTCCAACCGGTCTACGTGTCGCAGCCCACCGTCGAAGACACGATCGCGATCTTGCGTGGCCTCAAGGAGCGCTACGAGGTCCACCACGGCATTCGCATTCAGGACAACGCCCTCGTCGCTGCGGCGACGCTCTCCGATAGGTATGTCACCGAGCGCTTCCTGCCCGACAAGGCGATCGATCTCATCGACGAGGCGGCCGCGAAGATCAAAATGGAAGTCGACAGCATGCCGGCGGAGATCGACGCGGTGACGCGGCGTCTCACGCAGCTGCAGATCGAGCAGGAGGCATTGAAGAAGGAGCGCGATCAGGCTTCGAAAGCGCGCCTCGTGAACGTGCATCGCGACATCGCCGAGCTCGAAGAGCAGTCCCACGGGATGCGAGCGCAGTGGATGCGCGAGAAGGAAGTCATCGACGAGATTCGCGCGATAGCGCCCGATGCCGAGAAGCTCCGCGCCGAGGCTGACGACGCGCAGCGCCGCGGTGAGCTCGGTCGTGTCGCCGAGATTCGATATGGCAAATTGCCGGAGCTCGATAAGAAGCTCGAAGAGCTTCGAAAGATGCTCGCGAAGGTGCAAGAGAAGACGAGCTACCTCAAAGAGGAGGTCACCGACGCCGACATCGCGGCCATAGTGGCCAAGTGGACGGGCGTCCCCGTGAGCAAGCTTCTCCAAGGCGAGATGCAGAAGCTCCTTCGTATGGAGGACGATCTGCGCAAGCGCGTCATCGGCCAAGAAGAGGCCGTCGAGGCCGTGTCCAACGCCGTGCGCCGCTCACGTGCGGGGCTCGGCGACGAGTCGCGCCCCATCGGCAGCTTCCTGTTTTTGGGGCCCACGGGCGTTGGCAAAACCGAGCTCGCGCGGGCCTTGGCCGAAGTTCTTTTCAACGACGACCGCGCGATGATTCGCCTCGATATGAGCGAGTACATGGAGAAGCACTCCGTGTCGCGGCTCGTGGGCGCGCCACCCGGATATGTCGGTTACGAAGAGGGCGGGCAGCTCACCGAGCCCGTGCGGCGCAGGCCGTATTCGGTAGTCCTGTTCGACGAGGTCGAGAAGGCGCACCCGGATGTTTGGAACGTGCTCTTGCAGGTGCTCGACGACGGGCGCCTGACGGACGGGCAAGGTCGCACGGTCGACTTCAAGAACACCGTGCTGATCCTCACGAGCAACACCGGCTCGCAGCAGATCGGCGCCATCGAAGAGCGCGCGGGCCTCGACGCCGACGACAAGAAAGAGCTCATTCGCCGCGCGGTGATGGACGAAGTTCGTAAATCATTCAAACCTGAGTTCATCAACCGGCTCGACGAGCTGGTGATCTTCCACCGTCTCGAACGCGAACAGCTGCGACGCATCGTCGACATTCAGCTTCAGCGGTTCTCGGAGCGGCTAGCGAAGCGGGAGCTCTCCATCGAGCTCACCGATTCGGCGAAGGATCTCCTCGCCGAGCTCGGATGGGATCCTCAATACGGCGCGCGGCCTCTCAAGCGCGCGATTCAGCGGTACCTCGAAGACCCGTTGGCGAAGAAGGTCCTCGGTGGCGAGTATCTCCCCGCCACGCGGATTATCGCGGACCGCGACGCGTCGGGCGAGCTGGTGTTCCGCGCTCACGTGCAAGCCTAGGCGCGGCGGCACCACGCCCTCGGCTCGCGCCCCGCGTCGTCGCCGAGGGTGTCACCCGGCGGACACTTCGTCCTGTGTCCCAGACACCCAGATCGCGTTCGAGGTCCGGCAGGGCCGTCACGGCTCGCGCCACGTTGGCGCAACTGTGGCGGCCCTGCGATCCTTTGATTCGCGGTAATTTTCCCTGGATCACCCCGACACGCGCGCTTGTGTGCGCGACGATCACCGCATCCGCGGCGTCGGAACGGAGGGCGCTTCCACATTGGCATGGAGATCGCATAACGGACTGGGCAAGACCATGACCCCCCGACCGCGCACCGCTCCTAAGCTTGCGACCGCCAACCGCGTCGGCTCGTGGATGGCGCTCCTCGCCGTGACGACGCTCGGGGTCGACTCTGCCGAGTCGGTGAGCGCAATTGTGAAAATGCGAGCGCCGCTTCCGGCGGCCGCGCAGTACCGGCTGGTCGTGCAGTCCTACGACGCCACGGAGGGAGAGATTCCAGGCAAGGGCGCTCGCCCCGTCGGCTCGATGCAGCGCGCGGTCACCGCCGCCGAGCTGCGTGAGGGGGTGAAGGTGAACCTCCTCGAGCTTCGCGCCGACGCGCAGCTGCAGCTGTCAAGCAACAGGCCCGTGGTCGTCGCGTGGATAGAGCGGGGCGAGGCCGACCTCGAGTTCGACGGCCGTCGCGCGCGCCCGCAGCCGGGCAGCGTCTACGGCGTCGTCCCCCGGCGCGCGTCGCAGGGTCACGTGGAGATCTCGCTCGACCAGCGCGTCGCGGCCTGAGCGCGCTGCGCGTCTCTGGGATCCGTGCGGCCTCGTGAAGGCGCGGGCTACGGGGTCGCGGCGTCCGTCGCCGTTACGAGCGCGGGCCGCACGACTTTGATCTCGCGGACGCGTTTCTCGAAGTCGCGCTTCATCGGATCGGTGAGCGGCTCGCCGCCGAAACGCGTCGCGATGTAGATCTCCGTCAGCGCGTGCACCTCGGCGCCGAGCGGATGCTTCTTCCCCTGCAGCTCCTCGGCGTGGCGCAGCGGTGGGAGCGACGCGGGGCGCGTGACGCCGTGAACCAAGAGAGCGTTCTCGAGCGCGCGGTAAAGCGCCGTCGCCGATTCGAGCCGCTTGTCGTTCTT
>JANXMC010000163.1 GCA_025354825.1 Myxococcales bacterium
TGACCTCGCCGCGCTCCGTCGCGCGCGTGGCGGCGGACGGCGTGGTCTCGAAAGACGAGGCCCGTGAAGTGCGCGCCGCCCCGCACTTGGTTCGCGCCGAGGCTGACCCTGGGATTTGCCTATTACGCAATACGGATCAGCCGATATCTTTTTTCGCGTTTGCCTCAGCTAGGCGAGCTTGTGCGATATCGGTCGAGCTCGTTCACAATTGGCAACAAACTCGGGTGAGCAGTGCGTCATGGCGCTGTACCGGCACGCATTTGCGCGTGACGGGGCGGATTGTCACGGCGATGAACCCTTGCTTCGCGTTCTTGTAGGCCAAAGGATTGCGCGCATGCACGCCAGTCCCGCAAAACGAAATGCCGATACGCAGCGAGATCGCGAATCGGAAATCCGCGCCGACGTTTACGAAGAAGCGCTCGCTCTTGCCCGCGCCATCGAAACGCTGCTCGAAACGGCGGCGTCGAAAGCCACGGGCTCCGAGGGGTACGGTCTTCGTCTCTCCGAGGCGATGACCCGCAGCCTCATCGATCAGCTCGACGAGCTCAAACGCGTTCGCGCGGCGTGACGGACCCCGCTCTATCGGCGTGAGATTGCGCGTTACGCGTCGCTCGAACGGCGCGTGAGGAAGCCCGCGATTTTGGCTTCGACGGTGCGTACGGCGTCGGCCGTCGCGAGCGATGCCGGGAGCGTCAGCTTCCCCTCGCTTCGGGCGACGTACCCCTGATCGACGAACGCCAAGTAGGCATTCTCGAGGATCGGGCTGCTGACCGCTTCACGCCGCTCGATTTCACCGGCAAGGAACATCCGCTCGCCGACGGAGATCGACTTCTTCGTGAGGTCTTTGACCGTGAGCGGCCCGCGCAGAAGCGCCGCGAGGCCGCGCGCGGCGACGCGGTACCCTTCGATGAAGTTGCGGACGATCTTCGCGTAGAGGACCACCTGCGCACGCCCTTCGCCGTCGGCGACCTCGATGACGTTCGCCGTGCGAACGAGCTGCCCCTCGGCGATCATCTGCGAGAGCTCTTGCTCGTAGATCTGCTCGAACGGTGCGTCGGTGCGGAAGCTGAACTCGTACTTGAAGAGGCGCGAGAGGGACTGCACGCGGTCGCGGAGCGCGTCGGCGGTGATGGGCCCCTCGGCATGGCCCGGCGCCAAGATCGCCGTCGCCACCATGGCGCGCGAAACGAAAAAGTGGACGACGATGTTCTTCGCGAGATCTAGCGAGAGACGAGCTTCTTCCGGGACGATGTAGAGCGCCTCGTGCCCCGGCACGACCATGCGACGTTCTTTCGACGAGAGCGGCACGCCAGGGCGGTGCGCTTCGACGTGCCCCGCGCGGACGAACAGCTCGCACGCCTCGCGAATCGCAGCGCCGCGAATGCGGGGCATCTGCGACGGGGGTAGCGGGACGGAGCCGGGGCGGGGCTTCTCGAGGAGCGACGGCGTGAACCGCGCGCCCATTGCGTGGAGCGCGCGGGCGATGCGTTCGCACGTGGCGACGAGATCGGCGTGGGCGAGGCCGCGGCGATCGTGGGTGAGGAGCGCGGTCGCGACGAGGGCGCCGGGCGTGACGGCCGTCACGCGGTTGATCTCGTTCATCACACGGTAGGCGAGGCGCGTGATGAGGGCGCGACGACGCGCAGGCGTCATCGACACGAGCGACTCGCGCGTGGTGGTTGGGTCGATCTCCTTCAGCACGCCGTCGAGCGTGTACATCTCGCCGAACTGCACGTTGAGTCGCCCGTAGCGACCCGCCATCAAGTTGGCCGTCGAGAGGAGCCCCTTCACGTCCTCCTTCTTTTTCTCGCCGCCCGAGACCTCGTGCACGAACGCTTGCTCTTCGGCGACCCGCTCGTAGCCGATGGAGATGGGACAGAAGTAGACGTTGCGGCTCAGCGCGCCGAGGGCGGCGTCGACCGCCATCGTCAGAATGCCAACTTGCGGCCTAAGCAATTTGCCAGATCGCGAACGGCCACCCTCGAGGAAGAACTCGAGGGACCAGCCGTCTTTGATGAGCCTACGAATGTAGGCGTCGACCACGGCCATGTAGAGCTTGTCGCCGCGGAACGAGCGGCGAATGAAGAATGCGCCAGCACGCCTAAAAAGCGCGCCCATGGGGAAGAAGTTGAGATTGTCGCCCGCGGCGATAAGCGGCAGCTGAAGGTGGTATTTGTAAAAGAGGTGCGACAATACCATGTAGTCGACATGGGACTTGTGGCTTGGAAGGAGGATGAGCGTCCCGTCCTTCGTCACCGCACGGAGTCGCTCGAGCCCCTCGTGATCGACCTCGACGTCGCTGTACATGCGGCCCGTCACGCCATCGAACATTTTGTCGAAGGCGGCGACGGCGTTCATGTCGAGCGACGCCTCCATCTCTTTGATCATCCCGACGGCGCGCTGGGTGATCACGCGCCGCTCGTTTTCGCCCTCGCCGGCCATGTCGTTGATGATTTTCTGAAGCTTCGGGCTCCGCACGACCTCGGCGCGGAGGCGATCGGCGGGCTTCTTCATGGGGCCGATCACGGCGCGGCGTTCCCGCTCAAGTCGGCGCAAAAGCGTGTACGTGATGCGCCGCACGAGCACTTCGTCCGATGCGCCGGCGCCGTTCTTCTCGGCCTCGGTTGCCAGGAACGCTTTGAGATCGATGGGCTCGCCCGCGCGCAGCGTCACGTGGCGGTAGTTCGCGAGAAACTGCGCGACGGTGCGAATCTTCCCCGGCCATTCGCGGGGGCCTAAGACCGAATCGAAGATCGTGTGCTCGGCGGCGTCGGGAACCTTCGACCAGACGAAGACCTGGGGCACGAGAAGAATCGGGCGCTCGCTCTTTCGTTGAAGCTCGAACAGCGTGCGGACGTAGGCGTCGCCTTCGATCTTCCCGCGTGTCTTCGCTTCGAGCAGATGGGCCGGGCGCTTGAGAAAGAGCGCGGCCGACGCGCCGGCCTCGATGGCGCGGCCGAGATCGCGCACGTCGTCGACCTCGCTGTGGCGCCGAAACGCTTGCAGCCAGCCGCGCCCCATCGGCTCGAGGACCCACAGGCCGAGGTCGTTCGCGAAGCGGACCTGCGGCAGCGAAAGGCGCTTCGTCAGGTAGTCGAGGGCGAAGAAGTCGACGAAGGAGAGGTTCCGGAGAACGTAGACGACCGTGCCTCGCGCATCGGCCTCGCGCACGGCGTGCGTCCAGGCGCCGTCGACTTCGATGTGCTCGAAGAAGCGGTGGTACAGCCATGCGAGGGCTGGGTTCGGCTCGTAAGAAACGAGAGGGCGGTCGGTCACGGCTGCTCCTTCTCGCAAACGTTGTTGGCACGGTCAATCGATGAACGCCTTGAAAAACCGCCAAACGCGATTGACCGCGCGATGACACCTTGGCGCCGTCCGTTCGCCGTGGCTTATGACTCTCATGTTCGTCGTACGGAAAATCGATCACATCGCCGTTTGCGTGAACGACATCGACGAGACGCTCGCGAAGTACAAGGCGCTTCTCGGCGTCGATGTTCAGGAGCGCGAGGTCGTCGCGTCGCAAAAGACCGAGGCCGCGTTGATCCCGATCGGCGACAGCAGCATCGAGCTCATCTCGCCGAGGGGGAACGACGGGCTCACCAAGTTCCTCGAAAAGCGCGGTCCGGGGCTTCATCACATCGCCATCGAGGTCGAAGGGATCGAGAACGCCCTCGCGCTCTTGAAGGCGATGGGCATCCCGCTCATCGACGAAACGCCGCGTTCCGGCGCCCGTGGGCACAAGGTTGCGTTCGTTCACCCCAAGGCCACCGGCGGCGTTCTCATCGAGCTCGTCGAGCCGTCCGATACCCACACGTCGGCGGGATCTGCGCACACCGCGGGTTAGTACCTGGTCGCGGGCGGGCGCCGCCGGTCGCGTAGGGTCGCGTAAGTCCTCTTGGTTTGCGCGACGCCGTCCTGTAACTTCGGGTGACGCGGCGCGGTCAAACCCGAAGGAGGATGGCGTGAAGACGCAGAACGTTGGGATCAGGGCAAGGCTCATTGCGGGCGCGATGGCGGGCGTATTGACGTTCGGCTTCAGCGGCCTTCCGGGCCTCGTTGCGGTGGCGAACGCGCAACCCAAGAAGCCGGCCGCAGCGCCGGCGCCGGCGACGAAGAAGCCGACGGCCGCGGCAAAGCCTGCGGCGACAGGCGGCGACGCCGATTTGAAGAAGGCGCGCGACGCTTATGCGAACGGCGAAGCCAAGTTCAAGGGTGGCGATTACGCCGGCGCGCTGACCGAGTTTCAGACGGCCGACGCCATCAAGCCGTCGCCTCAGGCCGCGCGCTACATCGGCCTTTGCCAGGACAACCTGGGCAAGTTCCCCGACGCGGTCGCTTCCTACGACCGCTTCCTCACGAACGTCCCCGCCAAGCTCCAAAAGGAGGGCGAGGAGATCACGAAGCGCGTCGAGCAGATCAAAGTGATGCCCGCGCGTATCCACGTGGTGAGCGTGCCGCCGGGCGCGTCGATCGCCGTCGACACGAAGCCGAGCATGGCGGTCGCGCCGACCGATGTCGAGCTCACGCCGGGCAAGCACACGCTGCACTTCGCCGCCGACGGCCGTCTGCCTCAAGACAAGGACGTCGACGTTCAATACGCCGCGCGCCAAGACTTGCGTGTCGAGCTCGAAAAGAAGCCCGAAGCGCCGCCTGCGGCTCCCGTCGCGGTCGCCACGGTTCCGGTCACGCCCGAGCCTACGACGACGTCGCCGCCGACGTCCCTCGAGCCGCGCAGCAAGGTCCCGGCGTTCATCACGGGCGGTCTCGCCATCGCGGCGGCGGGCGTGGGGACGACGTTCGGCATCCTGGCGCTCAGCTCGCGCAGCGACTTCAACAAGACGCCAACGACGGACAAGGCGGACACGGGCGAGAACCAAGCGCTCATCGCTGACATGGCCTTTGGCGTCGCGCTCACCCTCGGAATCACGAGCCTCGTGCTCTTCCTCTCGGGCGACGATGACGGGCCGCCCTCCGCAAAGGCAGGCGCGACGGGGCCGACGCAGGTCGCGGCGAAGAAGCCTGTGATCACGTTCTCGGCCGCCCCCATCGTGACCACGAAGGGGGCCGGCGCCGGCGCCGTGCTCCGCTTCTAGAGCTTCGAGATCAGGCGCTTAGGAGTTTTGGATATGTCAGCAATTGGAAAAAAGCGGCCGCTCGCGGCGGCGGCGATCGTCGCAATCCTCCTCGGCACGGCGGGGTGTGAGCTCATCGCCGACTTCGATCGCGCGAAGATCGATGGCGGCGGCGGCGGAAGCGACGCGAGCGTGGTGGACAGCACCACGCCGCCTGGCGACGGGGGCAAGGTCGACAGCACGGTGCCCGACAGTGGATCGGATGCGGGTCCCACGGAGGATGCAGCCGCCGATAGCGGCGATTCGGCCACCACGCCGCCCGATAGCGGCGTCGACGCGGGCACCGATGCGACGACGCCGGTCGACTCAGGCGTCGACTCAGGCGTCGACGCAGGTATCGATGCGGGCGTGGTCGACGCGGGGGGTGACGCGACAAGCGACGACGCGGGGCCCGACGCCATGGGGACCGACGCTTCCGACGCGGGCGACCTCATGGACGCCGCGGACGACGCCGAGATGCCCGACGCGGATCTCGACGGCGGCCTCGGCTGAAGGTTCTTTCCGACGGCCGATGAGCGCGCGGGCGGTTCCTAACGGGGAGCCGCCTTGCGCAGCCGTCGCGCCCTTCGAGAGCTCGCCCCTCGTCGTCGCTCAGCCCATTGCCGCGATGGCGCTCGCGACTTTCTCAACGTCGGGCTCCATCACGAGAGGCGAGTTCGCGTAGCGCGCCGTGATCCCCGGCAGCGTCTGCTCGTGGTACCCGAGCTTGAACTCGGTGAACTTGAGCCCGTTCGCCGTCGAGATGACGACGGTGCGCGCATCGGGCGCGATGATGCCGCGCTCGCGCAGCTTGAAGACGCACGCGAGCGCCACGCCCGTATGCGGGCAGGTGTAGAGCCCTGTGCGATCGGCCCGCGCTGCGGCGTCGGCCAGCTCTTCTTCCGTCGCCTGCTCGACGACGCCGTTCATCGCCTTGAGCGCCGCCATCGCGCGGGGTGCGCTCACGGGATTGCCTATTTGGATCGCGCTCGCGAGGCTTCGCTGCGCCGCCATCGGCGCGACGGTCTCGTTGCCGGCCTGAAATGCGCGGTACATCGGATTCGCATTGGCCGCTTGGGCCACGCAAATGCGCGGATAGCGCGAAATAATGCCCAAATCCTTCATCATCTTGAAGCCGGCATAGAGCGCCGCGGCGTTTCCGAGATTACCGCTCGGCAAGACGATCCAGTCCGGTACTTGCCAATCGAACTGCTCGACGACTTCGATCGCGACCGTCTTCTGCCCTTCGATGCGGAGCGGGTTCATCGAATTGGCGAGGTAGATGAGCCCCCGCTTCGCGAGCTCTTTCACGACCGCCATGCAGCCGTCGAAATCCGTCTCGAGCGCGATGACCTTTGCGCCGTG
>JANXMC010000170.1 GCA_025354825.1 Myxococcales bacterium
CCCGGAGCTTCGCTCCTACGCCGCCACGGGGCCCAACAGGCGCAGCCTTGCTGGGACCCTCCGAGAGACGTCGCAACAGAGACCAACCGATGGGGAAGTGTAGTTGTCGTCGAGGGGGAGATGTTGTTGACGTCAGGCACACGCCGGAAGCGCGTCCGAGCAGCACGTGCGCGTCGAGGAGCCGATGACCAGCCTCGACGCGCTTGGGCGCCTTCTCGTTTTTCCGCGTGGTCGGCATCTGCCCGCCGGCTGATACACGGCGACCGTTCGCCGATCCACTGCACGGGCCGAGGTCGATCGACGAGCCTCTTTGCGAGATCCTCTGTCGAGGCAGATAGACTTGCAAAATCCAATAGTTACACCGCAAGTCAACCGGCGGTGCACGTCCCCCTCACCATTGGTCTCGGATGCAGCGCAAGGGCGCGCCGCACGAACGTTGGCCCCGAGACATTCGATCAAAAGAGGGAACGAACATGGCTAGCAAGAACGCACGCATCAAGTCGACCAAAACCATCAGCGCGCTCGAGTCGGACGCCGTGAAGACGGCTCCGAAGCAAGGAGCGCCGACGGTGCCCGGGAGTTTTCAGAAGGCGTCGGTGGGTCAAGGCCCGCGCTTCATCTTGCAGCGGGCTCAGCTCCAGTGCGCGATGATGGTGGCGTCGGAGCTGGCGGGCACGACCTCGGTGGCATCGGACTTCGGTCCCTACGTGCCAGAGCTCGCACCGATCGGCGCGAAGCTCACGCTCGCAGCGCAATGGTCGAACGAACGCGCCAAGGCGGTGGCGTGGCAAACGTACGCGCGGAGCCAAGAGGTGCTGGCGTGGAAGCCAGTCATGGAGGCACTCGCGTCGCTGAAGCCTGCTTTCGAGTACGCACTCAGCCGCAACACGGCGATCGCCGCGAAATATCCCTCGCTGGCGCTCTTCTTCGGGCTCGCCAAACAGCCGGGGCAAAAGGCGAGTCGGACGCGTCACGCGAAGAAGCTCGCTGCAGCGGCCTCGACGAGCAGCGCTCCCCCGACGCCTGGCGCCACCTCCGCGACCGGGAAGGCCGCATGATGGCGTAATCGCGTAGTCGCGTAGTCGCGTAGTCGAGTCCTCACTCGAGCGTCGAAGAGAGCCCGTCGTACGCCAGCCATCGTGCCGGTGCACGGCGGGCTTCGTCGTTTTGCGCGCCGTTGGCGACGCACCTCAGCGAGCTACCTATCCGGCATGACGTATACTTCCTCCGCCATGGCCGTGTCGTCTCGCCCCTCGCCCGCGACGTACGCAGACGTCTTGCGTTTACCGCCGCACGTGACGGGACAGATCGTCTTCGGAGTCCTCCATACGCACGCGCGACCGGCGACGCCGCATACCCACGCAGCATCGCTCCTTGGCGGCGACCTGAGCGGCCCGTTCGATCGCGGCCGCGGTGGACCGGGAGGATGGATCCATCTCGATGAGCCCGAGCTGCACCTCGGAGACGACGTGCTCGTGCCTGATCTTGCGGGCTATCGCCGCGAGCGCATGCCTGCCCTGCCCCGAGCGCCCTTCCTCGAGCTCGCGCCTGATTGGGTCTGCGAGGTCCTGTCGCCGAGCACTTCGCGGCTCGATCGCGGCGACAAGCGCAAGGTCTACGCGCGCGAGCGCGTCCCGTGGCTGTGGTTCGTCGATCCCGATGGCAAGACCATCGAGGCCCTCTCGCTCGACGACGCGACGTACCGCGTTCTCGACGTCTTCAGCGGACCCGGCCCTGCGCGCATTCCGCCGTTCGACGCCATCGAGCTCGAGCCCGCTTCGCTCTTCATGCCGGACGACGATCCTCCCTGAGCGCTGAACGCAACTAACTAACTGAGGCTCACCCGCTCGAAATCGTCGAGAGCTCGTTTGATGAGCTTGAGAAATGTGCCGCCGCCTGCCTTTCGCAGAAGTTCGAGCGAAGGAAACGCATGCCGGCACGGTGCGATCACGTGTGCATCGCGCTCCCACGGATACTCTGCGTTCTCGGGAAACGTCACTCGGTCGATCGCGGGTGCGAGCTTTTCGATCTCGCGCGCCAGCGTGCGAGCGCGCGAAGTGAGCTCGCGCAGTTGCGCGTCCTTGCCTCGGTACTCGTCCTTGAGGGTCAGGAAGAATGATCCGACGAATTTCTCGAATCCATTGTGCGTCGACACCAGCTCGTCAACGGACGACTGGGTGTCCCGGAGTCGGTAGGCTTTCGCGAGCTTTTCGCAGGCCATCTGCAGGTAGTGCAGCCCGTGGCAGACGTGGACGTCTGCGCGCCCGGCCAGCAGGCGATGAACAGTCCAGTCCGAGCGAGCCTGGGCGATGAATGCTTCGGCAAACGCTCGCCGCCTCTCGGCTTCGGTCATGCCGCTTGCGTACGGAGAATGTGCTTGGCGTTGGTCAGCGACCAGCCGCGAGGCAGCGCGATCTCACTGCGCTGGATGCGCTCGTACTCTTCTGGCGTCACTTCGGCGATCACGATGGGAAATGGAACTGATTCCGATGGCGCGAACGCGAAAGGTTCGACACTGCCCGTGGCTACGGTGGCAGCATTGACCTCGAGGAGCTTGATCGGTTCACCCGGCGCGTCTTCGTCATCACCGACGATACGAATGACTTGCGTCAGGTCGGGTTCCACGCCGAAATGCCATTCGGCAAGCTCGCGAGCGGCTTGATCCTTGTTCGGCATCGATTGGACGATAGCACGTCGATACGCGCTGCGCCTCACGCCACCACAGCCAACTTCCGCGGCGCACCCTTCGTCTCCACCTTCGCAAACGCCTTCCGATACGCCGCAAACGTCGCGCCCTCTTGCACCGCCTCGTGCACCGCGCGCCCCTCGGCAGCCCCACCCTTCGCCAACACCGCTTCGACCCACGCCCACTTCGCGCTGGTCGATCGCACGTCAGCCCGCCCCTTGAGCCCACGTCGCAACCGATCGAGCCGGTCATCGACGACATCGATCCCGGCAAAGCTCGCATCGACCAACGGGGTATTCTTCTTCGGGCAAAACGGGGCAATTCCCAATGCTACGGGAACGATCTTCGACAATTCAGTCGTGAACCGCGCGCACTCGTCGATGTCTTCCATCGTCTCGCCGGGCAACCCGAGCATCAGATAGAGCTTCATCCGATCCATCTTCGCAGCGCGCGCATTCTCGGCAGCCGCAGTGAGATGGCGAATCTCCGCGCGACGATCGAGCTGCTTGCGCACGCGCTCGCTCGGGCCGTCCATCGCGGTGGTGAGCGTGCGATAGCCGGCGCTCTTCAACGTCTCGACGAACTCGAGCTTGAGCTTGTCGGGACGTAGCGACGAGAGGCCGACCTCGCACCCGCGTTCGACGAGCGTCCGCACGATCGACACGATTTTCGGGTGATCGCTGACGGCGGCGCCGACCAGGCCGACGCGCTTCGCTTCCGCAGGGATGAGGCCGAGGATGACGTCGTCGGGGACGATGCGCATGCCGCCGTTGGTCGAGCGACGCATCACGCAATACGTGCAACCGCGCGAGCAGCCACGCGACGTCTCGACGAGGAACATCGACGTCAGCTCGGTGTCGAGCGCGCGCATGCCGCCCCACGCCGGCAAGAACGTGTCGTCGCACTGCGCGAGGGACGCGAGCCGTTCGCCGTGATGCTCGGGGACCCAGACGTGCGGATGTTTGGCGAGGGCTGCCAGTCGATCTTCGCGCTTCGGTGTCGAGGCGAGGAGGTTCATCACCTCGCTGACGACGACCTCGCCCTCGCCCATCACCACCGCATCGCAATACGGCGCGAGCGGCGTCGGATTGCTGAACGTGAGCGGCCCGCCGCCGAGCACGAACGGATGTCGTTCGTCACGATCGGCGCGAAAACAAGGCACTTGCGCGGCATCGAGGACTTGCAGCAGTCCAGCGATCTCCAGCTCATAGGCGACGCTCACCGCGATCACCGGGAACTCTTTGACCGGCCGCTGCGACTCGTACGTGACGAGGAGCGGCGACGGCTCACCCGGCTTGGCGTCATCATCGAGGAACGCGCGCTCGCAGCCGAGACCCTTCGCCTCACGCAGCTCGCGAATGATGCGCTGATAGCCGAGCGAGCTCATCCCCACGCGGTAGGGCGACGGGTAGACGAGCGCGGCTTGGAAGTCGCCATGCGACGGCGCGCCGGGCGTCTCTTCCGAGAGCCGGCGGCGCACCTTGTCGCGGAACGATTCCGCCTTTTTTTCGCGCGCCCGGGGCATGGGGCGGCGGACTTTAGCAAAAACCGTGGAAAACGCTCGTCAGCCTCGTCGCGAGCCTCGGTCAGCGCCCTTTGGCGGCCTTGGAGAGCCGCTCTTCCACCATGGTGTCGGCGATTCGATACGTCGGGGCGGCGGCGCGCACCGAGCGTTCGGCGATCTCGAGGATGGTGTCGTAGATGTTCATCGTCCGACGGCGCGACTCCTCCGCGTCGTAGCCCTTCACCTCTTGCGCGACGTTGATGAGACCGCCGGCGTTGATGGCGTAGTCGGGCGCGTAGAGGATGCCTCGCT
Source organism: Myxococcales bacterium (assembly GCA_025354825.1). GTDB lineage: Bacteria > Myxococcota_A > Polyangia > Polyangiales > Polyangiaceae > JANXMC01. The sequence continues at coordinate 4,503 of JANXMC010000170.1, forward strand.
GATAGAGCGCGTCGCCGTGGCGCGGTTCGGCGAGCTGGTTGTTGGCGGCGCCCGCGACGATCTTGCAACGCAGCCGCGGGATGGTCTCGTCGTTGAGCGCGGAGCCGAGCGCGCAGGGCGCGATGACGTCGCACTCTTCGTCGAAGATGTGCTCCAGGGGCACGATTTTGGCACCGAATTCTCGCTGCGCGCGCTCGGCCTTGAGCGGGTCGACGTCGGCGACGGTGAGCGACACGCCCTTGTCGTGGAGCTCTTTGCAGAGGTAGTAGCCGACGTGTCCGATGCCTTGGACGACGATGTGAAGGCCGGAGAGATCGACGCGTCCGAGCTTGGCCTTGGCGCACGCCTCGATGCCGCGACGGACGCCGAGCGCGGTGAACGGCGACGGATCGCCCGAGCCACCGTTGTCGACGCCGACGCCGGTGACGTGCTTGGTGACCTGACGAATCACCTCCATGTCCTCGAGGCCGGTACCGCTGTCCTCCGCGGTGATGTAACGACCGCCGAGCTTCTCGACGAACTCCCCGAAGGCGCGGAAAAGCGCGCTCCGATCGAAGTGCCCGCGAGGCTTCAAGAGCACGGATTTTCCCCCTCCGTGCTCGACGCCGGCGAGCGCCGCCTTGTACGTCATGCCGCGCGCCAAGCGGAGCGCGTCGACGAAGCCGGCCTCTTCCTTCTCGTAATAGAGGAACCGACAACCGCCGAGCGACGGGCCGAGCCGCGTGTCGTGGATGGCGACGATGGCGCGAAGACTGCTCGCCTGATCGCGTGCGACGTGAACTTCGCCATAGTCGTAGTTGGCCATCTGGCCGAAGAGATCCATGGCGGGACCGTAATACGGCCGAGCCGTTCGTCCATCGCGCAGTGCGCCAAGACGTCTCAGCTCCTCACCCCGGATCGAACCTCATCCAATCCACCGACAGCGTCGCGTCCTTCGCGGCCGGCACCACGGTGCCCGACGCATTCCAGTGATCGCTCGGGTGCCAGAGATTGAAGCGCATCGTCATCGGCGAGTGCGGCACGCGCACCGCGTCTTTCAAGGTCCAAAGGGTGAGCTCTTTGCCGCCGAGGACGATGAACCAACGAACGACGCCCGGGCTCCACTGCCAGCCCATCTCGTAGAAGGCCTTCGGATCGTAGAAGCCGGGATGCGCCATCGCCGGATCGACCTTGGCGTTGGCCGGATCGCTCGTGTCGTAGCCGTAGTCGTCGGCCTTGCCGATGAAGACGGTGCCCGTCTCCAAGTCGATGATTCGGCTCATTTTCCGCATGTGCGTGTCGTCGGTGTACTGCGACCAGCTCGTGAGGTTGAGGAAGGTCGGCTGGCCGCAGAGGATCTCGATGTCGATCTCGGGGTTGTCGACGAGGCCGTCGCCGTCGTGATCTTTACCGTCGTTCTCGTAGTCGAAGAGTCCGTTGACGAGCTCCTCGGTCTTGCCGCACGTCGCGAGGCGCACTCGAAAACGCGTGGTGCCGTAGGAGAGGTAGGCCTTGGTCCCGAGCTCGGTGGCGCCGGCGGGGCCGATCGTCGTCAGGCCGGAGCGGACGAGAAGATTCGCCAGGTTGCCATCGCGCGCGAGCGAATCGGCGGCGCCGAAGGTGTTCGAACCGTGCGCGCTCGAGAGCTCGAAGAGGGGCTCGTCGGTCTTCACGAACTCGACGAGCATCCCGCCGGCGGCGAGCGCGGTGTCACCGGAAGAGCCCGAATCGACGGGGAAGCCGTCACCGATCGCATCGCTGCTCGCGTCGCCTTCGCCCTTGCCGGTGTCGGCCGTGCTCCCGCCATCGCCCGTGTCGCTCGCCGCAGCGTCTCCTCGCGCGTCTCCCGACGTCCCGTCCGGTCCCCCGCCGGTGTCACCGCTCGAAGGCCCCGTGTCGGTCGGGGTGTCCCCTCCCCCATCCGAGGCACTGCACCCCCACGCCCCGATCGCGACGAAGGCCGACGAAAGCGCGATCAAAGCGAGGACACGAGTGGGGCGTTGCTGCATGACGACGATCTCCAGCAAGCATCATGCGACGCGCACGAGTCGCCCGCGACGCCCGGCAAAAGGGGTGGTAAGCGACAAGGAGAAATGCCCACCGTTCGCTGGTTTCCTCGGCAGGGCCCTCCCCGAGCATTTGCCATCTACAAGCCGGTCACCACGGTCGGCCGAGCGCTCGGCAACGACGTCGCCATCGAAGGCGCGGGCGTGGCCGAGCATCACGCGCAAATCTACTGGGACAACCGCGACTTCAACCTCGAAGAGATCGACAAGAGCGCCGACATCACCATCGGTACGCCTCCGAAGAAGAAGCGCCGCGCGCGCCTCGTCCACGGCGATCGCTTCACCCTCGGCGAGGCCGAGCTCAGCTTCTCCATCTTCTCCGACGCGCCCCAAGCCGCCTCGTTCCACGACGAAGAGCGCAGCGACACCGACTCCACCGCGCGCGATCTCGGCGGCGGCGAGCTCGGCGGCGTGCGCCGGCTCCACGAGTTCTCCGAGAAGCTGATGTCGCACGCCAAGGGCGAAATCGACGCGCTCCTCCACAACATGCTCGACGCCGTCGTCGACGTCACCGGCGCCGAACGCGGCATTCTCCTCCTCGTCGAAGACGGCAAAGCGGTCATCCGCGCCGCCCGCGACATGAAGAAAGAGACCATCGCCGACGCCAGCGGCGACATCAGCGACAGCATCGTCCGCCGTGTCCTCGAAACTCGGCGCCCGATCATCGTCAGCGACGCGCTCACCGACACCTCGTTCGGCAAGAGCGAGAGCGTCGTCGCGATGAGCCTCTCGTCGGTGATGTGCGTGCCGCTCCTCGCCCAAGGCGAATTGCTCGGCGTGCTCTACGTCGGAAGTCAGCGCGTGAAGGGCCTCTTCGAGAAGGGCTCGCTCGACCTGCTCACCATCTTCGCCGGCCAAGCGTCGCTCATCCTCGAGAACGCGATGCTCCTCAACTCGCTCCGCGCCGACAAAGAGATGTTGGTGAAGGAGCTGGTCGACAAGAAGTTCGGCGACATCATCGGCGCCTCGCCGTTCATGGTCGAGGTCTTCAAGAAGCTGCAAAAGGTCGCGGGCACCGACATCAGCGTGCTCATCACCGGCGAAACGGGCACCGGCAAAGAGCTCATCGCCCGCGAGCTGCACCGCCGCTCGACGCGCGTGAACGGGCCCTTCATCAGCATCAACTGCGGCGCCATCCCCGAGAACCTGATCGAGAGCGAGCTCTTCGGTCACGTGAAGGGCGCGTTCACCGGCGCCATCGCCTCGCGGCCCGGGAAATTCCAGGCCGCGCAGGGCGGAACGCTCTTCCTCGACGAAATCGGCGAGCTGCCGGTCAACCTCCAGGTGAAGCTCGTGCGCGCGCTGCAAGAGCGCGTGGTCAACCGCGTCGGCGACGCTCGGCCCGAGAAGGTCGACATCCGCGTGGTGGCGGCGACCAACCGCAACCTCGAAGAAGAGATCAAACGCGGCGCCTTCCGCGAAGACCTCTATTACCGCCTCAACGTCGTCAACATCTTCCTCCCGCCGCTCCGCGACCGCGGCGACGACGTGCTCATCATCGCCAAGGCGCTGCTCTCCAAGTACGCCGACGAGATGAACTCGAAGGTGGTCGGCTACGCGCCCTCGACCCTCGCGGCGGTCCGCAAGTACAACTGGCCGGGCAACATTCGGCAGCTGGAAAACCGCATCAAGAAGGCGCTCGTGATGTCCGACAAGTCGCTGCTCCAGCCCGAAGATCTCGACCTCGGGCCCGATCAGCAGGCGAGCATCCTCCCGCTCGAGAAGGCGAAGGAAGAGTTCCAACGCCGCTACGTCCTCGAGGCGCTCGAGCGCAACAACGGCAACCGCACGCAGACCGCGCGCGACCTCGGCGTCGATCCACGCACGATTTTCCGCTACCTCGAGGCCGAGCGCTCCGCGACTCCGCCCGGCGGCGGCGACGGCGGCGAGGGCTGACCTCCTCTCGCACGAGTCGTCTCGCGACGATTCACGGCGACTTGCGAAACACGAGGCGACCCTTCTGCGGATCGTCCATCGCGATCGTTCGCTCGTCGATGCGCTCGACGACGAAGCCAGGCATCTTCGGGTTCGCCGTCTTGCCCTTGGTGCCGGTGAGTGAGCCGACGACCTCGCCGGTGAGCCGCGTGCCGTCCCAGCGCGGATCGATCGTCGCTTCGAGATCGATCGTCTCCGAGCCGTCCTTCTCCAGCACGTACGACGTCCAGACGACGTGGCCTTCGCGATCGATCGAGAGGCGAATCCCTTCGCGCGCTGCCTCTTCGTGGATTTCGGCGAGGCAGGCCTTCGGATCGGCTTCCTTGGCGCACGACGTCTGGATGCGCGCGAGCACCGACGACTCGTCGAGCACGAACGCGTAACGACCGACCGGGAGCGAGGTCGACTTGGTCGCCTCGGAGCTCGTAGAGGAGGTCGACGAGCACGCGGCGAGTGACGCGAGTGACGCGAGACAAGAGAAGGCGACGACGACGAGTGACGAGCGCATGACGGACCGCACCTTTCGTTTCGGCCGAGAGCGCCCGGCGTCTTTGCCGTGCCGCTCGCCGATTCGGGGAGGAGAACGCCAGTCCTCGCAACCTGTGACGGCGTGGAACGAATTATTTCGCGAGCGTGGCAGCGAGGCCGCGATACGTGTCGGCCGCTCGTGCTTCGCAGGCGTCCCAGTCGACGTTGCGCCGGCTCACCACGTTGTAGTCGGGCCGCGCGATCGCCGAGTCGGCGAGCGAGAAGTGCGACGCGAGGAGCCGTTCGAGGAGCATCACCGTCACCTCCTCGTTGTCGCCGACGACGTCGTCGACGATGCGCCAGCCAGGCCCCGGCCCGAGCCCGTAGTTGGGGCGCGTCCGGCGCGCACGCGGTGCGATCAGCCAGTGACACGCCTCGTGGAGCAGCTTCTCCGTGTCACATCCGTGATCGTCGCCGACGAGGAAGGCGCGACCGTCGAAGCCGACCGGCTGCGCATAGAACGGCGCCTTGCCCTGCGTATCGCCGGCGAAGGCGACGAGCTGCACGCCCTTGCCCGTCGTCCGACAGACCCAATCGCGCAGCGCTTCCCATCGCGTGCCGCAGCGGCTGCCAGGCGCGAGGCAGCACGACTCACGTGCGGTGGCTTTGACCCCGGCCATGGCCGCTGGCTAATCCAATCACGCGCGGCCGACGACTGGGCGCACCGATCCTCGACAAATTCTGTCGTTTGACTTAAAGTAACCACTGTCTACATTATTTCGGAACTTCCCCCGCGAAGGGTGGTCGATGGGGTTCATGACCGACGAGCAAGCCCAGGGGCATGAGGCGAACGAGGCGCACGAGGGGAACGAGCGAGACGAGGCGTACGTGTCGGCCGGGACCGAGGTGGCCAAGCGCTGGCATGCGCGGCTCGCCAAGGCGCGGTTCTTCCGGCTCGCGGGGCTCCTCTGCGTCGGCGTCGTCGTCGCGGCCTACGGCTATTCGCGACACGATCTGCGGGCACGACACAATCGACTGGTTGCCGAGGCCGAGAACGCACGCGCCGAATCGCCGGCTGCGGCGGCGACGATGGATCTCCTCGACGCGACGATCGTCGGCCTCGCCAAGAGCCCGGGCGCCGATGTCCAAGAGATCGATCGAGCGACCTATGACGCGCTCGTCGCGCAGCCCGGCGTCTACTTCCGTGCGGTCGCCGACGAGGTCACCAGCGTCTCGATGATCCCGACCGCGGCGCGCGCGTCACGCAAAGATCAGTTCCTCGCTTGCGTCGATCTCCCTGCCCGCACGCAGAACGATTCGATCGTCTGGACGACGGCGACGCACTATCGCTGGCGCGTCGATCTCGACGCGGTCACCGCGCGCATGAGTGAGCTGGAGAGCCTCGATTACGGGCTCCGCGTCGCCACCCGCGCCTGGCTCGACGAAGTGCACACCACCTTCGAAGCCGGCGCGCTGCGGGTGCTCGAGGTCTCGTCGGAGGCTGCGCGACTCGATCCGAAGGCGCGGCCGCACGCGGTCCATCTGGCGATGGACGCGGCCTGGGCGGCGATCGTCCTCGACGAGCTCCCGACCGGCTTCGGCGAGCTCTCGGGGCCGCCGATCGTCAACGCCTTGCGCACCTCGCGCCTCGACGACGTCGGTCCCGTGCCGCACGCCGCGCGCATCGCCCTCGTCGATTTGCGGGCCGGAAAGACCATCCTGCGGCTTCGTGCGCAGCTCGACGCGCGCGACGTCGATGTGCCCAACGCGACGGCCGATGCGTCGGAAATTCACGCCTGCCAAGCCGCAGTCGCGATGCGTCTGGCCAGTAAACTCTGATTACTTACCCATCCCCGCGCAGGGATCTTCGTCGCTCGCGATCGGCGTGAAGACCACGAGATCGAACGGCAACGTGTCGGTCGAGAAGCGCGCGGCGTAGGCGGCGGGCTCGAGTTGCGTCTTCTCCACCTCGAGGAAACCGATCGAGAGAACCGGCCCTTTTTCTCCGAGCGCGCGGAGCACCGAGGGGACGCCGCGATCTTTGCGGGCATGGCCACTGCCAGCGATGAGCACCGCTCCGTCGATGAGCCCACCCGAGAGCCCGGCTTCGTGCAGACGACGCGCCATCGTCGCATCGCGTCCACGCTCGGCGAGGATCATTCCGTCGATCACCGGGGACGTCTCCGGGATCATTCCGCAGTGCGCATCGACGAGCTCGCGATGCAGCGAAGCCTGGTCGGCCGGCGGCAGAGGTTTGTCGAGACCAAGCGCGGTCACCTCGGCCGGATCGAGCGCGCCGAGGCCCGTCTTCACCAGCGCCTTGCTCTGCGCGCGCGGCTGGTTGGCGGCGACGATCGCGAGGTCGGCGTCGAAGGCGGCGGCGAACACCGGCTGGTAGATGGCGAACGGAGGCCAACCCGACTTCTCCCACTCGACGGCGCGCGCAAAGGCCAAAACGTCGTGCGGCGAGGACTTTTTGGCGGCGTCGACGATCGGCTGCTTGTCGGTGTCGAACATCTCGAAGGCGATCGCCGGATGACGACCGCCCGCGATCATCGCGCGAACGACGGCCGCTTGCAGCGCGTGGTGATCGACGTCGTCGTGCTTCTCGCCGAGGAGGACGACGTGCGCCGCGAGGATTGTCTGCAACACCGCATCGGGCTCGACGAAAGCGCCTGTCGATGGATTCCAGAAGCGACCGACGAGCGGATGGTCACGTCCGAGCGTGCCGACCCACTCGACCTTGGGCAGGTGCGGCGTGCTCGGTGGCGCGATTGGTTTGGCGGAGCAACCGACGAGAGCGCATAGGAGCGAGGTCGACGCGACGATCGCGCGCATCGAGCTCATGTCTCGCCGTGGATTTCGACGAGCTTCTTCCGCGTCGCATCATCGAGCTTGCTGGTGCGTTCGAGGCCCTGAACCTCTTGAAAACCAGCCACTGCGAGCGTGGTCAGCGGATCGAGCTCGGGCGCGCCCGCGTCGTCGCCGTCGCTGGCAGCGGGCGCCGGCATGTCGTCGCCGCAGAAATAGCCGAGGTTGTTGAGGCGCGCCTTCACGCCGCTGAGCGACTCGATCGGATCGAGGTGACCGATGGCGACGTCCCACACGTAGAGCGGTCCCGTCTCTTGGTCGCCGTCGAACACGAGAAGCTTCGCCTTGGTCAGCGCCGGCGGCACCTTGACCTCGACGATGCCGTCACCGTCGGTCGAGCCTTTGCGCACGTCATCGCCGAGGCGCAGCTCGTACTTCTTGCCCGCGAGCGGCTTCTCGTCCTCGTCCTCGACCTTGATGCGAAGGAGCGTCTTCGCCACCGTGACTTGGTATTTGTTGCGCTGTTCGGGCTTCGCGGGAGCCGATTTTTTCGAGAGCTTCTTCTCGGGAATGACCACGACGTCGCCCGGTTGGAGAACGTTGGGATCGGGACGCGCCTTCTTGAATTCGGCGTTGCTCGGATCGTCGTAGATGAGGCGCCAATTCTGGAAGCCGAACTTCTGCGCGATGCTCGCGAGACAGTCGCCCTGCTCGACGGAGTAGTTCGTGGGCATGTGGTAGCTCCATGCTAGCGTGAGGCGCGTTTCGAGGCGAAACGGCGCCATGCACGATGAGGAGAAGCGGATGGCCGACGACGAACCCGAGCTTCCGCCTCTCCCGCCTCGTGACGCCTCGCCCTATCCACTCGCGCATGCGGCGCGTGTGCCGGCGCCAGCGAAGAGCAAGCTCTCGGCGGTGCTGGTGGCGAGGCCGATGGGTTGCCTCGTCGTGCGCGTCACCTTCCACAAGTCGGCGTGCGTCGGCTTGAAGGTGAAGTTCTCGAAGGCGGGCGACGACGGCAAACCCGGTGACGCACTCGGCGACGAGACGAAGACCGACGGACGCGGCCTCGCGACGCTCCCGTTCATGGTCCCCGCTGGGCTCTACGCCTGCGAAATTCAAGGGCAGTTGCCGACGTTGGTCTCGACCGTGCCCTCGTCCGACAAGCCCTATCCGGTGATCACGCCGATCGATCGTCCCTATTACGATCTCGGCGAAGCCCACGAGTGGCACGAACCGGAGCTCGACGGCGAGCTGCCCGAGCCGGATGAAGACGCGCCGGGCGACGAAGCAGGAGGTGGATGACCGATGGGAAAGCCTCAGATCGATCTTCGTCCGACGCGTCCGCCGCCCGACGCCGTCGCCGCGTTCATCCTCGCGCTCACCGGCGTGCGCTCGTTCGACATGGTCACGCTCGAGCTGCACGAGACCAAGTTCGAAGGCGACAACGCCAAGCAAGACACCAAGCTCGGGACCATCAAGGCGACCGCGGTCAGCCTCTCTTCCTATCGGTTTTCCCCGTATCCGCAGCAAAACGGCGTCACCGGCGCGGTCGACCCGAAGGACGGAAAGAAGACCCCGCGCGTCGTGCTCTACATGCAGAAGAGCGACGGCGGTTGGTACTCGCTCTACTTCGACGTGCCCGTCGATCCCATCGACGGCAAAGACCGCGAGGCCTGGTTCTTCCAAGTGAAGATGACGGCGCCGAAGGAGGCGCAGTCGACGAAGTACCCGGTGGCCGTCGTGCCTTGGATGCTGCCCGTCGGTGAGAAGGCCACCTACGACTGGCACGCGCACAACGACGTGCACTTCTATCACGGAGGGAGCGAAGGCCCGCCCGGCTCGCCCGGCTCGTTGCAAGACATCGCCGACGCGATCTCCAAAGCGAAGTCCTTCGTCTTCGTCGCCGACTGGTCGTTTCACCCTTATTTTCGCGTCGATCGTGGCAAGTCGGGCTCGTCGGGAACTGCCGGCCGGCTCCTCGTCGACGCCGCCAACAAGGGCGTGCTCGTCGCCATCCACGCCTGGAACCACAGCAAGTACGTCGCCGACGAGCAGAACAACAACCTCGCGTCACGCATCGAAGAGATCGCCGGCGGGAGCATCCCGAAGACGCTGCGATGGCGCGTCAGCGAGCGCACCGGACAGCGCTGGTCACATCACCAGAAGATGGTCGTTTGCGACGTCGAAGGGCCCGACGGCAAATGTGAAGTGAAGGCGTTCTTCGGCGGGTGCGATCTCACGCGCGGCCGCTTCGACTGGCACGAGCACGTCATCATGCCGGACGATCCGCTGGCCGGTGATTTCAAGAAGCCGATCAAGCGCACCAAACCGCTCGCCGACGACTCCGATTATCCGCGCGAATATCACGATTGGTACAACGGCGAGTTCCAGAACGCGGACAAGGAACAGAGCGGCGGGCAAGGCGATTTGAAGGCGCCGCGCGAGCCGTGGCACGACATCCACGCGTCGATCATCGGGCCCGGCGCCTGGGACGTGCTCCGTGAGTTCGTCGGTCGCTGGAACAACGATCCCAATGGCAGCGCGCGCGGCACCGGGTGGGACGTCGACGAGTACGGTCGCATCTGGGTGTCGAACGACATGGCGATCGTGAACAAGAAATTCCGCGCGCTCTTCGATCTCGAGAAGGGCGACGACAAGGGCAACAAGTTCGTCCAACAGAACGAGCAGCCCGCAGCCCTCAAAGATCGCCCTTGGTGCGCGCAGGTCTACCGGTCGATCGACAAAGATCACTGGGACAAGGGCAGCCGCGTGATGCCGAGCGTGAACAAGGAGATCAAGATCGGCAGCCGCACCGAGTTCGAGTGGAAGCTGCCGAACGACTCCGAGCGAAGCATCCAAGACGCGTATTTGAACGCCATCGGCCGCGCCGACGAGTTCATCTACATCGAGACGCAGTACTTCATCAGCTCGGGAAAATACTGGAGCGACACGCGCGACAACGTCGAGAACACGCTCGCCAAGGCAATCGTCGATCGCATCGTGCAGAAGAAGGGCCAGCCCTTCCATTGCTACATCGTCACGCCGATGTACCCCGAGGGAGATCCGGCCGCGCTCTCGACGCAGGCGCAGCGAAACCTCGAGTGGCGAACGATGGAGTACATGATTGGCCGGCTCTCGAGCGAGCTCGGCGGCATTCCCTGGTCGAAGCACCTTTCGTTCTATTTTCCCGGGCGATCGTGCGTGCCGAAGGACGGGAAAATCGTCTCCATCGCCAAGCTCGAGGACGACTACATGCACCTCGCCGAGGCACGCGCGCTCGCCGGGGAGAACCCCGCGGGCGAGGTGGTCTCGCAGTGGCACCCCGACAAGCGCAAGGGAATGGGGCCCAAGCCGTCACGCAAGGAGATGGTGATCAACAACCGGCGCTACTACATCTACGTGCACTCGAAGATGATGATCGTCGACGACGTCTGGATCATCATCGGCAGCGCCAACCTCAACGAGCGCAGCCTCGCCGGCGGACGCGACACCGAGATTTGCGTCGGCATGTGGCCCGCGTATCCGAGCACGCGAGAGACCTGCAAGGCGCAAATCAAAGCCTTTCGTGAGCATCTCTTCACCGAGCACTTCGGTCCGGCCGGCGCGGGCGATCCGAAGAGCATCGCCAAGGCGGTGCAAGACGCGGCGATCGCCAACTACGTCGCCTATCGCAACTGCACCGCGATGCCGAGCGGGCACGCGATGCTCTTGCCGCTCACCATCTCGGGCAAGACGCTCTCGGTGACGCCGATGAAGGTGCCGGAGTGGAGCGGCGAATATCTCCCCGACTCTCCCGAGCGCACCGACGTCTGGCGTTGGGATGTCGGCTCGGTGTGGCGCTTCAATCGCATGTACCTGCAACTCATCGTCGAGTGATCGTCGAATAGGCCCATCACCATGCTCCCTCGTCGCGCCCTCATCTCGGTCCACGACACGACCGAGCTCGAAGACCTCGTGCAGCGGCTCCTCTCGCTCGGCGTGGAGGTCGTCGCCTCGACGAGGAACGCTCAATTTTTGCGGGAAAAAGACGTCTTCGTACGCACCATCGGCGAGCTCGTGGGCGGCGGCGCGGTCCCGACGCAGCTCGAGGCGTTCGACGCGCGCATCTTCGCCGGCATCATGGCCTCGGAGGACGAGCTGCCCGCCCTCGCCAGCTTCGGCGGACATCCGATCGATCTGGTGGTCGTCAACCTCGCGCGCGTCGAGAAGAACGCAAACACGCTCGACGAGGTGCTGAGCAAGGCCGAGCTCGAGCGACCGGCGCTGATTCGTGCGGCCGCGATCAACCACGCGCGGGTCGTCGTGCTCGTCCGCCCCGAGGACTACGGGCGCGTGATGAAGCGACTCATCGACTACGACGACGTGCCCCTCGAGACGCGTCGTGAGCTGGCCATTCGCGCGCTCGGGCTCCTCGCTCGTCACGAAGCGGCGCTCGGACGGGCGGCATCGTCGTTCGATCGCGAGGGCGCCCCGCGTGCGACGCCCGAGCTCTTGACGGTGGTGGCGACGCAGGCGAGCGAGCTGCGCGCACCCCCGCGCTCTTTGCAGGTCGCGACGTTCTACGCGGAAGAAAACGCCCCGCGCGGGTCACTGCCGACCGCGCTGATGTACGGCAGCGGAGACGCGGCGCTGCCGACTGCGATGCAGCTCCGCAGCTCCGAACAAGCGCTCGAGCTCATCGCCGAGCTGACGTCGCCGGCCGTCGCGCTCTTCTCGCGAGGTCGACCCGTCGTCGTCGTCGTCGCCGAAACCGTGAACGCCGCCGTCATCCAGGTGCTTCGTGCGATGCCGAAAGGTCTCTCGGCGCCGCTCGTCGTCAGCAATCAGCAAGTCGATCCGGCGTCGGCCCAGCTCCTCGCGCAGGCTCCCCTCGAGACGTTGGTCGCGCCGTCGGTGCACGTGGATGCGCTCGACGTCTTGCAGGCGAAGAGCGATCTCTGCATCGTCGTCACGCGCGAGCTCCCGTCGCCGACGCGCGCGGGGCTCGACCTCACCGTCGTCCGCGCCGGCCTCGTCGCCGAGACCCACGACGCCACGGCCGCCGGCGAGGTGATCCGTGGCGAGGTGGTGACGACGCGCAGACCCACGGAAAAAGAGCTGCGCGCGCTCGAGCTGGCGTGGAAGGTGGCGAAGCACGCGCCCTCGGACGCGATCGTCCGCGCGCGCGAGGACGACGATGGCACGCTCCGTACGATCGGCATCGCCGCCAGCGCCACGTCACGACGTTCGGCGATTCGAGAGGCTCTCGCGCTCGCCGCCGAAGCGGCCACCGGCGCCGTCCTCGCGAGCGACGCGCCCGTCGATCAGCTCGCCGACCTCAACGTGATTCTCGACGCCGGCATTCTCGCGGTGGCACATCCTGGGAGCGCGGCCGACGCGGCCAACGTCGCAGGCAGCACGCACGTCCTCACGATGGTGGCGACGGGCGTGTCACACCTGAAGGCGTGAGTCAGGCGCGGGTGGGCGAGCGGCGGTCGTCGAGGTCATCGCGGTCATCGAGGCAAGAAGCGGAACGACGAGCTCGTCGAGCGTCTCGGCGTCCGGCCTCTGGCGCAGCTTCGCGACCTCTTCGTCGAGCGCCCGTGCGACGCTGAATCCGCCGGTTTTCAAGCACCAACCCACGATTCGAAACGCCAGCGCCGCGTGGTTCGCTTCGTCGTCGGCGATCGAGCGGAGGGCCTCACCCATCCCTTCGTCGACGCAGGCCTCGGCGGCCCTCGAGGCGATGAGCGCCGCCGACGTCTCGCCGAAGCAACCTTCGATCAACGTCGAGCGGGCGATGTCGACGAGCGAACAGGGACGCGCGGCCGGCAACTCGAGGGCTCCCGGCTCGACGTCTCTTCCGAGGAAGCGCGAAGCGACCGCGAAGCAGATGCGCGCGTGCCGAACCTCGTCGAGCGCCGCGCGATGACAATCGGCGACGATCTCGGAGGGTGCGCCGACCGACATCAGCTCGAGCGCCGCGCGCGCGAACGAAGCGACCGAGGCGTGCTCCATGCGTGCGTCGACGAGCCAACGTTCACCGATCGCGCGTCGTTCGTCCACGTCGGCGACGAGCGACGAATCGACACGAATTTCCGTATGCCACGCGCTTCCCGGTCTCACCTCGGCGACGCGCGCGACGTCGCCGTCGACCAGCGGACGACCACCGCCGCAGAGACGATGCAGCTGGTAACAACACGTATCGGCCGGTCCAGCATCGGCGCGCGCGGTCTTGGTCGCCGGTTCGTCGAGCTCACCATAGGCGAACCACGGAATCTTCGGGCTCGGCGGGCCGCCCTGCTCGAGGCTCACCGTGCAGCCGAGCTTGTTCGCGCTCCCCGACTTCGCCACGCTCTTCGCAAGAAGGGCCGATCCACACCAAGCGACGGGCGCGCATCCGCCTCCGCCGGTGGGAAACCCCACGGTCGGCTCCGGCGGCGGGTCGATCACGGAAGGCGACGGCGAGGGCGTCGGCGCGGCGGTGACCGTCGGTTGGGTCGTCGCCTTCGTCGTGCTCGGATCGGCGACCACTTCGGAGGTCTTGTCGACCCGCTCGCAGGCGCCGGCGCCGAGCGTCAGCGTGACGATTCCCAGCGCCGCCTCGAGTCGTCGTCGCAGCTCGCGTGTGTCGCGCATGCCCCAGCATCGCACGCTCATGCATCCACCGCCGCCAGATCGAGGACGATGCCGTACTCGGCGAGCGGCTTGGCGATGGTCATCTCCACCGCCTTGCGCAGCGCCGCTCGCCCGCGTGCGTCGTGACCGCCGAGGCCGAGGGGCGGCGCGCAACCGTCGCACGGGTCTTCTTGCCAGAGGTGTCGGTAGACGCGCACCGTCGAGAGCGCGAGCTCGGCGAGGTGTCGACGCTCGTCGCCCGTCAGCTGATCAGCCGCAAAATCGAGGAAATACCAGCCGATTCGCGCGTGCGGTCCTTCGTCGGCGACGAGGCGATCGAGCACCGCGCGCACCAACGGCACGGTCGCGAGCGCGCGCGATCGGCCCATCGCCGGCACGCTCAACGATTCGCTGACACACGACGTGGTGACCGCCAGCTCGGCCGCGCGCAAGAGAGGACGCGCACCCGGCGTCGTCACCGGCGAGACGAGCCCGAGATCGAAGCGATACGGAACGCCGCCGCCGAGCTCGGTGGTGAGGCGCGCCGAGAGCTCGACGTGGTGCATCTCGTCGACGACGATGTCGGCCGCCATCGCGATCACGTCGACCGGCGCGCCACACTCGAGGAGCGCCGTCGTCAGCGCAGAAAACGCTGCCGCCGCCGCATATTCGGTGAACGTACCGTTCGTCCACACCTTGCGTGCTTCCTCGAGCATCGCCGGATCGAGCGACGCGTGATCGATCGATCCCCACGGCATCTCGTCGGCCAGCGGACGACGCCGATGAAGCCGCTCTTCGGGCGCACCACCACGCATCGACAACGTGAAGAGGGGAGCCGCGCCCTCGTCGTCCGTCATTTCACGCAGTCCTTCGGTGCGGGCGCGCGCGTGGCGACGTTGCCGCAGGAAGGTCGACCGGAGGGCATGAGCAGTGGCGTCGCCGCCGGCGCTGCGACGGGCTCGAACACTGCCGCCGCAGCAGCAGCCGTCGGAGCGCCGTTGGCAGCAGCCCCGGCTGCCGTCGCAGTAGCGGTGGTGGTGGCGGCGCTCGTCGGTCCCGCATCGGCATTGGCGGGCGCCGGATCGGCCGTCGCCGCCGGCGTTCGCGTCGAACCGCAGGCGGCCAACGTCAGGGCGGCGACGAAGAGAAGAGGGCGTGGAGGAGCGTGATGTCGAACGGGCATGAGAGGCAGGCTAGCCTCGTTGCTGAGCTGCGCACGCCTCTACACCCTGTTTTTGCAGGTGTTTTACCTACCGCGACTCCGTCGAGAGGGCTCAGTACGAAAAGGCGACCGAGGCGGTGACCGTCGTCGAGCGCTTCTTGGCGTCGTCCGAGGTGCCCGTGTTCGGATCGGTCGACGGCGCGACGCTGCCGCCCGCGAAGTACTCGACGTCGCTCATCCGCTGCATGACCTCGAGCCGCGCGAGGAAGCTCGGATGCGGCATCCAGCCGAGGGTGAAGGTGCCGGCCGTCAGCTTCTGACCGATGGGGCCGTTGGTCACCGGCTGCCGCGCGCCAGCGCCGGTGATCATCCCGTGATCGTCGGCGAGGTACTCACCACGCAGCGCGAAATAGGTGGTGTCGCCGATCATCCAACGGAGCCACGCGGCCGCACCGTAGACCTGCTTGGTGCTCCCCTCGGACGGCTTGTCGACGCCGAAGCTGGCCTGCACCGCGAGGTCGAGCCGGTTGACGATTTGCCAACGGAAGGTGAGGTCGTCGTAGATGCGGATGCCCGAGAGCGCCGGCCCCACGTGCGCGCCATCGGAGAGCGACACCTTGTCGCTCGGCTTCCACTCGATGCGCAGCCCGCCGCTCTTCGATTTCCCGAGATCGTCGTAGGTGAGCCAACCGTTGTAGATGAGCCCCGTGAGCGTGAGATTGGGATGCGCGCGCCAGACGATCTTCGCGCCCGCCAGGTAGTACGGCGTCGCGTCGGCGATCATCGCGCGGGCGTAGTTCCAGTTGCCGGTGCTGACGAAGCCCTCGTTGCCGAGGTGGCTGGTGAAGACGCCGGCGATGACGGCGAGGTCGCTGCCGAGGCGATAGCCGACGTTCGCCTCCTGGATGTGCTTCCACACCTGCGGATTGCTCGGTCCGGGCGCGATCGTGCTTCCGGAGATGAGGCGCGTGCTCGTCGGATAGAGGGCGTCGACCGAGGTGCCGGCTTGGAGGACGACGGTGCCGATGAGCTTGGCGTGCTCGAGGCGAAAGCCGATGGCCGCGAGGTTGAGCTGGAATTCGTCGTGCCGGACCGCCGTTGTCATCAACGTGGCGTTGCGGCTGGCCGGCGGGGTGTCGTGGTAGGCGAAGTACCCGTCGACGATGGCCACCGGCAAAATGCGCGGCGGATCGGTGCCGCCCGGCAAATCGTCGTCAGCGGCACGTGCCTGCGTCGGCACGAGCAGCGCTGCGCTCGCCAACGTCGACGCGAAGAAAAGACCGAGAACGCTGCGCATGGTCGCGCATCATAGGCCAGCTTTCCCGCGTTCTCGGCGCAAAAATACGGGGCGGAAGATCGACTCCGTTCGACGGCCGTCGAACGGGCATGCGCCGCTGTCCGCGATCATTGCGAAACGTGAAACGTGATTGGCGCTGATTGCCGGCTTCCGGGGTGATGCTTACCCTGAAAAGCGTCTCGATCCAGTTCGCAGTTTCAAGGAGCCTCGATGGCACAAGTCCCGAATCTCGACTTCTCCAGCTTCGTCGCGCAGAAAAAAGCTCACCACGTGGGCGGCGGCGAAGGCCACGACTACACCTACATCTCGGATCGACAAACACGCGCCACCTTCCAGAAAATGGCGCCCGTCGAGTACGCCATCGCCGCCACCGTGCGCATGTGGAAGGCGTTCGGCCGCAACCAGCTCCTCGGCCAGACGGTCCGCGTGAACGAGCGGCAGTTCCCCCGCATCCACGCGCTCAACGTCCAGTCGGCGCAGACGCTCGGCATCGCCACGCCCACGCTCTACGTCGGTCAAAACCCGAACCTCAACGCCGGCACCTTCGGCACCAACGACGACTCGTTCATCATGGTGAACGGCTCGCTCATCGACCACTTCAGCGACGCCGAAATCCTCGACGTCCTCGGCCACGAGCACGGCCACATCCAGAACAACCACGTCGTCTACCTGACGACGCTGTACATGCTCACCAACGTCTTGAACCACTACGTCTGGTGGTTCGCCTACCCGGCCACGGTGGCGCTCAAGGCTTGGTCACGCCGCGCAGAGATCACCTGCGATCGCGCTGGCATGCTCGTCGTCAAAGATTTGAACGTCTCGATGCGCGGCCTCATGAAGCTCGCGCTCGGCAGTCAGAAACTCTACGAAGAGCTCAACGTCGAGGCCTACCTCGAGCAATTCGAGGACGGAAAAACGGGCATCGGCCGCGTCAGCGAGCTCATGGCCAGCCACCCCTACGTGCCGAAGCGCGTGCAGGCGCTGAAGGTGTTCGGCGAGACGGCCCTCTATCGCAAGGCCGCGGGCTTCGGCGAAGGAGGCATCTCCATGGAAGAGTGCGACAAGCGTGTGCACGACATCATCAAGGTGATCACATGAGCGACGGACAAAGCGCAGCGCCCGCTGCAGAAAAACCGGCTCAGGGCGCCCTCGAAGGCTTCCGCGAGAAGAAGGACGAGGTCGCCGGCGCGGTCCGCGAGCTCTGCGAGGTCGCGCAGACGCTCGGGGCCGTTTCGCTCCACAAGCGCGTCGAAACTGCGCTCGTGAAGAAGCTCGACGAAGATCGTTTTCACCTCGTCGTCGTCGGTGAGTTCAACCACGGCAAGACCACCTTCGTGAACGCGCTCCTCGGCGCCGCGGTCCTGCCGACCGGCGTCACGCCGACGACGGCCACCATCCATCACCTCCGCTACGGCGATGCGCCGGCCGCGCGCGTGGTCCTCGCCAGCGGCGCCGATCGCCCCATCGAGTTCGACGCCGTCAAATCGTTCATCGTCGGCGGTGAAGGCGCGACCGACGAGGTCGACCACCTCGAGGTCAGCTACCCGGCCGCGCTCCTCCAAGAGCGCATCGTCCTGGTCGACACGCCAGGCGTGAACGATCTGTCGCTCCAGCGCGCAGACATCACCTACAGCTACATCCCGCAGTCCGACGCGGTGCTCTTCCTCCTCGACGCGGGGCAAATCCTCAAGGAGAGCGAGCGCGCGTTCCTCCAGGACAAAGTCATCGGCCAGTCGCGCGACAAAATCATCTTCGTCATCACCAAGTGGGATTTGCTCAGCGAATCCGAGCAAGCCGAAGCGCTCGCCTACGCCAAGACGCAGCTCTCGAAGTTCGTGAAGGGCGACCCCATCATCTTCCCGGTGAGCGCGCACCAAGCGCTCGAGCGCGGGCCCAAGAGCGGCATGCCCGAGCTCGTCGAGCACCTGACGCACTTCCTCGCCGAGCAGCGTGGGCGCATCCTCCTCGACAACGCCCTCGGGGAAGCCCTCGGCGCCGCCGGCACCCTGCAGAAGGGTGTCGACGCCAAGCGCCGCGCGCTCTCGATGGACGAATCCGAGCTCGCGCGTCGCATCTCGGCCATCGAGAGCGACCTCCAAGGCCAGGGCAAGACCATCGAAGAGCGTCGTCAGAAAGTTCGTGAAGAGGTCTCGGCCGTCCGCGCCTGGGCCCGCCGCGATCTCGATCGCTTCGTCGACGACGCCATCCGCCTCTCGCTCGCCCAGCTCGAAGGCGCCGAAGCGGCCGACGTCAAAACCTACTACCAGTCCTACCTCGAACAGGTGGTGAAGAACTGGGCCGAGGCCGAGACGAAAGAGATCGCCGCCGCCCTCGAGTCCATCGCCGAGCGCACCATCGCCCTCGTCCGCGAAGACGCGCACGACACGGCAAAACGCGTCCAAGATCAATTCGGCGGCGCGCTCCCGGGGCTCAAGGTCGAGGTCGACTCCATCGCCTTCGACGTCGGCGTCGCGGCGATGCTCACCCTCGGCATCGGCGGCCTCCTCGGCGGCGCCGTCATCTTCGGCGCGCTCATGCTCGTGGCGGCTCCGGTCCTCGCCCTCACCGCGCGCGATCGCATCAACAGCGAGTACAAGCGCATCGTCAAAGAGCGCACCCCGCAGGTCATCCGCGAAATCGCCACCAAGGTCGGCCCCAAGCTCGACGAGATGATCGACGACTTCGCGAAGAAGCTCGACGCCTGGATCATCGCCGCCGGCGAAGAGCTCCACCGCGAAATCCTCGAGGTCCTGCAATCGGCGAAGACGGCGCGCGACAAGGGCGTGGAAGCGAGCGCGTCGGAGCGGGCTGAGACCGAGGTGCAGTCGGCGAAGCTGGCGAAGGTGAAGGCGCGGCTGGAGCAGCTGCGCTCGGCGCTGTGGGGGGAAGCGGTGGCGAAGGATGCGAAGGAAGTGGGAATCGATCCGCCGCGGGGGGGATCGGGAGATGGCGGGCCGCCGCCGAGCGTGAATGCGCAGGGTGGGGCTGCGTAACTAGCCAACTATCGACTTCGCGTCGGGCAGAAAAGCGCACACCCGCAGTCGGGTTGTGCGCTTTTTCTCATTTTGTTTCGGCTGCGTGCAATCGCAAGAGTTGCTTAGCTACTTAGCATCGACTCCGTCCCAGCAGATCGCGAGCGTCGAATCGGGTTTGTGACATTTTACTGCATCAGTGATCATGGGGATGGCATCGCATCCAGCTGGAATACAGGTACCTCCGCTACACGCGCATTCGATGAATCCACAAGGGATGCACGAGCTCGAGAACTGACAACAGAACGATGAGTCCGAAGCACAGCCAACAGTGTAAAGAGGCTCGATACCGCCCGAACAATAGTGCAGCGGCGGATCCCAGCAAGCGTCCGTCGGCTGCTTGTGATCACCCAGCTTGCGTACATCTCGGCATGTGGCATCAGTGCCATTGCTGTCCGTCGTGACGGTATCCGGCACGGCGACGTCGGACGCAATCGTTTCTCCTGAATCGGACGAGCTGGCGTCCGAAGCCAGCGCATCCGCCGTTCCGGAGCCCGAGGACGAAGAACAGCCCGATAGCGCAGCGAGGAGTGCGATCACGGATACCACGCTGACGGGACGAACGAACGGTCGATTTGCCATGCGAGTCCTTCGGGTCAATCTGTGGAGAAGTAGTCAGCCATGTAGCTCAGACCAAAATATGTGTTCTTGGAATTCCAAGCGTAGACGTAGATCTTCACCAGATACTCAACGTTCGATTCGACAGGGAACTCGATAAACTCATAACTGTTGACGCTCGTTGCCGAAAAATTCACGAGGTGCCCTGTCGACGCGTTGAAGATATGGATATCCAGATCGGCGTCGAGCGTCGCTCCAACGCACGATCCGCCCGAGGAGCCAGGATCTGTGCACGTGACACTTGCGTCCCAGTTCAACACGACACGCAGCCGGCGAGCCGTGTAAGGCGTCTTTACGTGATAGACTTCGTTGTAGAAAGAGTGTGCTGGAGTGGTACTTTGAGAAATCGTGCCGTAGTCGTGCCCGATCACGCCTGGCACGTTGCCACCATCTACCTTGGCGGCTACGGCGCCTATCTGAAGGGATTTCGGTATGTTCAGCTCGCCCGCGCCGTCTCTATCGTCGATGGCATCACCAAGGCTTAACGGCCCATCGAACACGGTCTCGTCCGCGCCATTCATGATGATGCTTCGTGCGGCTTCGGGCCAGTTTGCAAGGTTTGAGTTCGCTTGATACAGCTGAGCCACGCCAGCGGCCACCTGAGGTGACGCAACGCTCGTCCCGTGCACAGTGGTGCCGTCGTCGAGGACTTGCGTGGCCGGCGCGACAAGGTGCGGGAGTTCGCGACCATCAAAATTCAAGTCACATGCGTCGCAAAAAATAGTGTCGTTCGCCCTGCCACTATCGCCACAGTCAAATGACCCTCCAACAATACTTGTATTGTAACTTGGTTGCTGGACATAACCGCGTGCGCCAACGCAGGACGCGGGACACGTGCTGCCATATTCGCCGTAATCCGTGTTCCCCGATGCTGCGGCGATGAACGGGTAGGGCGAGTACTTGACATGGTAGTCCACGAGCAAGTTGTCGAAGACGTCTCCGCTGCCAAAGACGTAGCTTAGGTTCCATACAGGAGACGGACACCATGCCATAGCTTCTGCGGCACCCGTTGGACATCCGGCCCAATTGGCCATGTACAGGTTCGCCCCGGTAGCTGCTCCGTAGGGCGAGATCGTATCCCGCAGAATGCCACCTACGAGACCTGAGTGTGTTCCTGCTGTTCCGCTGCAGCGAATCGATGCCCAAACGGCATTTGTGTAGAACGCCGGTAAGCGATCTTCGACAATGCATACATTCACGCCTGATCCGGAGTAGCCGGAACCTGTCGCACCAATAGTTGCCACCCAGCTCGGAGAGCCAGTTGCAGCATGTCCTTCCTCTAGAAGATACATTCGGGCAATCGATGGGGAGTCGCGCAACAGCCAAATGTCCTTGGCTTTGAGTTCGCCAACAGCAGCGGGTGCGTCAGACACGAGGCGTAACTTTGCACGAATATCGAGAGACAACTCTGCCAAGAGACGCTCTTTGGCTGCGTCGTTCGTAGTGGAGCGCGCGTCTTGCGCCTTCGCCAGTGCATCAGGCCTACCGATCAAAGCTTCCTTCGGTGGAAGTACTTGGGTTGCACGAAGCCAGATTCCGACCGGGACCGTTTCGTCGAGGCCCAATGCGGCGAGTCGCTTTTCCAGGACGAGGTCGAGGGTTCCGTGCGCCGACCAGTAGGCAAGTTGCTCCTTCTCGCGAAGATTCTCGCCACACTCCTGTAGTCGCTCACCCACCTCGGTAAAGCAGGCGTCGATCGGTGTCTGGCTTGCGATCGAAAGCGCCTTGATTCGGTGAATCGTTCGTCCCGAAACCGGTAGCTTCTCGGAGTCGTACGAAAGAAGGTCGTACGTCGTTGCGCCTATCGCGGTGGCGAACCAACTGGCAACGTCGGCGGGAATCGCCCCGACTGCACCGCGAGCTGCGCTCCTACTTTTGACCGCGGGCTCGGTCGTCGTACTGCTGTTGCATGCAGTCAGGATCCCAGCAGCGGCTGCCGCGTGAAACAGACGGATGGCCTTCATGAATGACCTGAACTTTGACTGGCGCGCTCTGTAACGTCAAGCTCGGCCGTCATTCGCGAATTTCGGAGCTCAGGTGTGCGCGCGGCGCGTCAACAACCGTGTCCCCGCGGGGATATTAGGTGTCTGCTAGTTGTAGGTGCGCGCATGTCGTCTGGAAGGG